>NZ_JBFBBK010000004.1:0-314308 GCF_040682635.1 Streptomyces sp. NPDC051133
GTTGATAGGCCGGATCTGGAAGCACGGTAACGTGTGGAGGTGACCGGTACTAATAGGCCGAGGGCTTGTCCTCAGTTGCTCGCGTCCACTGTGTTGGTTCTGAAACCACGAACGGCCCCACGTTTCACAGAGCGTGGTGCGGCACTGTTCGACAGTTTCATAGTGTTTCGGTGGTCATAGCGTGAGGGAAACGCCCGGTTACATTCCGAACCCGGAAGCTAAGCCTCACAGCGCCGATGGTACTGCAGGGGGGACCCTGTGGGAGAGTAGGACGCCGCCGAACAAATTTTGGGAAAACCCCCGCATCGAAAGATGCGGGGGTTTTCTGCGTTCAGGGGTCGGATGTGGGTGTTCCCCGAAGGGAAAGGACGACCCGGGCGGCTCAGAGCCGCCCGGCCGCCTTGAGAGCCAGATACGCGTCCGCCAGTGCCGGCGCCAGATCCTCCGGGGTCGCGTCCACCACCGTCACTCCATGACGACGGAGCTGCTCGGCCGTTCGCTCGCGTTCGCTCTGTGCCTTCGCCGCCGCCGCGGCCTCGTACACCGCGTCGACGTCGCCCCGCGCCTGCGACATGCGCGCGATGTGCGGGTCCGCGACCGAGGCGACGAGCACGGTGTGGCGTTGAGTGAGCTGCGGCAGCACGGGCAGCAGCCCCTCCTCCACCGGTGCCGCGTCGAGCGTCGTGAGCAGCACGATCAGAGAACGCCGGGGTGCCGCGCGCAGTGCCGTGGCGGTGAGGCCACGGGCGTCGGTCTCGACGAGTTCCGGTTCGAGGGTGGCCATCGCATTGACCAAGGAGGGCAGCACGTCTCCCGCGGAGCGGCCCTGGACCAGGGCCCGCACCCGGCGGTCGTAGGCCATGAGATCCACGCGGTCGCCGGCCCGGGAGGCGAGCGCCGCGAGGAGCAGAGCCGCGTCCAGGGAGGCGTCCAGCCGAGGGATGTCGCCCACCCGGCCGGCCGAGGTGCGGCCGGTGTCCAGGACCAGGAGGATGTGCCGGTCGCGTTCGGGACGCCAGGTGCGGACCGCGACCGTGGTTTGCCGGGCGGTGGCGCGCCAGTCGATCGAGCGGGTGTCGTCTCCGGGGACGTACTCGCGCAGGCTGTCGAACTCCGTGCCCTCACCCCGGGTCAGCACGCTGGTGCGGCCGTCGAGCTCGCGCAATCGGGCGAGCTTGGACGGGAGGTGCTTGCGGCTGGTGAACGGGGGCAGGACGCGCACCGTCCAGGGAACCCTGTGGGCGCCTTGGCGGGCGAACAGGCCCAGGGGGCCGTACGAGCGGATCGTCACGCGGTCGGCCTGGCGGTCGCCGCGGCGGGTGGGGCGAAGCCTGGTCGTCACGCGCCTGCGTTCCCCCGTGGGGACGTTCAGGCGGTGGCGTGAGGCCATGACCTCGGTGCCGGGCTCCCAGCTGCTCGGCGGCCAGGCGTCCCTCAGCCGGGCCCTCAGGAGCCGTCGGGACGGGTTGGTGAGGGTGAGCGTGACGTCCGCGGTCTCGCCCAGTCGGGCGGAGGTGTCGCCGGATCGGCTCAGCTTGATGCGCCGTACGGGAGCCGCCAGCGCGTAGTCGCAGGCGCAGGCCAGGGCCAGGGGGCCGTTGACCGCGAGAATGCCCGTCCAGCTCGGTTCCAGGAGGCCGACGGGGATCGAACCGAGGGCCGCGAGCAGGGCGGCGCGTCCGGTGAGTGCCATCAGCGGGGAACCGGGACGTGGCTGAGGATGGCGTTGATGACGGAGTCGGCCGTCACACCCTCCATCTCCGCTTCGGGCCGCAACTGGATACGGTGACGCAGGGTGGGCAGGGCCAGGGCCTTCACGTCGTCGGGTATCACGTAGTCGCGGCCGGTCAGCCATGCCCAGGCGCGGGCGGTGGCGAGGAGGGCGGTGGCGCCACGTGGGGAGACCCCCAGGGTGAGGGAGGGCGACTCGCGGGTGGCGCGGCAGATGTCCACGACGTAGGCGGTGATCTCGGGGGACACGGCCGTCGCGGCGACGGAGGCACGGGCGGCCTCCAGGTCGGCGGGGCCGGCGACGGGGCGTACGCCGGCGGCGTGCAGGTCGCGCGGGTTGAAGCCCGAGGCGTGGCGGGTGAGGACGTCGATCTCGTCCTGCCGTGAGGGCAGAGGGATCGTCAGTTTGAGCAGGAACCGGTCCAGTTGGGCCTCGGGGAGGGGGTAGGTCCCCTCGTACTCGACCGGGTTCTGGGTCGCGGCGACCAGGAACGGCTCGGGGAGCGGGCGGGGCTTGCCGTCGACCGTGACCTGCCGTTCCTCCATGGCCTCCAAGAGGGAGGACTGGGTCTTCGGCGGGGTGCGGTTGATCTCGTCGGCGAGGAGCAGGTTGGTGAACACCGGGCCCGCCTGGAAGGAGAACTCGGCGGTGCGGGTGTCGTAGACGAGGGAGCCGGTGACGTCGCTCGGCATCAGGTCAGGGGTGAACTGGACCCGCTTGGTGTCGAGTTCGAGCGCGGACGCGAGCGCCCGGACGAGCAGCGTCTTGGCTACTCCGGGGACTCCTTCGAGGAGGACGTGTCCGCGGCAGAGGAGGGCGACGACGAGGCCGGTCACGGCGGGGTCCTGGCCGACCACGGCTTTGGCGATCTCGGCGCGCAGGGCTTCGAGGGAGGCGCGGGCGGTGTCCGCGTCCCCGGTCCGCGCGGCGTTGTCAGTGGTCGGGTCCATCATGGACGGCGTACCTCTCTTTCGAGGGCGTCGAGTTGGTCGGTCAGTGCGATCAGGGCCGCGTCGTCGCCGGGCGGCGGTCCGAAGAGGAGGGAGTGCAGGGACTGTCCGTCGCCGGTGAGACGGGCGGACAGGGCGGGGAGCAGCGTCTCGGGCGTGTCCGCCTGGGCGACGGGGACGCCGACGAGGGGGGCGAGGCGCGTGCG
This sequence comes from Streptomyces sp. NPDC051133, assembly GCF_040682635.1. Classification (NCBI taxonomy): domain Bacteria; kingdom Bacillati; phylum Actinomycetota; class Actinomycetes; order Kitasatosporales; family Streptomycetaceae; genus Streptomyces; species Streptomyces sp. NPDC051133. Next base: position 2,889 of record NZ_JBFBBK010000004.1, read on the forward strand.
GGTGGCGGAGCGAAGAGCGGTGGCGGCGCGGTCGCGCGCGTTGGCCTTGCGGTAGAGGCGGGCGCGGCCTTCGTCGGTCTCGGAGGCGCGGATCGCGACGGGGAGCCGTTCGGGCACGAGGGGGCCGAAGCGGCGTGCCCGCCAGAAGGCGGCGAGGACCGCGGCGATGAAGAGCTGCAGGGTGCCCCAGAGCCAGCCCGAGGGGAGCAGGTCGAAGAAGCTCTTGCGGTCGCTCGTGGTGGCCGAGGTGTCGGAGAGCGAGGGGAGGTACCAGACCAGATGGGGGCGGGAGCCGAGGAGTTGGAGGGCGAGCGAGGCGTTGCCCTGCTTGTCGAGGCGGTCGTTGTAGAGGATGTCGGGTGCGCCGAGCACGACGGTGTCGCCGCCCCCGGATGCCGCGGGGACGCGCAGCAGGGTGGCGAGGCGTTCACTGGGGTAGCAGGAGTCGGCGTCGAGGTGGGTGGTGGTGTAGCGGATGCCACCGGTGTCGGCGCTGCCCGCGCGCCGGGCCTCGGGCAGGGTGCAGTCGGGGGCGAGTGTGGAGTGGATGCTGTTGGCGGGGTCCGCGGTGACCCCGGGGGCGAGCCGCTCGACGGAGGGGCTGCCGGCCGCGACGAGCACGGTGCGTCCGCCGGAGGCGGCGGTGGTCTTCTGCAGCCGGGTCTGCTGGCGGTCGGTCAGCAGATCGGGCTCGGCGACCAGGAGGGTCGTGTCGGGGCCTGCGGCGGCGCCGGCCGCGCTGAGCGTGGTGACCACGCGCGTGGACACGCCGCGGTCGGCGAGGAGTTGGGCGACGGCACGGCTGCCGTAGGGGTCGGGGGAGCGCGGGTCCAGCTCGCCGTGGCGGACGGTGGAGCGTACGGCGGCCATGGCGACCGCCGCCGTCAGGATCAGGACGACGGCGAGAGTGATGCCGCGCGCGCGGGTCCAGAGCCGGCGGGCACCGGGTGCGGTGGAGGTCGTCGTCGGCAGGGTGGCCTCGGTGGTCACTCGGCGGCCCCCTGGCGGCTGCTGTGGGCGGTGCTGGTGGCGCTGTCGGCGAGGGTGGGCCTGGTGCGTTCGAGGTCGCGGTCGAGTTCGGCGATGCGGTGGTACGACTGCTCGGTGGCCCTGCGTCCGCCGTACGTCACGTCGTCGAACTCGCGGGCCGCTGCGCGCAGTCGGTCCGTGTGCGCGGGGAGGCTGCGGCCGGCCTCGGCGGCCGCTTCGTCGGCGGTGCGGCCGGGGCGGGCGTCCAGCAGCGCCCGCTCCTCCAGGGAGCGGACGATGGCGCGCATGCGTTCCTGGACGGCCTGGTTCCAGTGGCCCTGGGCCGCGTGTGCCTCGCCGGAGGCGCGGTGCTCGGCCGCGCTGCGGGGGCGGTCGTCGAACAGGACGGCGGTGGAGGCGGGCCGGCGGCGCGGGGTGCCGAGGCGCCACCACAGGGCGGCCAGGACGGCGATGACGACCAGGGCGACGACGACCAGGCCGACCGGACCGCCGGGGGTCGCCGACGCGGCCGAGCCGAACAGCCGGTCCAGCCAGTTCCAGAGCGCGTTCAGGGCGCGCTGGATCAGGCCGGGGTCGTTCTCGTGGTACATCCGCTTGGACAGCTCGCGCCGGGCCGCCTCCCGCGCGGGATCACGCGGGAGGGTCACCGGCGGCCGGTCTCCCGAGCCGCCGGATGCCCGCACGAGCGTGTCCGCCGCGTGCAGCAGGCCTCGTACGGCCGTGGTGGCGGCGGGCGAGGCCGCCGCCGTGCCAACTCCCCCCGTGATGCTCACCGCATCAGCTCCCGGGGACGGGGCCGGGCGCGGGGGTGCCGGCGCCGTAGCCCTGGACTCCGGCGGCGCGGGCCAGTTCGAGGTCGAGGGCCTCGCGGCGGATGCGCAGGTCGACGTAGAGGAGAACGGTGACGCCCGCGCTGATCGGGAGGGTGACCGTGGCGCCGATCACCGAGCCGATCCCGCTGATGATCAGGTAGGTCCAGCCGATGTGTCCGCCGCCGGCGCCGAACATACTGGTCAGACCGCCGTCGCTCATGGCTGCGCCGACCAGGGCGAAGGGGATCACGACGAGCGACGAGACGATGTCGGCGATGAGCCCGGCGAGCAGCTGGATGCCGAAGACGCGCCACCAGGAGCCGCGCACGAGCTTCGCGGAGCGGCCCATCGACTTCACGATGCTCTGCCGTTCCAGCATCAGCGCGGGCGAGGCCAGGCAGAAGCGGACCGTGAGCCAGGTCAGGACGACCATCGCCCCGAGGATGCCCAGGGCGAGCAGCGCGATGCCCAGGTTGTCACTGCCGGCGAAGAGCAGGAGGATGCCGGGCAGGGTACAGGCGAGCATCACGCCGATACCCATGAGACCGAGCAGGAAGAGCAGGCCGAACAGCTTGGGGATCTGCGGGCGGGCGTCACGCCAGGCCTCGCGGGCGCTGACCGGCTTGCCGAGGACGGCGCGGCTGGTGACGGTCGTCAGCAGGGCGGTCGCGATGATCGTGCCGACGACGGCGATCAGGACGACGACGCCGAAGCCTGCGAAGGCCTCGCCCATGGCGCGGAACACGTCGTCGGGGGTGGTGCTGGGGTCGGTGAGGGACTCCTGGCTGACCGTGTTGTTCAGGACGAGGCCGTTGAGGAGGACCGAGGCGACCTGGACGAGCAGGGCGACCGTCAGCGATATGCCGAGGACCGTGCGCCAGTGGGCGCGCATGGTGGAGACCGCGCCGTCGAGGATCTCGCCGACGCCGAGCGGGCGCAGCGGGATCACGCCGGGCTTGGCCGCGGGCGGGGGGCCGCCCCAGCCGCCGCCCCAGGCTCCGTAGCCACCGGGGGCGCCGTAACCGCCGGGAGGGCCGCCGTAGCCGCCTGCGTACCCGCCGGGACCGTACCCGCCGGGCTGCGGGCCGCCCCAGCCGGGACCCGGCGGTGGGGGCGGTGGGGTCTGGCCCGGGGCGGGCGCGCCGGTGGGCGCGGACCACTGCGCGGCCGGCGGCTGCTCCTTGGACCACTTCGCGCCCGGGCCTTGCGGGTCCGCGCCCGGCTGCGGCTGCGGCGCGGCTTCGGCGGGGCCGGGGCGGTCGGCGGGCTCGGCGGGGCCGGGCGCGCCGGGTTCCCGCCCCTCGGACGACGGGGCGGATCCGGGCGAGGCCCAGCCCGGAGTGTCTGTCATCGAAGCTCCTTCTCGGTGCCCGTCCGCGGTCGCGGCGGCAGGTTGGCAGCCATCGTGCCATGGGGTGGTCGTCCGGGGAGCTGCCGCGGTAGGGGCCGGGCGTCTTCAATGGTGTGCCGTATCCGGGGCAGACTGACCGCATGGCTGATCAGCAGGCGCGAACCGGTGAGGGCAAGCGGCCGACCGAGATACCGGCGATCCGATGGGAGGAACCACCCGAAGGTCCCGTACTGGTCCTTCTCGATCAGACGAGGCTTCCGATCGAAGAGGTGGAGCTGGTGTGCACGGACGCACCGGCGTTGGTGGAGGCGATCCGTGCGCTGGCGGTGCGTGGGGCGCCGCTGCTCGGGATCGCCGGGGCGTACGGCGTCGCGCTCGCCGCCGCGCGCGGCTTCGACGTGGCGGAGGCGGCGCGGGCGCTCGAGGAGGCCCGGCCCACCGCGGTGAACCTGTCCGTCGGCGTGCGCCGGGCCCAGGCGGCGCACGAGGCCGCGCTGGCCGGGAGCGGCGATGCCACGGCGGCGGCCGAGGCGGCGCTGGCGGCGGCGCGGGCGCTGCACCGGGAGGACGCGCAGGCCAGCGCGCGGATGGCCGCCCACGGGCTGGCGTTGCTGGACGAGCTGCTGCCCGCCGGCGGGCACCGGATCCTCACCCATTGCAACAGCGGGTCGTTGGTGTCGGGCGGGGAGGGCACGGCCTTCGCGGTGGCCCTGGCGGCCCACCGGCAGGGACGGCTGCGGAGGCTGTGGGTGGACGAGACGCGTCCGCTGCTGCAGGGCGCCCGTCTGACGGCGTACGAGGCGGCTCGCACCGGCATGGCGTACACCCTGCTCACCGACAACGCGGCGGGTTCCCTGTTCGCGGCGGGTGAGGTGGACGCGGTGCTGATCGGGGCGGACCGGATCGCGGCCGACGGTTCGGTGGCGAACAAGGTGGGGAGCTACCCGCTTGCGGTGCTCGCCCGGTATCACCACGTGCCGTTCATCGTGGTGGCGCCGGTGACGACGGTCGACCCTCACACCCCCGACGGGGCCTCCATCGAGGTCGAGCAGCGCCCCGGCTTCGAGGTGACCGAGGTGACAGCGCCTCAGGTGCCGGTGACGGGTCCGGGGGGCGGGGTTCCGGTGGCGCCCCTGGGGACCCAGGCGTACAACCCGGCGTTCGACGTGACCCCGCCCGAGCTGGTGACGGCGATCATCACCGAGGAGGGAGCGGTTTCTCCCGTGACCGCCGAGGCTCTCGCGGAGCTGTGCGCCGGCGCGGCACGGTGACGGCGGGCTGAGACGGGTACGGCCCCTTCGTCCGCGGCCTTCGCCGACGGAGGGGCCGTGGCGGTACGGCCGGCGCGGCGGTGATCCTGACCGGCCGCGAGGCGCGTCGTCGGCCGGCCGCCGCGCAGCCGTATCCGCCGGAAGCGTCCGGGGGCAGACAGTGACGGCCTCGTACGACTATCGTCACCGGCCAGTGACCTCGCTCACCTGCACCTCTGTCGTCGTTACGAGAATGGGATGATGTCGTTTATGAAGGGACGAGTCCTTGTCGTCGACGACGACACCGCACTGGCCGAGATGCTCGGAATCGTGCTGCGTGGTGAAGGTTTTGAGCCGTCTTTCGTAGCCGACGGCGACAAGGCGCTGGCCGCTTTCCGGGAGACCAAACCCGATCTGGTGCTGCTGGACCTGATGCTGCCCGGGCGGGACGGCATCGAGGTGTGCAGGCTGATCCGGGCGGAGTCCGGGGTGCCGATCGTGATGCTCACGGCCAAGAGCGACACCGTAGACGTGGTCGTGGGCCTGGAGTCGGGCGCCGACGACTACATCGTCAAGCCGTTCAAGCCGAAGGAACTGGTGGCCCGGATCCGGGCGCGGCTGCGGCGGTCGGAGGAGCCGGCGCCGGAGCAGCTGACCATCGGTGACCTGGTCATCGATGTCGCCGGGCATTCGGTGAAGCGGGACGGGCAGTCGATCGCGCTGACCCCGCTGGAGTTCGACCTGCTGGTCGCGCTCGCCCGCAAGCCGTGGCAGGTGTTCACGCGTGAGGTTCTGCTCGAGCAGGTGTGGGGCTACCGGCACGCCGCCGACACGCGGCTGGTGAACGTTCACGTCCAGCGGCTGCGTTCCAAGGTCGAGAAGGACCCGGAGCGGCCGGAGATCGTGGTGACCGTCCGTGGTGTCGGTTACAAGGCCGGGCCGAGCTGACGTGTCCGGGGACAGTGCCGCTTCGGCTCCCGGCGGGTCCGGGTCCCGTCCGGGGCGGCCTGTCGGCCGGACGGCGGCGGGTGCGCGTTTCAGGCGTCTCTTCGAGGGCGGACTGCTGCAGGGCGGTGTCCAGGGCAGCCCGGTCCTGCGGCTGTTCCTGCGCTGGGTGCGCCGGCCGCTGCTTCCGGTGATGCGGCTGTGGCGGCGCAACATCCAGCTCCGGGTCGTCGCCACGACCCTGGTGATGTCGCTGGGTGTGGTCCTGCTGCTGGGCTTCGTCGTGATCGGGCAGGTGCGCAACGGCCTGCTGGACGCGAAGGTGAAGGCCTCGCAGAGCCAGGCCACGGGCGGGTTCGCGGTGGCCAAGCAGCGGGCCGACGAGGCGGTCGCCGGGACCGGCACGGGGACGGGCGCCGCCGACGGCGCGTCCCCCGCGGACGGGCGGCAGTCGCAGAACGTCATCCAGTGGATGAGCGACCTCGTGGAGTCGCTGTCCAGCGGCGGTGCGGGCGCCTTCGACGTGGTGACCCTTCCGGTCGGTGACGACAGCGGTGGCGGGCGCAGCCCGCGTGGTTCCGGGAACGTCAACCCGACGTCCAGCGTGCCCGCCGACCTGCGCGAGCGGGTCAACGGCGGTACGACGGCCGCGCAGAGCTACACGCGGATCCTCTACTACAACGGCAAGGAGTCCCAGCCGGCGCTGGTCATCGGCAAGCAGGTCAACGACCCCAACGGGCGCCCGTACGAGCTGTACTACCTCTTCCCGCTCACGCAGGAGGAGAAGTCGCTGAGCCTGGTCAAGGGCACCCTTGCGACCGCCGGACTGTTCGTCGTCGTCCTCCTCGGTGCCATCGCCTGGCTGGTGGTGCGGCAGGTCGTCACACCGGTGCGGATGGCGGCCGGGATCGCGGAGCGGCTGTCCGCCGGGCGGCTGCAGGAGCGGATGAAGGTCACCGGCGAGGACGACATCGCGCGGCTCGGCGAGGCCTTCAACAAGATGGCGCAGAACCTCCAGCAGAAGATCAACCAGCTGGAGGACCTGTCGCGGATGCAGCGCCGGTTCGTGTCGGACGTCTCGCACGAACTGCGCACCCCGCTGACGACGGTCCGCATGGCCGCCGACGTCATCCACGAGGCGCGTGAGGACTTCGACCCGGTCACCGCGCGGTCGGCCGAGCTGCTCGCCGACCAGCTGGACCGGTTCGAGTCGCTGCTGGCGGACCTGCTGGAGATCAGCCGCTTCGACGCCGGCGCGGCGGCGCTGGAGGCCGAGCCGATCGATCTCAGGGAGGTCGTCCGGCGCGTGGTGAGCGGTGCCGAGCCGCTCGCCGAGCGCAAGGGCACGCGCATACGCGTGGTCGGCGACCAGCAGCCCGTCGTGGCCGAGGCGGACGCCCGCCGGGTGGAGCGCGTCCTGCGCAACCTGGTCGTCAACGCCGTCGAGCACGGCGACGGCAAGGACGTCGTGGTCAAGCTGGCCGCCGCGGGCGGCGCGGTCGCCGTAGCGGTGCGCGACTACGGGGTGGGACTCAAGCCGGGCGAGGCGACCCGCGTGTTCAGCCGTTTCTGGCGGGCGGACCCGGCACGCGCGCGTACCACGGGTGGTACGGGGCTCGGGCTGTCGATCGCCCTGGAGGACGCGCGGCTGCACGGCGGCTGGCTGCAGGCCTGGGGCGAGCCGGGTGGCGGCTCCCAGTTCCGGCTGACGCTGCCCAGGACCGCGGACGAGCCGCTGCGGGGCTCGCCGATACCGCTGGAGCCCAAGGACTCGCGCCGCAACCGCGGCCTCGACGACGCCGGTCTGCCGCGTGGCGGCGAGGAGAAGCGGGCGACCGTGCCGGTGCAGCAGGGCGGTGCCCAGGGGCCCGGGCTGCCGCCGCGCGCGTCGATCGCCCCGCGGCTGGCCGCACTGACGCCCGCCGTCGATCCGACCGCCCTGCCCGGGCATGGCAACGGCGCGCGCGTGGTGCCCCGGCCCGCCGGTGGTGCGCGGCGTTCGGACGACGGATCGGCCGCGGGCCCGGCACCCGACGCGAGTACCGCCCGGCCGGATGGGGCCGGGCCGCAGGACCCGACCGAGCCAGGGGAGGAATTTCGTGGGCGCTGACCGCGAGGGGGGCGCCCGGCGGCGGCCGGTGCGCGCGGTGGGATGCACAGCTCTGGGGGTCGTTCTGCTGGCCGGGTGTGCCTCGATGCCCGACAGCGGGGACCTGCGGAACGTGGAGTCCACTCCACGGCAGGACACGGGTGTGCGGGTGTTCGCCATGCCGCCGGCCGAAGGGGCCGGCCCGGGCGAGATCATGCAGGGTTTCCTGGAGGCGCTGACCAGCGACGACCCGCAGTACGACACGGCCCGCAAGTATCTGACGGCCGACGCGGCGAGCGCCTGGCAGCCGGAGCGGTCGACGACGGTCCTCGCGAACGGGGTGAGCATCGGGCCGGACTGCCGGGCGGGTGGCCCGGAGGCGACCGACAGCGTCACCTGCGACCTGGCGGGCAGCCGGGTCGCGTCCGTGGACGCGCAGCAGGCGTACGAGCCGGCCGGCGGTTCCTACCGCGGCAAGGTGCACCTCACGCGGGACGCCAAGAACGGGCAGTGGCGCATCGACCGGCTGCCCGACGGCGTCGTCATGGGCAAGTCGGACTTCCAGCGCAACTACACGTCGGTCGACAAGTACTACTTCGCGTCCAATATGGCGGTCGGAGCGACCGGACAGCCGGTGGCGGTCGCCGATCCGGTGTTCGTGCGCAGCAAGGTCGACCCGATGACGCAGGTGGTCCGGTCGCTGCTGAGCGGCCCCACCACCTGGCTCGGCGTGGTGGCCAGGTCCGGCTTCCCGACCGGTACGGCCCTGCAGAAGGGCGTGTCGGGCCTGGCGCCGGACGACCAGAACAAGCTGACGGTGCCGCTGAATCTGAAGGCGTCCCAGGTCGCGGCGAGCAAGTGCAGCGAGATGGCGACGCAGATGCTGTTCACCCTGCGGAACCTGGCGCCGACGCTCGAGTCCGTCGAGCTGCAGGGGGTCGGCGGGCACCGGCTGTGCGATCTGACCGAGGAGGGCGCCGAGGGCGCTGCCTGGCACGGTGCGTCCAAGCGCCCGGAGTACCTGTACTTCCTCGACGGCAAGCACCGCCTGGTGCGGATCCCGACCGGGTCCACGGGCACGGGCGCGCTCCCGGTGCCGGGGCCGCTCGGTGAGGGCGGCAAGGGCCTGCAGTCGGTTGCGGTGTCGCGGGACGAGCACACCGCCGCCGGGGTCGGCGACGAGGGCAGGTCGCTGTACGTGACCTCGCTGGCGTCGGGTGGCTCGCTCGGGGACCCGCTGGTGAGCAGTCAGGGCGCGACCCCGGCCGGGCGGCTGACGACACCGAGCTGGGACGCCCGCGGCGACCTGTGGGTCGCCGACCGCGATCCGCACCGTCCGAAGCTGTACGTCCTGGAGCAGGGTGTCGCCAAGCCGGAGGAGGTCGCCGTCCCGGACCTGTCCGGTCACATCAAGGACGCACGCGTGTCCGCCGACGGCGTGCGGATCGCGCTGGTCGTGGAGAAGAAGGACGGCAACCAGTCCCTGCTGATCGGGCGGGTCCAGCGCGACGACGGCACCGGGCAGGGCATCTCGGTGGACGGACTACGGTCGGCGGCACCTGACCTGGAGCAGGTCAGCGCCATCTCCTGGGCCGGGGACAGCAGGCTGCTCACCGTCGGCCAGGAGCAGGGCGGCGTGCAGCAGATGCGGTACGTCCAGGTGGACGGCTCCACGCTGGACGGTCCGGCGCCCGGGGCGCTGCCCGGCGTGAAGGCGATCGCCGCGTCCGAGGACGAGCGGGTGCCGCTGGTGGCCTACTCGGACGACGGGATCGTACGGCTGCCGTCCGGCGCGCAGTGGCAGAAGCTCGACAAGGACGGCACGGCGCCGGTCTATCCGGGCTGAGGCGCGGCTGCCCGGGCGGAGGTGCCGGCCGGGCCGGAGATCTCCTCATGACCCTGCGCCGCCGGGTGTGGGCACGCCTGTCATCCGTGTGGGTGACAGGCGGCGCCGGAAGTCCCCGGTTGTCCACAGGGCGTTTTCCACAGGGGTGGCCGGTTGTTCTCGGCGTTGGCACAGTGGACGTCATGCGGGGGTGGTGGCAGGACCTCACCGACCTGGTGCTGCCGGCCGAGTGCGCGGGCTGCGGGGCACCTCGTACGGCGCTGTGCACGCGGTGCCGTGAAGTGCTGGACGGGACCGCGCCGCGGCGGGTGCGGCCGGTGCCGGAGCCGGCCGGGCTGCCGGTGGTCCATGCGGCGGCGCCGTACGCGGAGCAGGTGCGGTCCCTCCTGCTCGCCCACAAGGAGCGCGGCGCGCTGATGCTCGCGGGAGTGCTCGGTACGGCTCTGGCGCGGGCCGTGCGGGCGGGCCTGGGCGGGAGTGCGGCGGGAGCTGTCACCGGGGGCGGTACCGGCGGTGGACGGGGTGGTCTCGGTCCTGGTGCCGGGCAGGGTGGTGCCGGGAGCGCCGGCGGTCCGGTTCCGGGCCGTGCGGGCGGGCCCGTGGTGCTCGTCCCCGTGCCCTCCGCCCGGTGGGCCGTGCGGGCGCGGGGGCACGATCCGGTGCGGCGGATGGCGCTCGCGGCGGCCGGGGAGCTACGGCGCACCGGGACGCCCGCCCGGGTGGCGGCCGTGCTGCGTCAGCGGCGGCCCGTGGCGGACCAGGCCGGGCTGGACGCACGGCGGCGCCTCGCCAACCTCGCGGGTGCGCTGCAGGTGACGTCCGGCGCCGCCCGACTGCTCGACACGGGCCGCGTCGTGCTCGTCGACGACCTGATCACGACGGGCGCCACGCTCGCCGAGGCGGCCAGGGCCCTGCGCGAGGGAAGTGACGGCACGGCAAGTGGAGTGAGAACAGTCGTGTACGGGGCCGTAACTCGGGAAGGTAGGGGGGAACGACGGATCGGTGCCCGGCCGGAGAGGGGGAAGTGGGTGCACGGTGCATCGGAAAAGGCGGTGGTGAACGCCCTCGGGAGGGTGCTTCACGCGGCCGTGGTCGCCGGTCCCAGGGATTCTTTCGAAATAAACAGGAACTGACCGCCGACCTGCATCGTTGCAGGTGGCGAGGGCAGTAATTCACCTGAACGGAGGTACGGCGCGGTAGAGGGTGACGACATCCGTCCGGGCGAGATATGTTCGGTTGTGAGGAAAGGCGCAGGCCGCACCTCTCATATCCGAATGCCGTGCCGCGGGTTTTCCGCTATCACCCGCGCCGGTGGGGTGGAGATCTCGCCCACGGGGGAGGAGGAGGTGTAAGTCACCGAGTCCGAGGTCCGGTGCTCACCGGACCGGGTGCGAAAGGGAGACGTTCCGCCGAAGCGGCGGAGCGATCCGGAACGGAGTTCTGCGTGGACATCGTCGTCAAAGGCCGCAAGACCGAGGTGCCCGACCGGTTCCGCAAGCACGTGGCCGAGAAGCTGAATCTGGAAAAGATCCAGAAGCTCGATGCCAAGGTGATCAGCCTCGACGTCGAGGTGTCCAAGGAGCCCAACCCCCGGCAGGCCGACCGCTGTGACCGAGTGGAGATCACGCTCCGCTCCCGCGGTCCGGTGATCCGGGCGGAGGCAGCGGCCAGCGATCCGTACGCGGCGCTCGACATGGCGGCGGAGAAGCTGGGTGCCCGGCTGCGCAAGCAGCACGACAAGCGTTTTTCGCGCCGTGGTGCGCGCCGGATCTCGGCGGCCGAGGTCCCCGACCACGTGCCGGGCGCGGCGACGCTCAACGGGAGCGGCCTTCCCGTCCACGAAGAAGAGACCGACGGTGTGCCGACGAAGAAGATCGGCTCCCTGGAGGTCAAGGGAGAAGGCCCCCTCATCGTCCGCGAGAAGACACACGTCGCCTCTCCGATGAGCCTCGACCAGGCCCTCTACGAGATGGAACTGGTCGGCCACGACTTCTACCTGTTCGTCGACGTCGAGACGAAGGAACCGAGCGTCGTCTACCGGCGACACGCCTACGACTACGGCGTGATCCACCTCAGCACGGACCCGATGGTCGCCGAGGCGCAGCCCCCCGCGGCGGGTGGCACGCTGGGCGGCTGATCCACCGGGATGAAGCCGAGCCGGTGCCCCTGGAGCGCGTGTGCGCCCCCAGGGGCACCGGTGTGCGACCACTTCGCGCCTCGCACGTCACCTCTGTGTCGCCCGGGCATGAAATCATGGCCGGACCGGCCCAACCGGTGGGCCGCTGCCTTGGGTTGGCGATGGCACAGGACCACAGGCCACAGCCTTCAGGGGGAGGAACGATGGCGGACACCTTCGGACCGATGCGGGACGAGGATGCCGACGACGGTGTCATCGGCATGGGCCCGGACGCAGGCTCGGCGCGCAAGGAGCCGATCAGAGTCCTGGTCGTGGACGACCACGCCCTGTTCCGGCGCGGACTGGAGATCGTGCTCGCCGCCGAGGAGGACATCCAGGTCGTCGGTGAGGCGGGCGACGGCGCCGAGGCCGTCGACAAGGCCGCCGACCTGCTGCCCGACATCGTGCTGATGGACGTCCGCATGCCCAAGCGCGGCGGGATCGAGGCCTGCACCTCCATCAAGGAGGTCGCCCCCAGCGCGAAGATCATCATGCTGACGATCAGCGACGAGGAGGCCGACCTCTACGAGGCCATCAAGGCGGGTGCGACCGGATACCTCCTGAAGGAGATCTCCACGGACGAGGTGGCCACCGCCATCCGTGCCGTGGCCGACGGGCAGTCGCAGATCAGCCCGTCCATGGCGTCGAAACTCCTCACCGAGTTCAAGTCCATGATCCAGCGCACCGACGAGCGCCGGCTGGTGCCCGCGCCACGGCTGACGGAGCGGGAGCTGGAGGTCCTCAAGCTCGTCGCCACCGGGATGAACAACCGGGACATCGCCAAGGAGCTGTTCATCTCGGAGAACACCGTGAAGAACCACGTCCGCAACATCCTGGAGAAACTGCAGCTGCACTCCAGGATGGAGGCCGTGGTCTACGCGATGCGGGAGAAGATCCTCGAGATCCGCTAGCTCTGGGCGAGGGTGTGGACGAGCTCCCGCGTCAGGGCCTCGCGCAGGTCCGGGGCGTCGACGCGCTCCACGCGGACGTCCGTGCAGTTCACCCAGCCCGCCGCCTCGACCAGGGCCTGGGCGACGGCCGGGACCGCCTTGGGGCCGTCCAGGGTGACCTGCTTGGCGACCAGAGTGCGGCCCTCGCGGGCCGGGTCGACCCGCCCGACCAGCCGGCCGCCGGCGAGCACCGGCATCGCGAAGTAGCCGTACACCCGCTTCGGCCTGGGGACGTAGGCCTCCAGCCGGTGGGTGAAGCCGAAGAGCCGCTCGGTGCGGGCCCGCTCCCAGATCAGCGAGTCGAACGGCGACAGCAGGGTGGTGCGGTGACGGCCGCGCGGCTGCGTCGCCAGCGCCGCCGGATCGGCCCAGGCCGGTTTGGACCAGCCCTCGACCTCGACCGGCACCAGGCCCGAGTCCGCGATCACCGCGTCGACCTGCTCGCCCTTGAGGCGGTGATAGTCGGCGATGTCCGCGCGCGTGCCCACGCCCAGGGACTCACCGGCCAGCCGGACCAGGCGGCGCAGGCACTCGGAGTCGTCCAATTCGTCGTGCAGCAGGGCGTCCGGGATCGCGCGCTCGGCGAGGTCGTACACCCGCTTCCAGCCGCGCCGCTCCACACACACCACCTCGCCGTACATCAGCGCGCGCTCCACGGCGACCTTGGTGCCCGACCAGTCCCACCACTCGCTCGTCCTCTTCGCGCCGCCCAGCTCCGTGGAGGTCAGCGGGCCCTCGGCCCGCAGCTGCTTGATGACCTGCTCGTAGACCCCCTCGGGCAGCTCGTGGTTCCAGTGCGGGCGGTCGCGGTACGCGCGGCGGCGGAAGGCGAAGTGCGGCCACTCCTCCACGGGCAGGATGCACGCCGCGTGGGACCAGTACTCGAAGGCGTGCGTGTCCTTCCAGTAGGCGGCCTCCACGGTCCTGCGGTCGACGGCGCCGAGGCGGGCGTACGGCACCAGCTCGTGGGAGCGGGCGAGCACCGAGATCGTGTCGAGCTGGACCGCGCCGAGGTGGCGCAGCACCCCGCGGACACCGGCGCGCCGGTCGGGCGCGCCGAGGAAGCCCTGGGCCCGCAGGGCGATACGGCGGGCGTCGTCCGCGGTGAGCGTGGTGGTCGGGCGCGGAAGGGTCGTCATGCGTCGGACGATAGAGGCTGCCACTGACAGTCCCGGCTGAGCTGCTGCTTCACCGGGCGGGCGCGGGCAGGTACGGCGCCGTGGAGGGCAGGCCCAGGTCCGAGGGGAGCAGGGAGCCGACCCAGCAGTCCCGTCGTACCCCCTTGTTGTTGATGGCCGAGCGCAGGGTGCCCTCGATGGTGAAGCCCGCTCGTTCGGCCACCGCGCGGGAGGCGGCGTTGCCGACCTCGGCGCGCCATTCGACCCGGTCGACGCCGACCGCGGTGAAGATCCACCGGCAGGCGGTGAGCGTGGCCTCGGTGACGTAGCCGCGGCCCCGGTGGGCCTTGGCCGCCCAGTAGCCGACCTCGGCCGTGCCCAGGGAGCGCATGGTGAGACCGAGCATGCCGGCCAGTTCCCCGCCGGTGAGGAAGACGCCGAAGGTGAACATCGATGCCTGCGCCCAGCCGTCGGGGACGAGCTGTTCCGTGAAGCCCAGGGCGTGCTCGGGCAGGTAGGGGGAGGGGATGGTGGTCCAGCGCTGGATGTCGGGGTCCTGGACGGCCTCGTACACCGCGTCGGTGTCGTCCGGGCCGACGGTGCGCAGCAGAAGGCGGTCCGTGGTGAGCGTGACGGGTTCCATCGCCCGATTGTGCTGGGCCACCCGCGCGCGGACCATCCTTTTTCGCTGTGTGTGAGCGGGTGAGCACATTTCGCGCAATTCCTCGACCGGATGCGGCACTATCCGTGTGCCCGGGCCGTTGTCCAGAGTGAAGCGGCCGTCGGGCCGCCAGGCCTCCCGGCGCAGCCGGGTCCTCGCATACGATGGCCGTTGCTCAGTACGTAAGAAGGAAAACCGACCGTCCCAGGCCCGACCGGCAAGGAGACCAGCCCCCGTGTCCGTCCTCTCGAAGATCATGCGTGCAGGCGAAGGCAAGATCCTGCGCAAGCTGCACCGCATCGCGGACCAGGTCAACTCCATCGAAGAGGACTTCGTGAACCTCTCCGACGCCGAGCTGAGGGCCCTCACCGAGGAGTACAAGCAGCGGTACGCCGACGGTGAGAGCCTGGACGACCTGCTCCCCGAGGCGTTCGCCACCGTCCGCGAGGCCGCCAAGCGCGTCCTCGGCCAGCGTCACTACGACGTGCAGCTGATGGGCGGCGCCGCCCTCCACCTCGGCTACGTGGCCGAGATGAAGACCGGTGAGGGCAAGACCCTCGTCGGCACCCTGCCCGCGTACCTGAACGCCCTCTCCGGAGACGGCGTCCACCTCATCACGGTCAACGACTACCTGGCCGAGCGCGACTCCGAGATGATGGGCCGCGTCCACAAGTTCCTCGGTCTGGACGTCGGCTGCATCCTCGCCAACATGACGCCGGCCCAGCGCCGCGAGCAGTACGCGTGCGACATCACCTACGGCACCAACAACGAGTTCGGCTTCGACTACCTGCGCGACAACATGGCGTGGGCGAAGGACGAGCTGGTGCAGCGCGGCCACAACTTCGCCATCGTCGACGAGGTCGACTCCATCCTCGTCGACGAGGCCCGTACGCCGCTGATCATCTCCGGCCCGGCCGACCAGGCCACGAAGTGGTACGGCGACTTCGCCAAGCTGGTCCTGCGCCTGAAGAGGGGCGAGGCGGGCAACCCGCTCAAGGGCCTGGAGGAGACCGGCGACTACGACGTCGACGAGAAGAAGCGCACGGTCGCCATCCACGAGTCCGGTGTCAGCAAGGTCGAGGACTGGCTGGGCATCGACAACCTCTACGAGTCGGTGAACACCCCGCTCGTGGGCTACCTGAACAACGCCATCAAGGCCAAGGAGCTCTTCAAGCGCGACAAGGACTACGTCGTCATCGACGGCGAGGTCATGATCGTCGACGAGCACACCGGCCGTATCCTCGCCGGCCGCCGCTACAACGAGGGCATGCACCAGGCGATCGAGGCGAAGGAAGGGGTGGACATCAAGGACGAGAACCAGACGCTCGCCACGATCACCCTGCAGAACTTCTTCCGCCTCTACTCGAAGCTCTCCGGCATGACCGGTACGGCGATGACCGAGGCCGCCGAGTTCCACCAGATCTACAAGCTCGGCGTGGTCCCGATCCCGACCAACAAGCCGATGATCCGCAAGGACCAGTCGGACCTGATCTACCGCACCGAGGTCGCCAAGTTCGAGGCGGTCGTCGACGACATCGCGGAGAAGCACGAGAAGGGCCAGCCGATCCTCGTCGGCACCACCTCCGTCGAGAAGTCGGAGTACCTCTCGCAGCAGCTCTCCAAGCGCGGCATCCAGCACGAGGTGCTGAACGCCAAGCACCACGAGCGTGAGGCGTCGATCGTCGCGCAGGCCGGCCGCAGGGGCGCGGTCACGGTGGCCACCAACATGGCCGGCCGTGGTACCGACATCAAGCTCGGTGGCAACCCCGACGACCTCGCCGAGGCGGAGCTGCGCCAGCGCGGCCTCGACCCCGAGGAGCACATCGAGGAGTGGGCCCAGGCCCTGCCCGCCGCGCTGGAGAAGGCCGAGCAGGCGGTCAAGGCCGAGTTCGAAGAGGTCAAGGACCTTGGCGGCCTCTACGTCCTCGGCACCGAGCGGCACGAGTCGCGGCGCATCGACAACCAGCTGCGCGGCCGTTCCGGCCGTCAGGGCGACCCGGGCGAGTCCCGCTTCTACCTGTCGCTGGGCGACGACCTGATGCGCCTGTTCAAGGCCCAGATGGTCGAGCGCGTGATGTCGATGGCCAACGTGCCGGACGACGTGCCGATCGAGAACAAGATGGTCACGCGCGCGATCGCGTCCGCGCAGTCGCAGGTCGAGCAGCAGAACTTCGAGACCCGTAAGAACGTTCTGAAGTACGACGAGGTGCTCAACCGGCAGCGCGAGGTCATCTACGGCGAGCGCCGGCGCGTCCTGGAGGGCGAGGACCTGCACGAGCAGGTGCAGCACTTCATGGACGACACCATCGACGCCTACATCTCCGCGGAGACCGCCGAGGGCTTCCCCGAGGACTGGGACCTGGACCGGCTGTGGGGCGCGTTCAAGCAGCTCTACCCGGTGAAGGTCACCATCGACGAGCTGGAGGAGGCCGCCGGTGACCGTGCCGGTCTGACGGCCGAGTTCATCTCCGAGTCCATCAAGGAGGACATCCACGAGCAGTACGAGTCCCGGGAGACGCAGCTCGGCTCCGAGATCATGCGTGAGCTGGAGCGCCGGGTCGTGCTGTCGGTCCTCGACCGCAAGTGGCGTGAGCACCTCTACGAGATGGACTACCTCCAGGAGGGCATCGGCCTGCGCGCGATGGCGCAGAAGGACCCGCTGGTCGAGTACCAGCGCGAGGGCTTCGACATGTTCACCGCGATGATGGAGGGCATCAAGGAGGAGTCCGTCGGCTACCTGTTCAACCTGGAGGTCCAGGTCGAGCAGCAGGTCGAGGAGGTCCCGGTCGAGGCCGCGGAGCCGGTCGGCGAGGGCGTCCAGGACACGGTTCCGGCGCAGGCCGGTGCGCGTCCGGAGATCCGGGCGAAGGGCCTGGACGTTCCGCAGCGACGGGATCTGCACTTCTCCGCGCCGACCGTGGACGGCGAGGGCGGCATCCTGGAGCGCGACCTCGAGGACGACGAGCCGGTGCGGTCCGAGGCCGACGGGCTGACGCGGGCGGAGCGGCGCAAGCAGGCCAAGGGCGGGCGGCGCCGCAAGAAGTGACCTGCGGCGTCACAGCCGTTGAGTCTGGCGGTGCTTCAGCCGTTGAGCGGGGCCGGGTTCCTTTCGGGGGGCCCGGCCCCGCTGCCATGTGCCGTGGGAGTCGGCAGCGGCTCGACCGCCCGCGGCTACGCGGTCTCCACCGCCGTGCAGCGCCAGCGGAGGTCCGGGCCTCGTTCCAGGCGGAAGGCCAGGGCCCTGAGCTGGTCTCCTGCGGCGATGCGCGCGAAGGCCTCGACGGCCCCGGTGGCGGCGACGTAGTAGCCGATGTCCTGGACGACCGGACGGGGGCCACGGGTGCGCAGGGGGACCCGGGCGGCGAGGCGGGTCAGATCGTCGTAGGCGCGGCCGGCGGTGTGGCGGAGCATCCAGTGGACGGGGCGCTGGCCGCTGAGAACGGCCAGCAGGCGGTCGGCGAAGAGATCGGTGGGGCGGGGCGGTCGGGGCTGCCGTAGGGCCGTCAGGGGCGTGGCAGGGTCCGTCCGCGGGGGCGTGACGGGCGTGCCGGGCGTTGCGGTGGCCGGGGCGGTGCCGGCCGGCCGGGGGGCGGCCGTGGTGCGCCTGGCCGGGGTGCGGGGCGGGGCGCCGCCGGGGCGGCGGGTGTCGTGGCGGGTCGGCGGCCGGTGGCGCGGGCGGGGCTGGGCAGTGCGGCTCATGACCTGGGGCGCGGTGCGGCTCATCACCTTGTTCATGGGATCCCCGTTCGGCGGGCCCGGGATACCGGGCGGTAACTAGCTGGTGGGGATCTTGTACGGGGCGGACGGAGGCGTGGCAAGGAAGGCGGGGCGTGCGGCGGAGGGGCGCGGAAGTTCACCTATCCGAGGGGCGGTCGAGGGTGGAAAGCCCGCCGTTGAGCGGGGGCCCCGGGTGAATTCCCGGCCTTCGGTGGACGCCGTTCGGGGGCCGGGCAGGAACTCGAAAGGGGACGCGCACGTATCCTGAAGGCCCTCCGGGAGACGCGCCAGCCGCTCTCCCCGGGGCCCGAGCGGAGCCTTTGAGCAGGAAAGAGCGGCCAGTATGCGCGTCTACGTCCCCCTGACCCTTCCCGGTCTCGCCGAGGCACACAGGACGGGTGAGCTGGGGAGCGGCCCCTTCGTGGCGTACGCCGTCACGCCCGCGTTGCGTGAGTGGTACGTCTCCGAGGACATCGAGGAGCTGGAGTACGCGGCGCTCGGCCGGGCGGCGCTGGCCTCCCTGCGGCTGCTCGCGACGGATCCCGGTGCGGCGCGGCGCCGGGTCGTGGTCGCCGTGGACGTGCCGGACGGAGCGGCGAGCGCCGACCCCGGCCGGGGGGCCGAGCCGGCCGCGCTCGGCGAGGTCGGCGTGACGATCACGGTGCCGCTCGCCAAGGCGGCTGCGGTGCACGTCGACGCCGACGACGCGGAGCCGGACGTGGCCGCGGCGGCGGAGGCGCTCCAGGCGGCGGACGGCGGGGACGACGATGCGCAGTCCGTGGTGGACGGCGCGGACGACCACGAACTGCTCTGGTACGCCACGCAGGAGATCCCCAACCTGGTCGGGCCGGCCTGACCCCGGCTGACCTGGCCTTACGCGACCGCCCGACGGGGCTGTCGGTGGGGGCGGGTACCGTCTTGGACATGGGGATGCAGGCAAACGCGCACATCGTCTGGGACTGGAACGGCACGCTGTTCCACGACAATGACGCGATCATCGGGGCGACGAACGCGGCCTTCGCCGAGCTGGGGCTCGCGCCGATCACGCTGGGGCAGTACCGGTCGCTGTACTGCGTGCCGGTGCCGAAGTTCTACGAGCGGCTGCTGGGCCGGCTGCCGAGCGACGCCGAGTGGGAGCTGATGGACGGGGTGTTCCATCGGCACTACGCCGACCACCGGGTGCGGTGCGGGCTGACCGAGGGGGCGGCGGAGCTGCTCGCGGGCTGGCGGTCGGCGGGCCGCAGCCAGTCGCTGCTGAGCATGTACGGGCACGAGGAGCTGGTGCCGCTCGTGCGGGGCTTCGGCATAGAGACGCACTTCATACGGGTCGACGGGCGGACGGGGCCGTCCGGGGGCAGCAAGGCCGAGCACATGGTGCGGCATCTCCAGGCGCTGGGGGCGGCGGTGTCGCCCTCGCGGACCGTGGTGATCGGGGATGCCGCGGACGACGCGGTCGCCGCGGGGAACGTGGGCGCGCGGGCCGTGCTGTACACGGGGGGATCGCACAGCCGGGCCAGCCTCGAAGGCGCGGGAGTCCCGGTGGTGGACACGCTGGCCGAGGCCGTGGTCGAGGCGGAGCGGCTGGTCGCCTGAGGGAACTGCCCGTGCGGGCCGCGCCGTAACGACTCCTTGTGCTGTGGCCGGCCCGGGGGCAGGTCTCGCATGCCCGCAGCGGCATGGGCAGGTATGGCCCGATACGCCACCCACCCCGACCCCGCCCCTGTGCAGAACGTCAAAGTTCTGACCCCTCTTTTGTACACATACGGCTCATGACGTGTGCGGGGTGAGGAGCGATAGCCTGGTGGCGTGATCAGCGCGATAGTTCGCGGGGGCGATCCTGCTCCTGCCCTGCGCCCGGGTAGCACGGAGCACCTCCGTGACCGGGCGGCGGTCGCTGGTCCTCGCGGGCGGGACGGGGGCGCCGATGCCCCCTGGACGCCGAGGACGCCCCGGATCGCGGCGCCGACGAGAGCGGCGTCACACGCGACGGGCGTGCCGAGAATGGCCGAATTCCCCCCGCTCATCTCACCTCGCGGCATAGCGTCGGAACGAACCGGACACCCCGGGCCGTGGCGTTACGCCGGAGGGGAAGAGACCGTACTTCCTTCTACGTCACGCAACGGCGCGCGACAGGAGCCAGAGGACAATGCAGACCAAGCTGGACGAAGCCAAGGCCGAGCTGCTCGCGAGGGCCGCACGGGTAGCTGAGAACAGCCCGGTCGGGGGGCACCTACCGACCGGGACGACGAGCGAGGGCACCCCCGGCACTCCGGACAGCGAATCCGTGCTCGCGTTCCTCCAGCGCTACTACCTGCACACCGCCCCGGAAGACCTCGCGGACCGCGACCCGGTCGACGTCTTCGGCGCCGCGGTCTCGCACTACCGTCTCGCCGAGACCCGCCCGCAGGGCACCGCGAACGTCAGGGTGCACACCCCGACCGTGGAAGAGAACGGCTGGACCTCCAGTCACAGCGTCGTGGAAGTCGTCACCGACGACATGCCCTTCCTGGTCGACTCGGTCACCAACGAGCTGACGCGGCAGGGACGCGGCATCCACGTCGTCGTCCACCCCCAGTTCGTCGTCCGCCGCGATCTCACCGGCAAGCTGATCGAGGTCCTGCCCACCCCGCCCAGCGGCGACCTCCCGCACGACGCGCACTTCGAGTCCTGGATCCACGTCGAGATCGACCGGGAGACGGACCGCGCCGACCTCAAGCAGATCTCCGTCGACCTGCTGCGCGTCCTGTCCGACGTCCGCGAGGCCGTCGAGGACTGGGAGAAGATGCGGGACACGGCGGCCCGGATCGCCGACGACCTCCCGAACGAGCCCGTCCCCGGCGACCTGGCCAAGCCCGAGGTCGACGAGGCCCGCGAGCTGCTGCGCTGGCTCGCCGACGACCACTTCACCTTCCTCGGCTTCCGCGAGTACCAGCTGCGCGAGGACGACACGCTCGCCGCCGTGCCCGGCACCGGTCTCGGCATACTGCGCTCGGACCCGCACCACGCCAAGGACGACCAGCACCCGGTCAGCCCCTCCTTCGAGCGGCTCCCGGCCGACGCCCGCGCCAAGGCCCGCGAGCACAAGCTGCTCGTGCTGACCAAGGCCAACAGCCGCGCCACCGTGCACCGGCCGTCGTACCTGGACTACATCGGCGTCAAGAAGTTCGACGCGGACGGCAATGTCGTCGGTGAGCGGCGCTTCCTCGGTCTGTTCTCGTCGGCCGCGTACACCGACTCCGTCCGCCGCGTCCCCGTCATCCGCCGCAAGGTGGACGAGGTGCTGGCGCTCGCCGGTTTCTCGCCCCACAGCCACGACGGCCGTGACCTGCTGCAGATCATGGAGACCTACCCCCGCGACGAGCTGTTCCAGACGCCCGCCGCCGAGCTGCAGTCCATCGTCACGTCCGTGCTGTACCTGCAGGAGCGCCGGCGGCTCAGGCTCTACCTGCGTCAGGACGAGTACGGGCGCTACTACTCCGCGCTGGTCTACCTCCCGCGCGACCGCTACACCACCGGTGTCCGGCTGCGGATCATCGACATCCTGAAGGAGGAGCTCGGCGGCAACAGCGTCGACTTCACCGCCTGGAACACCGAGTCGATCCTGTCCCGGCTGCACTTCGTCGTCCGGGTCCCGCAGGGCACCGAGCTGCCCGAGCTGTCCGACTCCGACAAGGAGCGCATCGAGGCCCGCCTGGTCGAGGCCGCCCGCTCCTGGGCCGACGCCTTCGCCGAGGCGCTGACCGCCGAGTGCGGCGAGGAGCACGCGGCCGAGGTGCTGCGCCGCTACAACAACGCCTTCCCCGAGGGCTACAAGGCCGACCACACCCCGCGCGCCGCGGTCGCCGACCTGGTCCATCTGGAGCAGCTCGGCGAGGACAAGACGTTCAGCCTGAGCCT
Source organism: Streptomyces sp. NPDC051133 (assembly GCF_040682635.1). Classification (NCBI taxonomy): domain Bacteria; kingdom Bacillati; phylum Actinomycetota; class Actinomycetes; order Kitasatosporales; family Streptomycetaceae; genus Streptomyces; species Streptomyces sp. NPDC051133. The sequence goes on from NZ_JBFBBK010000004.1 coordinate 24,691, forward strand.
GTACGAGCCGGTGGGGGCCGGGCCCGAGGAGCGCCGCTTCAAGATCTACCAGAAGGGCGGCACGGTCTCCCTCTCCAAGGTGCTGCCGGTGCTCAGCCGCCTCGGCGTCGAGGTCACCGACGAGCGGCCGTACGAGCTGCGCTGCGTGGACCGCACGACCGCCTGGATCTACGACTTCGGTCTGCGCATGCCGAAGGCGGCCGGCGGTGACTACCTCGGCGACGACGCCCGCGAGCGCTTCCAGGAGGCCTTCTCCGCGACCTGGACAGGCAAGGCGGAGAACGACGGCTTCAACGCGCTGGTGCTCAGCGCCGGGCTGACCTGGCGGCAGGCGATGGTGCTGCGCGCCTACGCCAAGTACCTGCGGCAGGCCGGCTCGACGTTCTCGCAGGACTACATGGAGGACACCCTCCGCAACAACGTCCACACCACCCGCCTCCTCGTCTCCCTGTTCGAGGCGCGGATGTCCCCGGACCGGCAGAAGGCCGGCCTGGAGCTGATCGACGCCCTCCTCGAGGAGCTCGACGCGGCGCTGGACCAGGTGGCGAGCCTGGACGAGGACCGGATCCTCAGGTCCTTCCTGACCGTCATCAAGGCGACCCTGCGCACGAACTTCTTCCAGGACGCGGCCGACGGCAACCCGCACGGCTACGTCTCGATGAAGTTCGACCCGCAGGCCATCCCGGACCTGCCCGCGCCGCGCCCGGCGTACGAGATCTGGGTGTACTCCCCGCGCGTCGAGGGCGTGCACCTGCGCTTCGGCAAGGTCGCCCGAGGCGGCCTGCGCTGGTCCGACCGGCGTGAGGACTTCCGCACCGAGATCCTCGGCCTGGTCAAGGCGCAGATGGTGAAGAACACCGTCATCGTGCCGGTCGGCGCCAAGGGCGGCTTCGTCGCCAAGCAGCTGCCGGACCCGGGCGTCGACCGCGACGCCTGGCTGGCCGAGGGCATCGCCAGCTACAAGACGTTCATCTCGGCGCTGCTCGACATCACCGACAACATGGTCGCCGGCGAGGTCGTGCCGCCGGCCGACGTTGTCCGGCACGACGAGGACGACACCTACCTCGTCGTCGCCGCCGACAAGGGCACCGCGACCTTCTCCGACATCGCCAACGGGGTCGCCGAGCAGTACAACTTCTGGCTCGGCGACGCGTTCGCCTCCGGCGGCAGCGCGGGCTACGACCACAAGGGCATGGGCATCACCGCGCGGGGCGCCTGGGAGTCCGTCAAGCGGCACTTCCGCGAGCTGGGCGTGGACACGCAGACCGAGGACTTCACGGTCGTCGGCATCGGTGACATGTCCGGTGACGTGTTCGGCAACGGCATGCTGCTCTCCGAGCACATCCGTCTGGTCGCCGCCTTCGACCACCGGCACATCTTCATCGACCCGGACCCGGTCGCGGAGACGTCGTACGCCGAGCGCCGCCGCCTGTTCGAGCTGCCCCGCTCCAGCTGGGCCGACTACAACGCCGACCTGCTGTCGGCGGGCGGCGGGATCTTCCCGCGCAGCGCGAAGTCGATCCCGATCAACGCCCACATCCGTGAGGCCCTCGGCATCGCCGACAAGGTCACCAAGATGACCCCGGCCGACCTGATGAAGGCGATCCTGCACGCGCCGGTCGACCTGCTGTGGAACGGCGGCATCGGCACCTACGTGAAGTCGTCCGCCGAGTCGAACGCGGACGTCGGCGACAAGGCCAACGACGCCATCCGCGTCGACGGCGCCGACCTGCGCGTCAAGGTCGTCGGCGAGGGCGGCAACCTGGGTCTGACCCAGCTCGGCCGCATCGAGTTCGCGCTGCACGGCGGCCGGATCAACACCGACGCGATCGACAACAGCGCCGGCGTGGACACCTCCGACCACGAGGTGAACATCAAGATCCTGCTGAACGGCCTGGTCGCGGACGGCGACATGACCGTCAAGCAGCGCAACAAGCTGCTCGCCGAGATGACCGACGAGGTCGGCGCGCTGGTCCTGCGCAACAACTACGCGCAGAACACCGCCCTGGCCAACGCCCTGTTCCAGGCGAAGGACATGCTCCACGCCCAGCAGCGCTTCCTGCGCCACCTGGTGCGCGAGGGCCACCTGGACCGGGCGCTGGAGTTCCTGCCCGCCGACCGCCAGATCCGCGAGCGCCTCACCCAGGGCCAGGGTCTGACCAGCCCGGAGACCGCCGTCGTCCTGGCGTACACGAAGATCACGGTCGCCGAGGAGCTGCTGGCCACCTCCCTGCCGGACGACCCGTACCTGCGCGGTCTGCTGCACGCCTACTTCCCGACGGCGCTGCGCGAGCGGTTCGCCGACGCGATCGACAGCCACCCGCTGCGCCGCGAGATCACCACGACCGTACTGGTCAACGACACGGTCAACACGGGCGGTACGACGTATCTGCACCGCCTGCGCGAGGAGACCGGCGCCTCCCTGGAGGAGATCGTCCGGGCGCAGACCGCGGCCCGCGCGATCTTCCGCTCGGCGCCGGTGTGGGACGCGGTGGAGGCACTGGACAACCGGGTCGACGCGGACGTCCAGACCCGGATCCGGCTCCACTCGCGCCGGCTCGTCGAGCGCGGCACCCGCTGGCTGCTGAACAACCGGCCGCAGCCGCTCCAGCTCGCGGAGACGGTCGAGTTCTTCGCCGAGCGGGTCGAGCGGGTCTGGCAGGAGCTGCCGAAGCTGCTCAAGGGCACGGACCAGGAGTGGTACCAGCACGTGTACGACGAGTTGTCCGCGGCCGGCGTCCCGGACGAAGCCGCCACCCGCGTGGCCGGCTTTTCCTCCGCCTTCCCGGCGCTCGACATCGTGTCGGTGGCCGACCGGACCGGCAAGGAGCCGCTGGACGTCGCCGAGGTGTACTACGACCTCGCCGACCGGCTCGACATCACGCAGCTGATGGACCGCATCAGCGAGCTGCCCCGCAACGACCGCTGGCAGTCCATGGCCCGCGCCTCCATCCGCGAGGACCTGTACGCGGCCCACGCGGCGCTCACCGCGGACGTCCTCGCGGTGGGCAACGGCTCCTCGACGCCGGAACAGCGGTTCAAGGCGTGGGAGGAGAAGAACGCCCCCATCCTGAGCCGGGCGCGCACCACCCTGGAGGAGATCCGCAGCTCGGACTCCTTCGACCTCGCCAACCTGTCGGTGGCGATGCGGACGATGCGGACGCTGCTGCGCACGCACTCGTAGCCGTACGACGGTGAGAACGCCCCGGGCCGATGCAGATTCGGTCCGGGGCGTTCCGTTTCTTGCCGGTCCTTAGCGAAAAACGTGCGGCGAATTTACCGTTTCCTGCTAATCGGTGTGTTTCGGATAGGGTCTGCGATGTGACAGTGAACCTCACCGAGACCCGCCCGGCGGCACCCCCCGCGCCGGCTCCGGCCCGGCCGGTCAGGCACGTCGTGCTGGAGGTCGTGAAATTCGGGATCGTCGGCGGCAGCGGAGTCCTGGTCAATTTCCTGGTCTTCAACCTGCTGCTGCACGGCCTGCGTTGGCAGGCGATGACCGCGACCGTCCTGGCCAGCTGTATCGCGATGGCGACCAATTACCTCGGCTTCCGCTTTTTCGCCTATCGCGACCGTGCCTCACGCACCCGCAGCCAGATCATCCTGTTCTTCGTCTTCAGCGGCCTCGGCGTCGTCATGGAAATCAGCCTGTTCTGGGTCGGTTACCACGGCCTTGGTCTGCACAGCGTCCTCGAATCGAACATGGCGAAAGCGCTGTCGATCGTGCTCGCCTCCGCATTCCGTTTCGTCGTCTACCGCACCTGGGTGTTTCAGCAGGATGCACGCCACCTCTGACATCGAACGGGTGAGCCGACCCGCACCGCCGACCGCCACCGCACGGGCCGGCCGGACGCTGCCGCAGGCCGCCGCCGCGCTCGTCCTCGTCCTGCTGCTCCTGGTCGTCGTCCGCCTGCCCTGGGCGGGCGACCTCGGTATGCACGCGGCCACGATCCAGCGACTGCGGCACGACCTGCTGCATCCCGGCAACCCGCTGGTCGACGCGGACACGCCGAGCCCGTACTACTCGCCGTGGATGCTGGTGCTGGGCTGCGTCGCCAAGCTGACCGGTCTGTCGGTGTTCGTGGTGCTGCGGATCGGCGCGCTGGCCGGGCTGGGGCTGCTGGTCACCGGGGTGTGGCGGTATGTGCGCACTCTGAGCGCCCACCGTGCGGCACCGGCGCTGGCGCTGCTGAGCCTGCTCCTGCTGTGGGGGCCGACGCTGTTCAACTGGAGCGGCTTCCTGGGCCTGAACTCCCTGGCGCTGACGGTCTCGTACCCGAGCGTCCTCGCGCTCGGCCTCGCCTTCCACTTCTGGGCGTGGCTGACGCGGGCGCTGCGCGGGGAGGCCGCGTGGGGGGTGTGGCTGGGACTCGGGGTGCTGTGGGCGCTGATCCTGCTGTGTCACCAGTTCACCGGGGTCGTGGCGTCTCTGGGCGGGCTGGCCACGGTGATCGCCGTACGGCCGGGCCGGACGGTGCTGGTGCGGCTCGGCGCCGGGCTCGTGCTCGGCGTGGTGCTGCTGGGGCTGTGGCCGTACTACGACTTCTTCTCGCTGTTCTCCGCCGGTGCGGGCCTGGAGGCGATCCACCGGCCGCTGTACGACGACCTCGCCGGGCGGTTCGGGCTGGTGCTGCTGGGGGTGGCGGCGCTGGTGCTGCGGTGGCGGCGGGACCGCTGGGATCCGCTGGTGCTGTTCTTCGCGCTGGGCGCGGTGGTGTTCGCCGCGGGCGGGCTGACCGGGCACTACTCCTGGGGCCGGGCCCTGCCCGCCGCGCTGATCCCGGCCCAGCTCGCCGCCGCGCTGGAGGTCGTGTCGGCCGGGCGGCGGGCGGTGCGCGGCGCCTGGGCGTGCCTGCTGGGCGCCGCGCTGGCCGTGGGCGCGTGGACGCAGGCCGGGACGCTCGGGTACGCGGTCGGACGGGATGCGCTGCCCGGGGTGGTGGCGGCGAAGTACCGGACGCCGTGGGTCGGTTACCGGTGGATCACGCCCTGGGTGAGGTACGGGGACGTGGTGATGGCGCGCACGTTCCCGGAGCGGCAGATTCCGGCGTACGGGCCGTACACGGTGGCGCCCGGGTATCCGGATGTGTTCCTGCCGGACGCGGCCCGGAGAGAGGCCGCGGTCACGCGGTACTTCGCGTCGGGGACGTCCGCGGCGGAGCGGCGGGGGATTCTGCGGGAGTACCGGGCGCGGTGGGTCGTGGGGCCGGCGGGCCTGGCCGGCCCCGGCCTGCGGAAGGTGACCGCCGGCCCGGGCGGGCAGGTTTTGTACCGAGTGGAGGACTGAGCCGCCGCGGGCCGGGGGTGGGTGCCGCCACCCCCGGCCGCGTCGATCACGTGGAGCTCAGGCGCCCAGCGGGCCCCTCACCGCAGCAGGCTCGCCACCAGCTTCGCCGCCCTGCGGACCCGGGGCCGGGCGATCTTCTTGATCGCCGGGCGGATCACTCGCGCCGTCACGCCCACCGGGCGCCAACGGATCTGGAGGCGGCCGGGGTTGCGGTTCTCCGGCTCGATGGTCACCTCGTGCGGGGTCGCGCCGGAGTGGTAGTCGATGCGGGCCGTGGCCGTGGGGAAGTCGAGAGGCGCCAGGAGCAGCCCCGAGTTCGACAGGCCCTGCTGGTTCAGGCGGACCAGGGGGTGACGGATGCCCTGGAAACCCTGCAGGGGGATCGGGGCGGCGGCGAGGTCCAGGCGGACGCTGCCCTCGAAGACGCCGGGGCGGACCGGATCCAGACGGAAGGGGACCGTCATCCGGCGGCCGCCGGGGGCCAGCAGCAGGCCGGCGCGCTGAGGGCCGACCGGCAGGCGGAGACCGGGGTCGTACGTGCGGATCGCCAGGGTCAGACAGGCCCCGTCTTCGCGGGTCAGCTCGGTGATCTCGTGACGGAACTGGGCGGTCGGGAACGGGCGCGTGTCGAGCTCCAGGTCGGACAGGTCCAGTTCCCGGCGGCCACGGTCGGAGTCGGGGACGCCGTCGCCCCAGTACGGCACCCCCGCCTCGTCGGCCGTGACCTCGCGCGGTGCCACCCCATGCCCCAGTCCGCGTGCCGCCAGCTGGGCGTCGGCCGGGCGGCCCGCCCGCAGCAGCTCCAGCACCACCCGCTCCGCACGCGGCAGCCGGGCGTACGCACCGGGGGACAGGGTCTCCAGGTACGGGTTCATGATCTCGGCGAAGGCCGCCAGCCACTCGGCGTCCCGGTACGGCAGGTCGCCCGCGTACATGCGGAAGTCGTGCTTGAGGAACTTGAAGTCCTTGTCCTCCCGCAGCCCCGCGTGCCCGCTCTCCAGCAGGAAGTCGTCGATCAGGCGCTGCACGTGGACCCGGTCGCGGACGTTCGTGACCTTGTGCCGCTGGTTGGAGATGGACGCCGATGCGGCCGCGGCGAACGGGTCGATGTACCAGATGTACACCGGCTCCGGGACGATCGTGAACGCCTTCGCCAGGCAGTACGCCTGCGCCGAGAACAGCTGGTCCTCGTAGTGGATGCCCTCGGGGAAGCGGAGGTCGTGGCGGTCCAGGAAGGACCGGGCGTACATCTTGCTGGTGGACAGGTGCTCGAAGAGCAGACGCGGGTCCGCCTCGATGCCCTCCACCGTGCGGTGCTCCGTGACCAGGTGCGGCATCCACGTCGTGCGGCGGCCGTTGTCCACCCGGACCCGCCGGACCGCGCCCATGGTGAAGTCCACCGCGCGCTCCCGGTGCGCGGCGAGCAGTGACTCGACCGCGCGGGGCGGGAGTTCGTCGTCGCTGTCGAGGAACATCAGGTACGGCGCCCGGGCGATCTCGATGGCCCGGTTGCGCGGGGCGCTGCAGCCGCCGCTGTTCTCCGGCAGGCGGAGGTAGCGGATGCGGTCGTCCTGCGCCTCCAACTGCCGTGCCACCGTCGGCGTCTCGTCCGTCGAGTGGTCGTCGCTGATGATGATCTCGATGTTCGCGTGGGTCTGCGCGCGCAGGGACGCGACCGCCCGGGGAAGGCGGGCGGCGTCGTTGAAGACGATGACCGTCACCGTCACGTCGGGGGTCGTCATGCCGAGGCCTCCTCGGGGGTCGGGGCGGGGGTGCGTTCCTCGAGCGGGATCACCGGGGGCAGCGCCTCCTCCGGCTCGCCCAGGAACACCCGTCGTACGACCCGCTCGGCGGCGCGTCCGTCGTCGTACTCGCAGAACCGGCGGCGAAACGCGGCCCGGGCCTTCGCCGCGCTCTCGTCGCGCCAGGCGCCGGAGGCGAAGATCTCTGCCAGCTCCTCCTGGGTGCGCGCGACCTGGCCGGGGTGTTCCGCCATGAGGTCGAAGTAGACGCCACGGGTGGTCCGGTACGTCTCCCAGTCGTCGGCGTAGACGACGATCGGGCGGTTCAGGTTCGCGTAGTCGAACATGATCGACGAGTAGTCCGTGACCAGCGCGTCGGCGGCCAGGCACAGCTCCTCGACGGGGTCGTAGGAGGAGACGTCGATGATCCGGCCGGAGCGGCGCAGACCGGTCAGCGGCGAGGCCGCGCCGCCGTAGAAGTAGTGGGCGCGGACGAGGAGGACCGTGTCCTCGCCGAGGCGGTCGGCGAAGGCGGCGAGGTCGAGGCGCGGAGTGAAGCCGGCCTCGTAGTCGCGGTGGGTGGGTGCGTACAGGACGGCCGTCTTGCCCGGGGCGATGCCGAGGCGGGCGCGGGCGGCGCGGACGTCGGCCGCCGTGGCGGTGTAGAAGACGTCGTTGCGCGGATAGCCGTGGTCCAGGGAGGTGTAGCGGGCCGGGTAGGCGCGCTCCCACATGCGGGTGGAGTGACTGTTGGCGCTGACGCTGTAGTCCCACTTGTCGATGCGGCCCAACAGGGCGGCGAAGTCCAGGCCCTTGGCGGCGGCGGGGTGCTCCATCTGGTCCAGGCCCATGCGCTTGAGCGGGGTGCCGTGGTGGGTCTGCAGGTGGACCGCGTCGGGCCGCTTGACCACCGCGTTGGGGAAGTTGACGTTGTTGACCAGGTACTTGGCCGTGGCCAGCGTCTCCCAGTAGCGGCGGGTGCCGGGGACCACGTGGTCCGTGCCGGGCGGGAGCAGGGCCGCGTTCTCCTTCGACACCACCCACACCCGGTGGATGTGCGGGGCGAGTTCGGCGAGCTTCGCGGCGATCGCGGCCGGGTTGCAGGCCACGCCGCGCTCCCAGTAGGCCGCGAACACGGCCAGGCCGGGGTCGACCGGGCGGTTCAGGGCGCGGTGGTACTGCTGGTCGCGGAGCTTGGCGCCGACCTGGCGCTTGCGGGTCCGCACGGTCTTCTTGGCGGCGCGGCGGGCGCGGTTGGCGGCCTGGAACGCGCGGTACTTGGTGTACGCGCCCTCCTCCAGCAGCGCGTGGCGTACGCCCTCCACGCCGGCCGGGCGCTCGTGGCGCTCGGGGCGCCAGCGGACGGCCGCGAGGGAGGCCCGGCGGAAGAACTCGCGGGCCACCGCGTCGGGCAGGTTCTCACCGGCGAAGGTGCGCACCAGGTCGCGCATCATCAGGTCGTACAGCACCGCGCGGGGGGCGCGGCGGTCGCGGGTGAGCGGCAGCAGGGACTCGTAGCGCTCGATGAGCGCGAACCGGTCCTCGGGGACGAGCGGCGGCAGGCTCTCGGGGCGCAGTTCACGGTTGTCGTAGGCCACCTGGTTCAGGCAGGCGACCCGGTCGGCGTGCAGCAGGGCCGTCTGCGCGGCGTGCGGCTCGTCCTCGGTGGTGAACCGCGGCTCGTGCGCCCGCCAGTACGCGGCGCGCAGGGCGCGGTTGCCGAGCAGCGGGGTGAGGCGCAGCAGATCGGCGGCCTCGTCCAGGGGGAGGCTCTCGCGGCCGACGGCGGCGAGGAAGCGGCCGTCGCGGGAGGGGGAGGCGGCGGTCTGCCAGGTGGTGGTGGTGTGGTCGAACAGAAGGACGTCGACCGGGGTGCCGGTGGCGTCCAGTTCGGCGGTCCGCTCGGAGATCAGACGGGGTGCGCCGGCCGGCAGGCCGTCCTTGGCGTGCACGAAGTGCAGCCAGCGCCCGGACGCCCGGGCGGCGCCCGCGGCCCGGGCCGCCGCGTCACCGGTGCCCTCGGGCAGCGGGACGACGACCGTCTCGGGCGCGTGGCCCTCGGCCGTCTCGCGGGCCCAGTCGCCGACCGCGGCGACGACCACCTCGGCGTCCGGCAGCGGGCGGGCCTCCAGGGCATCCAGTAGCTCTGTCAGATGCCCCTGTGCGTTCGGTCCGTAGACGATGACGCTGAGTTGGGGCATCGTAGTGGACTCCTTCGGTAGCGGCTTCGGTCGACCCTTCATAACATACTGTCACTAAGCGGATGAAAGGGATAACCGTGGCGGGGGTAAGAGCCGGCTCATGCAGGAAGACGGCGTTCCGCGTCCCCGGGTTTCTCTTCCGGTAACTTTCACGCCACCTTCTTGGTCACGCTGGCTTTTGCGCCGTCTTTCCGTTCAGGCCGCCGTCCCGGTCACGCCGCCTTCTTGGCGGCCGGCTTCTTCGCCGTCTTGTCGCTCTTGTCGCCGGTGAAGGCCTCGTACTCCTTCATGACCTCCTCCGTCGGGCCGTCCATGCGCAGCTCGCCGCGCTCCAGCCACAGGACCCGCTCGCAGGTGTCGCGGATCGACTTGTTGTTGTGGCTGACCAGGAACACCGTGCCCGCGTGCGCGCGCAGCTCGCGGATCCGTTCCTCGGAGCGCACCTGGAACTTGCGGTCACCGGTGGCCAGGGCCTCGTCGATCAGCAGGACGTCGTGGTCCTTGGCGGCGGCGATGGAGAACCGCAGCCGGGCCGCCATGCCGGAGGAGTAGGTGCGCATCGGAAGGGTGATGAAGTCGCCCTTCTCGTTGATCCCGGAGAAGTCGACGATGTCCTGATACCGCTCCTTGACCTGCTCCCGTGACATGCCCATGGCGAGCCCGCCGAGGTGGACGTTGCGCTCGCCGGTGAGGTCGCTCATCAGGGCCGCGTTGACGCCCAGCAGGGAGGGCTGGCCGTCGGTGTAGATGTGGCCGTTCTCCACCGGGAGCAGCCCGGCGACCGCCTTGAGCAGGGTGGACTTACCGGACCCGTTGGTGCCGATCAGGCCGACGGCCTCGCCCTTGTACGCGGTGAACGACACGTTCTTCACCGCGTGCACCCGACGCACGCCCGCCGCCTTCTCGGCCTGCTTGCGGCGCATGATGCGGTTGAGGGCGGCGGTGGCGGTGCCACGGCCCGCGCCGGTGCCGTTGACGCGGTAGACGATGTCGACGCCGTCGGCGATGACGGTGGGGATCTTCGCTTCGGTGTGCTCAGCCACGGCCGTACGTCTCCTCAGCCTTCCAGAAGTAGATGAAGCCGCCGATGCCCGCGACCAGGGCCCAGCCGACGGCCGCCGCCCACACGTGCGGGGGCAGCTGCGAGCCGTGGAAGCTGTGGATCAGCGCGTACCGCATGAGGTCGATGTAGACCGCGGCCGGGTTGGTCTCCAGCAGCACCGTGACGATGTGCGGCAGGTGGTCCTTCTTGGTGAGCTTGCTGATGCTCCACATCACGCCGGACACGTACATCCAGGTGCGCAGCACGAACGGCATCAGCTGGGCGATGTCCGGGGTCTTGGCGCCCCACCGGGCCATGATCATCGACACGCCCGCGTTGAAGACGGACTGCAGGACCAGCGCGGGGATCGCGAGCAGCCAGCGCGGGGTGACCGGGATGCCGAAGGACAGGATGATCACGACCAGCGCGGTCATCGAGAACAGCAGCTGCTGCAGCTGCTGGAGGCAGAAGGAGATCGGCAGGGAGGCGCGCGGGAAGTGCAGGGCGCGGACCAGGCCGAGGTTGCCCGAGATCGCGCGGGTGCCCGCCATGATCGAGCTCTGCGTGAACGTCCAGATGAACACGCCCGTCACCAGGAACGGGATGTAGTCCGGCACACCCTTGCTGGTGCCCAGGAGCACGCCGAAGATGAAGTAGTAGACCGCCGCGTTCAGCAGCGGGTTCATGACCTGCCAGACCTGGCCGAGCTTCGCCTGGCTGTACTGGGCGGTGAGCTTGGCGGTGGCGAAGGCGGTGATGAAGTGGCGGCGGGCCCACAGCTGGCCGACGTACTCCGGCAGGGAGGGGCGGGCTCCGCTGACCGTGAGGCCGTGCCGGGCGGCGAGTGCCGCGAGGTCGTCGTCGGCCGGGGCCTGGGTCGGGGGCGGTGTGTGGAGGACCTGGCTCACATCCGCTGCTTTCGCTCGGGGGGAGGGGGGTGGCTCCGGGCTGAGCCGGGCCTGGGCCGCCGTCCGGCGTTTCCTTACGCTTCTCTTCACGTTCTCTTACGTCGGGACGGGACCGTATCGTCGCAACGTGAGCGTAGAACCAATCGACGTCGGAACGCAACCGTTTCGTCGTAACGCCCTATGCTGTGCGTCATGACGACGAACGCCGACGAGGCCCCGAAGCGTCCGCGCCGCAGGTCCCCCGCCGGGGCCGCGGTGCTCCGGGAGGACGTGACCGAGGCCATCCGGGCGGCCGTCTTCGAGGAACTGGCGGCGGTCGGGTACGCGCGCATGTCCATCGAGGGGATCGCGCGGCGGGCGGGGGTCGGCAAGACGGCGGTGTACCGGCGCTGGCGTTCGAAACTGCACCTGGTGCTGGACGTGGTCTCCGCGATGGCGGTGCTGGGCTTTCCCGTCCCGGACACGGGCTCTCTGGAGGGCGACCTGCGCCTGCTGTACGAGGTCACGTCCCGTGCCCTGCGCCACCCGGTCGCCTCGCAGATCATCCCCGACCTCCAGGCGGAGGCCGCCCGCAATCCCGACCTCGCGGAGGCCTTCCAGAAGGCGCTGCGGGACGGTCAGGAGGGTGTGGCCAGCAGAATCGTGGCGGCGGCGGAGGAGAGGGGGGAGGTGCGGGCCGGCGTGGACGCCGACCTGGCACTGGACCTGATCTCCGGACCGCTGTACTGGCGGGCGGTGGTGATCCGCTCGCCGAAGCCGCCGAAGGGATACCTGGAGAAGCTGGCCCGCGCCACGGCGGGGGCGCTCAAGGCGCTGTGAGGCCGACCAGCCGCTCGGTCAGCGCCCATCGGCGTCGGTCGCCTCGCCCGGGTTCCAGCCTCCGCCGCCGCACATCTCGCCGCCACCCTGTCCGGGGTGGGGGAAGCGGGCGGAGAAGGCGTTCTCGGGGCCGAACTCGAACGGTGCGCCCAGGGCGTCGCCGACGGCCGACCCGACCACGGCGCCCACGGCGCGCTCGACGAGCCGGGCATCGGCCGGGTCGGTCATCCGCGCGGCCTACGACCGCGCCGCCTCCGGGTGGAGCCGGACCCAGCCCTCCCAGGCCGAGGTGATCATGTCCTGGACGTCGTACTTGGCCTGCCAGCCCAGTTCCGTGCCGATGCGGTCGGCGGAGGCGACCACGCGCGCGGGGTCGCCGGGGCGGCGCGGGGTGACGGTCGGGGCACGGTCGTAGCCGGTGACCGCGTTGATGCGGTCGATCATCTCGCGCACGGACACGCCCTCGCCGCGGCCGATGTTCAGGGTGAGGTCGGTGCCGGGGGAGGAGCGCAGGGCGCGGGCGACCGTGACGTGCGCCTCGGCCAGGTCGACCACATGGATGTAGTCGCGGACGCAGGTGCCGTCGGGGGTGGGGTAGTCGTCGCCGAAGATGCGCGGCGGCGCGCCCTCGGTGAGCTTCTCGAAGACCATCGGGATCAGGTTGTACACACCGGTGTCGGCGAGTTCGGGGGTGGCCGCTCCCGCCACGTTGAAGTAGCGCAGGGAGGCGGTCGCGAGGCCGGTCGCCCGGCCGGTGGCCCGCACCAGCCATTCGCCGGCCAGCTTCGTCTCGCCGTAGGGGGACAGCGGACGGCAGGGGGTCTCCTCCGTGACCAGGTCCACGTCCGGCATGCCGTAGACCGCCGCCGAGGAGGAAAGGAGGAAGGACGGGATCCGCGCGGCCGTCACGGCCTCCAGGAGGACGCGCAGGCCCTCCACGTTCTCCCGGTAGTAGTGCAGCGGGCGGTCCACCGACTCGCCCACCTGCTTCTTCGCCGCCAGATGCACGACCCCGGTGACGGCGTGCTCGGCCAGGGCGCGGGCCACCCGGTCCGCGTCCAGGACGGAGCCGCGCACCAGCGGTACCTCCGCCGGCAGGCGCTCGGCGACGCCCGTGGACAGATCGTCGTACACGACCGTGCGCTCGCCCGCCTCGGTCATCGCACGCACGACGTGCGCCCCGATGTAGCCGGCTCCGCCGGTGATCAGCCAGGTCATGGGCCGTCCCCTCATCCTGTGGCCTGTCGCGGCCGGTCGGTCTCAGTGAAACAGGCGGCGGAGCCTGCCGCGGGCCACCTGCCATACCCCGCGCACACCCGTCGCCACGCGCAGCGCCAGCGTGCCGGAATGCGTGGCGTACGGCTGCACCAGGAGCACGCCGTAGCGGAGGCTCGGCACGGCGCGTCGGCGCAGCCGGCCGGCGCCCGCCAGGGCGTGCGCCGTGACGTCGCGCTGTGCGCCGTCCGCGCAGCGCACGGTCAGACGCAGGTCCCAGGTGCCCGCGCCGAGCGCCGCCAGGTCGACGGGCAGGTCGGCCGACCAGGTGCCCGCGCCGGCCGGGGTGAGAGCGGCCGTCGCGCTCCACGCCCTGCGCTCGTCGTCGCGCGCGTGCCACGCGACGTCCACCTCGCACGGGCCCGCCTCGGCAAGCCTGCCGTACAGCTCGTGCAGTCGCAGGCGCAGCCGCGAAGCACGCGCGCGCGGGGACAGTTCCGCGTCCACCGCGAGCGGCAGCAGCGGTACGGGGTGGGTCAGCAGCGGGGCCAGGGTGACCTGGGGCAGGTCCGTGGACCAGACGGGGACGCCGTCGGGCGTGCGGGCGTACGGCGGCAGCAGCCGTGCCGGGCGGGCGGCGAGCTCACGCAGCCGGGGCAGGTCGCGGGGCTCGGGCGACTCCAGCACGACCCGCCCGAGCAGCCTGCCGGGCGCGGCCGGGTTCAGCTCCCAGTCGGCGGCGTCGTAGCGCGCGAGGTACTCCTGGGTGTGCGCCCACCACGCGCGCCGGTAGTCCACGTCGCGCAACCCAAGCTCGCGCGTGTACATGCGCACCTCGTGGTCGAGGAACTTGGCCCGCGCGGCCCGCGCCAGCTCCTTCTGCCCGGCGCCGAGCAGGATGTCGTACGCCAGTGCGCAGGCTTCGACGCGCGCTTTCCAGTTGCCGATGCGCTCCCGGTCCAGCGAGAGCGACAGCTGTTCGGCGGCCCGGCGCACATGCCAGACGTAGACCTGGTCCGGGACGAGCGCGAGGCGCGGGCTCGCGGCCAGCACGCGCGCGGTGAAGACGATGTCCTCGTAGAGGAAGCGGCCCTCGGGGAAGCGGATGCCGTGCTCGCGCAGGAAGTCGGTGCGGTACAGCTTGTTGACGCACAGCGTGTCGTGGACCAGGCGGGGCCGCTGCGAGGGGTGCGTGAGGACGGTGTGCGCCGTGTAGAGGGACGCCTGCCAGGGCTGGTCGCGCCCGGCGGGCAGCTCCCGGCGCACGCACAACCCGCTCGTCACCTCCGCCCGTGCCTCCGTCGCCGCCGTCAGCAGCGCGTCCACCGCGCCGGGCGGCAGCACGTCGTCGCTGTCCAGGAACATCACGTACGGCGCCGTCACCGCGTCGATGCCGGTGTTGCGCGGGCTGCCGCAGCCGCCGCTGTTGGTGTCCCGGCGCACCACCCGCAGCCGGGGCTCGTCGGCGGCCAGCCGCTCCAGCAGCTCGGCGCTGCCGTCCGTGGAGCAGTCGTCCACGGCGACGACCTCGGCGACCGCGTTTCCTTGGGCGAGCGCCGAGCGCACCGCGTCGCCCACGTGGGCGCGGTCGTCGTAGCCGATGACGACGACACCGACCTGGGCCGTGCGCGCGGGCTCGGTGTGGTGCGGGTCTGGCAGATCTGGGTACATGGGGTCCACAGGCCGGGAGCGTATAAATGTTCGGTAATACCCGGTTAAGAGATGGTTAGCGCTCGATCCGGAAGACGGTCGGAATCGCTTCGGGGTTCCGTTGTTTGCCCGCTCTTTTCGAAGGGGGGCAGCGCGTCCCGCCACAGCCGGACGAAGGACAGCACGGCGGCGGCCGTCAGCGCCCCGTTGCGGGCCAGCATCAGCAGGCAGCCGGTCCAGGAGCCGGCGACGACCTCGCGGTAGTGCATCGGGAACACCACGGTGCTCAGCGCGGCCGCCGTCAGGACCAGCACGGCGACCGGACGCTGGCTGGTGTGCCGCGAGGTCAGGCACACGGCCGCCAGGCCCACCAGCCAGATCATGTACTGGGGGCTGATCACCCGGCTGGTGACCGTGAACAGCAGCACCGCGCTCAGTGCCGCGTCGAACGGCGTGGCCTCGGTCCACCGCCGGGCCCGCGTCCGCCACAGCACCAGCAGCCCGAGGGCGACGGCCGTCAGCACGAGGGAGGTGGCGGCCACGGCGCGCACGTACGGGCCGACCAGCTCGACGGCGCCGTACTGGTAGCGGGTCCGCCCGGACCAGCCGGCGTGCCGCGCGAGATCGAGCGCCGTGCCGCCGAGCGACTCGATCTGCACTCCGCGACCGCCCTGCTGCCGCAGGAAGGAGAGCGTGTTGTCGAACAGCAGGGCCAGCAGGCCCAGCGAGGCGCCCCCGACGGCCACCGCCCACCCCCAGGCCGTACGCGTCCCCCGGCCCCGGGGCGTGCCCAGCAGCACCAGCGCCGGCCACACCTTCACCAGGGCCCCCAGCGCCCCGAACACGCCGCACGCGCGCGGGGAGCGCGACAGCGCCAGCAGTGAGAGCACCGCCAGCGCGGTGACCTCGACGTCGTACCGGGCGAGCGGCAGATGCAGAAGCAGCGGCAGCCCGCCCGTCCACATCGCCGCGCCGAGCAGGCTGCGCCCGGGGCGCCTGCCCGCGCGGACCAGCGCCGCCGCCACCAGCGCGTCGGCGGCCAGCGTCAGCACCACGAACGCCTGAACGTACGTCAGCCACGGCAGCAGGCCCGGAGCGAGCAGCACCGCGCCCGCGCCCGGCGGGTACTGCCACAGCGTGTCGTGCGCCGGGAAGGTGCCGTGCGCGAGGACGCCGTACCAGTGGAAGTACAGCCGCCGCACCTCCCGGGCCACCGAACCCCGGCCCAGCAGCGGGGCACTGTCGTGGACCAGCACCCACAGCATCAGGCCGCGCGTGGTGACCCACAGGGCGGTGAGCGCCAGGACCGGGCCGGGGGTGACACGGAGACGGTTCATCGCATGGGAGCCTAAGCGGCATGCATGGTGTATCTGTGCTGATACGCCGTCAATACCGGAAAAAGATTGGCTAATCGCAAAAGATCGGGCTCTGGTGGACATCGGGCTTCCTGTGGGACCGCGGCCGCGCGGGGCGGGTGCGACGGCGGCCGGCGCGGCGACCGGCACGGCGGGGCGCGCACCGCGCGGGCCAGGGGCGCGGATCGCGCGCGGGGCCGCCGTGGGCGGGCCGGCGCTGGTCATGCTCGCCGTCGGGCTCTGGGGGCTCGACCGCGGCGGAATGTGGCGCGACGAGGCCGTCAGCCTCCAGGTCGCGCGCCGTACGGTGCCGCAGATCTGGCGGCTGCTGCACGGCGTGGACGCGGTGCACGGCCTGTACTACCTCCTCATGCACGCCGTCCTCGCGGTCCGTCCCGGCGAGGTCGCGCTGCGGCTGCCGTCGGTGTGTGCGGCGGCCGTCACCGCGGGGCTGGTGGCCGCGCTCGGCACCCGGCTGGTCCGGCCGCGGGTGGGGCTGTGGGCCGGGCTGCTGTACGCCGTCTCGCCGATGGCGGGTCACTACGCGCAGGAGGGCCGCTCGTACGCCCTGGTGGCCGCCGGGGCCACCGGGGCGACGCTGCTGTTCGTGCGGGCCGCGCAGGGGGGTTCCTGGCCGGCGTACGGCGCCGTTCTCGGTCTGACGTGCTGGCTGCACGAGTTCGCGGTCCTGCTGCTGCTCGCCCACGCGGTGTCGCTGGCCCTGGCCCGCGTGCGGGCGCGGGTGTGGCGGGGATGGGGGTGCGCGGCCGGTGCGGTGGTGCTGTCGCTGCTGCCGATGGTGTGGATCTCGCGGTCGCAGGCGGCCCAGGTGGCCTGGTTGCGGCGGCCCACGGCGGACGTGGCCGAGGGGCTGCTGCGGGCGTTCGTGGGGCCGGGCGAGGCGGTGTTCCCGGTCTGCCTGGTGCTGGCGGGGGTGGCGGCCGCGGGGATGACGGGACGGCGCGGAGACCTCACCTGCGCGGGGGTGGGGGTGCCGTTGGCCCTGGTGCCGCCGGGGGTGCTGATGCTGGTGTCCCAGCTGACGCCGTTGTATGTCGACCGGTACGTGCTGTACGCGCTGGGCGGCGCGCCGTTGGTGGTGGCGGCGGGGGCCGAGCGGGTGGCGGGGGCGGTGGGGCGGCTGTGGCCCGGTGGGCCGCCGGGAACACGCCCTGTGCCGCGGTCCGCTCTCGTCGCCCTCGCCGGTGTCCTGGCCGTCTCCCTGACCTTCGTCCAGCAACTGCCCCTCCTCCGCGCCGACCGGACCCCCGCGAGCCGCGCCGATGATCTCGGGGCCGTGTCCCGGCTGGTCGCGCGGGAGTCGGGGGCCGGGGACGCGGTGCTGTACCTGCCCGCCGGTGCGCGCAACGTGGCGCTCGGCTACCCCGGTGCCTTCCGGCGGACGCGGGACGTCGTCCTCGGGGAGGGGGCGGCCGAGTCGGGGACCTTGTACGGGGTGGAGGTCGGGCCGGGCGAAGTGCGGCGGAGAGTGGGGCGGTTGACACGGGTGTGGGTCGTGGGGGACCGGCGCCTGCTCGCCGGCCGCTGGACTCCGCGCAGCCCCACCGAGCGGACCAAACTCGCCGTGCTCGCCCGGGACTTCGTGCCGCGCGCGCGGTCCGTCCGGGGCGGCATGGCCGTACGGCTCTACGTGCGCCCGGCTAGTCGTGCCGTTCCGCGTTCCGCGCCTCCGACAGCGCCGCGGCGTCCAGCGCCGTCGTGAGCCGGTCGAGCCGTTCGCGCAGCTCGGCGATCTCCTCCAGGTCGAACCCGGTCGCCCGGGCGATCCGGCGCGGTACCTCCAGGGCCCGCTCGCGCAGGGCCGCGCCCTCCTCGGTGAGCCGCACCCATACCGACCGCTCGTCCTCGACGCTGCGCTCGCGCCGCACCAGACCGGCCGTCTCCAACCGCTTGACCAGCGGCGACAGCGTGCCGGAGTCGAGCCGCAGCTCCTCGCCGAGCCGCTTGACGGGCAGATCGCCCTGCTCCCACAGCACCAGCAGCACCAGGTACTGGGGGTAGGTGAGCCCGAGGTCCTTGAGGACCACCCGGTACACCCCGTTGAAGGCGCGGGACGCCGCGTGCAGCGAGAAACAGATCTGGCGGTCCAGGCGCAGCCACTCCGTGTCGGTCATGCCTCCAGAGTAGCTCTTGCAAGCCATTTAGTTGTGCGCAACTTAATTGTGTGCTCTACTTATGGTCGTGAGGCGGTCAGGACAGGGGCCGCCGGACCCGAATTCACAAGGGATGGTTCTCATGGACGCGCTGTACACCGCTGTCGCCACCGCCACCCACGGCCGTGAGGGCCGTGCCGTCTCCTCCGACGGCAGGATCGACCTCAAGCTGGCCCCGCCGGTGGAGCTGGGCGGCAACGGCGAGGGCACCAACCCGGAGCAGCTCTTCGCCGCCGGTTACGCCGCCTGCTTCGGCAGCGCCCTCGGCCTCGTCGGCCGCCAGGCGAAGGTGGACGTCAGCGAGGCGGCGGTGACCGCCGAGGTCGGCATCGGCAAGCAGGGCGAGGGCTTCGGGCTGCAGGTGACCCTGCGCGTGGAGCTGCCCGACACCGTGGACCAGGAGACCGGCCGCAAGCTGGTCGAGACCGCCCACCAGGTCTGCCCCTACTCCAACGCCACCCGCGGCAACATCGAGGTCGACCTCGTCATCGAGTAGGCGCACGAACACCGGGGTGCCGGCCCTGAGCGGCGGCCGGCACCCCGGTCACACCTGTGACGCCGACGTCAGCGCGGCCTGCCCGACGGCCTGCCCCGGGATCCGCACCGCGCCCGGCCCGGTCGTCGGTCCGCCCGGCAGCCGAGGCGAACAACCGGGCCGGCTCCCGATAGGAGCGGGCGGCCCGGCCGGGCGGCCCGGCGGTGACGTCGAAGCAGGTGCCCCGGCTCGCGGTGTACGCGGGCCGGGGCTCTTTGCGGTGTCTTGCGGGCGCGGCCGGGCCGTCCCGCCGGACGGCAGGTGGGCGGCCGGCTCGGGGTGGGCCGCGTCGAGCCGAGGGGCATGGGAACTCCCGGTAGGACCAACGGTGTTCAGCGGCTCTCGGCGACGGGGAGACGGCCGGAAGGCTGCGGCACGGTGGCCAGCGGCGAACGCGCGCAGGCCGACGGCACCGGCCTGCGGTCCGCGAGCGGAACCACCGGCGGCAGCTCCGTCTCGCCCAGCACCACATGCCGTACGACCCGTTCGGCGGCGCGCCCGTCGTCCCACGGGCAGAACCGCTCCCGGAACGCCGCCCGCAGCTGGGCCGAGCGCGAGCCGCGCCAGTGGCCCGTGGCGAAGATGTCGATCAGTTCGTCCTCGCTGCGCGCCACCGCGCCCGGCGGGAAGGCGCGCAGATCGAAGTAGGTGCCGCGGGCCGCGTCGTACGCCTCCCAGTCCTCGGTGTGCACCACGATCGGCCGGTCCAGGACGGCGTAGTCGAACATGAGCGACGCATAGTCGGTGACCAGTACGTCCGAGGCCAGGCAGAGGGACTCCACGCTCGGATGCCCGCTGACGTCGATGATCCGGGTGCCCGCGCCGAGCGGGCCGCCGTGCACGGGGTGCGGGCGGGCCAGGATCACGAAGCGCGGTCCGAGGCGGCGCGCGATCCGCTCCAGGTCCAGCAGCGGGAGCTGGGTGCGCCGGTGGTCGCGGTAGGTGGGCGCGTACAGGACCGCGACCGCGCCCTCGGGGACGCCCAGCGTCTCGCGCAGCCGGGACACGTCCGCCGAGGTCGCCCGCAGCAGGACGTCGTTGCGCGGGGAGCCGCACTCCAGGGTGGTGTAACCGCCCGGGAAGACCCGCTCCCAGGTGGTGGTCGAGTGCCGGTTGCCGGACAGGACGTGGTCCCACCGGTCGACATCTCGCAGCAGCTCCTCGAAGTCGGTGCCCCCGGCCGCCGCCGGGCGCTCCTGGAGATCGAGTCCCATGTGCTTCAGGGGCGTGCCCTGCTGGGTCTGCACGAACACCTGCCCGCGCCGCTTGCGCAGCCGTCCCTCGAACCGCGTGTTCGTGACCAGGTACCGGGAGCGGGCCAGCGCCGTCCAGTAGGCGGCCGTGCCGGGGCGGAGCCGGCGCGGGCCCGGCGGCAGGGCGGCCTCCTGCCCGGGGCGGGTGAGCCACGCGGTGCGGATGTGCGGGGCGTGCGTACGGAACGCCTCCTCCAGCGCGCCCGGGTCCGAGCGCCCCGAGGAGGCGGCGAACACGGCCCGGTCCGAGCGCAGCGGCAGCCGCAGCTGGATCCGGTAGTGCAGCTGGAGCGCCCCGGAGCGCGCGCCGCGGGCCAGCTTCACCGCGGACTTGCCCACGCGCCGGCGGACGGCCGAGGCCAGCTGGAGCGCCCGGAACGTGCGGTGCAGACCGTAGCGGACCAGCGCGTGCCGCAGCCCGACGCGTGCGCCGGGCACCCGGTGACGGCGGTAGTGGGCACGGGCCCGGCGCAGGAACTCGCCGTGGCTGCCGCGCGGCAGGCGGCCCCGCCGGGTGAACACCGTCGCGTAGTGGTCGATCATCCGGCGGAACAGCTCGGGCCGCCACACGGCGAGTTCGGGGCGCTCCGCGACGTACGCGAACACGCGGTCGTACTGCTCGAACAGGTCGAAGTGCTTGCGGCTCGTGGTGCCGAGGATGCTGCCCTGCCGGCGCTGCCGGTAGTGCACGCACACCCGGTCCAGGGTGGCGATCGACTCCGCCGCCATCAGCACCGGGAAGGTCCAGGGGGTGTCCTCGTAGTAGCCCGGCGGGAAGGTGAAGCCGTGCGCCTCGACGAACTCCCGCCGGCACACCTTGTTCCAGGCCACCATCAGCACCCGGAGCAGCCCCGGCCGGTCCGCCAGCCGGAAGGGTGCGGGGCCCTGGTGGGTGAGCAGGCCGGACAGCTGGTTGCGGACCGTCCGGCCGTCCCAGTACGTGCGCGCGTAGTCGAAGACCAGGACGTCCGGCTCCCCGGTCTCCTTGATCCGGTCGGCGACCGCCAGCAGCGCGTCCGGGGTGAGGGTGTCGTCGCTGTCCAGGAACACCAGGTAGTCGCCGGTCGCCTCGGCCATCCCCGCGTTCCGGGCCCGGCCGAGCCCCTGGTTCCGCGCCAGGTGCACGGCCCGCACCCGGGTGTCCCGGGCCGCGTACTCGTCGATGATCGCGCCGCAGCCGTCCGGGGAGCAGTCGTCCACGGCGATCAGTTCGAGATCGGGATACGACTGCGAGAGCACCGAGTCCAGGCACTCGGAGAGGTACGCCTGGACCTTGTACGCGGGGACGATGACACTGAACCTGGGCAAGGGACATCCATGGGTCGGTCGGCGCGGGCCTTCTGCCCGGGAACGGCCGATGGAGTGAATTGGTTACGGCCCCGTACCTCATGTGGGGGACAATGGATGAACGCGAAGAGGCGGGCCGTTGAAGACCCGCCCCTCCAAGAGTGCCCCGCCCGGGGCTATTTGACCGCGCCCGCCATCACCCCGGACACGAACTGCCGCTGGAACGCGAAGAACACGGCCAGTGGGATCACCATCGAGATGAACGCACCCGGCGCCAGCACGTCGATGTTGTTGCCGAACTGCCGGACCTGCGTCTGCAGCGCGACCGTGATCGGCTGGGTGCCCGACTTGGTGAACACCAGCGCGACCAGCATGTCGTTCCACACCCACAGGAACTGGAAGATGCCGAGGCTCGCGATCGCCGGCCCGCCGAGCGGCAGCACCACCCGCGCGAACAGCCGCAGTTCACCCGCGCCGTCCAGCCGGGCCGCCTCCAGCAGCTCCCGCGGGATCTCCGCGAAGAAGTTGCGCAGCAGGAACACCGCGAACGGCAGACCGAAGCCCGTGTGGAACAGGATCACGCCGAGGATCGTGCCGAACAGGCCGATCCTGCCGAACAGTTCGGCGATCGGGATCAACGCCACCTGCACCGGCACCACCAGCAGGCTCACCACACCCAGGAACCACCAGTCCCGGCCCGGGAACTCCATCCACGCGAACGCGTAGCCCGCGAGCGCGCCGACCACGACGACCAGGACCGTCGCCGGGACCGTGATCAGCACGGTGTTCAGCAGGGAGTGGGTGATGTCGCCGTTCTCCAGCAGCTTCTCGTAGCTGTCGAAGGTGAGCTGGGACGGCTTGCTGAACACCGTCCACCAGCCGCTCGCGCTCATGTCCTCGGGCGGGCGCAGCGAGGAGATGAGCAGGCCGACGGTCGGCACCAGCCAGAACAGGCCCACGACGACGAGGAAGAAGCGGACCAGTCCGCCGTTCAGCCGCTCGGCCACCTTCGCGCCGAGCGACTGCCGGGCCTTGACCGGCCCGACCGGGCCGGCCTTCGTGACGCTTCCGGCGGTCGCCGTCATCGCCGCACCTCCCGCCTCAGCCGACGGACGTTGCTGTGTTCACCCGGGGGGCGACCCCCGGACCCCCGGCCGGGCTGCGGGCGTCGTGTCGTCATCGCCGTACCTCCCGCCTCAGTCGACGCACGTTGAAGAGCATCACCGGGATCACCAGCACCAGCAGCAGCACCGCGATCGCGCTCGCGACGCCCGGCTGGCTCTCCGCGAAGCCCTTGCGGTACAGCTCCAGGGCGAGCACGTTCGCGTCGTCCTGGGAGGAGCCCGGGGCGATGATGTAGACGAGGTCGAACACCTTGAGCACGTTGATCATCAAGGTGACCACGACGACGGCGAGGACCGGTGCGAGCAGCGGCACGGTGACCTTGCGGAACACCTGCCACTCGTTGGCACCGTCCACCCGAGCCGCCTCCAGCAGCTCCCGCGGCACACCCGCGAGCCCGGCCGCGATCAGCACCATCGCGAACCCCGCCCACATCCACACGTACGCCCCGATGACCGCCGGGGTGACCAGCGACGGACCGAGCCACTCCAGCCCGTTGTACGGCTCCTTGAAGTTGCCCGCCGGAAGCCGCAGCCGTGCCCCGTCGGCGGACGCGGGCAGGGTGAAGGTGCCGTCGCCGGCCGCCTCGGTGGAGGCGACCACCTTGCCGTCCTTCACCGCCTCGATCCGCATCCCGGCATAGCCCAGCTCGGACGGGTCGGGCGCGCCCAGCCTGCCCACGCCCTCGCCGCGCGTGAAGTCCTGCCAGGTGGTGCCGGTGATCCTGCCCGGCTCCGGCTTCGCGGCGGCGGCCTTCTTCGCACCGTCCGGCATCTGGTCGGGGGCGACCCCGACCAGGGGCAGCGTGACCGGCTGCCCCGCGTGCACGGCGCCCTTGGTGACGAAGCCGCCGCCCTCGGCCACGAGCGGCGACTCGCGGCCCGGGTGGGCCTTCGGGAACGCCGACGACTGCGCGAACGTGTCGTGCACGCCCACCCACACCGCGTTCGCGACGCCCTTGTCCGGGTCCTGGTCGTACACCAGCCGGAAGATGATCCCGGCCGCCAGCATCGAGATCGCCATCGGCATGAAGACGACCAGCTTGAACGACGTTCCCCAGCGCACCCGTTCGGTCAGCACCGCGAAGATCAGGCCGAGCGCGGTGGACACCGTCGGCGCGAACACCACCCAGATGACGTTGTTCTTGAGCGCCGTACGGATGCTGTCGTCCGTGAAGAGCGTCTTGTAGTTGTCGGCCCCGGCGAAGCCGTCACCGGAGGCGTTGTAGAAGCTGCGGACCAGCGAGTACCCGATCGGGTAGACCACGAGCGCGCCGAGCAGGACCAGGGCGGGCAGCAGGAACAGCGCTGCCACCGTCCTGCGGGTGCCGGTCACGCTCTTGCGACCGCGAGGCGCGGCGGGGCCCGGTGGGGCCCCGGCCGCCGCTGCCGACGCCATCGCCGGATCAGCTCCCGCTTCCGTACGCGGCCGACGCGTCCTTCTCCAGCTTCGCCTGGGCGCCGGCGACGTCCGTGGGGTTCTTCAGGAAGTCCTGCAGGTCCTTCCACTCGCCCTTGCCCGGGGTGCCGCCGAAGGCCTGCGGGGCCTGGTCGGACATGTCGAAGCGGAAGTCGTCGCCGGACGCGATCAGCGCCTTGGCGATCTTCTGCTGCACCGGGTTCGGGTACGCCGAGACCGGCACGTTCTTGTTCGGCGACAGATAGCCGCCGAGCTTGGCCTGGATCGTCGCCGCGTCCGGGGAGGCGAGGAAGGTCACCAGGGCCTGGGCCGCCTTGGAGTCCTTCAGGATCACCGCCGCGTCACCGCCGGAGACCACGGGCGCCGAGGAGCCGACGGCCGGGAAGGGGAACACCTTCGCGTCCGTGCCCACCTTCGCCTTGGTCTCACCGATGTTGACCTGCACGAAGTCGCCCTCGTAGACCATCGCGGACTTCGGCTGGTCGCCACCGGTGAAGGTCTGGGTGACCGACTGGGGGAACTCCGTCTGCAGCGCGCCGTTCTGCCCGCCCGCCAGATAGTCCTTCTTGGCCCAGATCTGGGCGAGGGTGGTCAGCGCCTGCTTCACCGACGGATCGGTCCACTTGATCTTGTGCTGGGCCAGCTGGTCGTACTTCTGCGGACCCGCCTGGGACAGGTACACGTTCTCGAACCAGTCGGTCAGCGGCCAGCCGTCGGCACCGGCCACCGAGAACGGGGTGACACCGGAGTCGTACACCGCCCGCGTGGTCGTCAGCAGGTCCTTCCAGGTCTTCGGTTCCTTTGCGCCCGCGTTCTCGAAGACCTTGGCGTTGTACCAGATCAGCGACTTGTTCGCGGCCTTGTAGTAGGCGCCGTACTGCTTGCCGTCGACCTTGCCGATGTCCTGCCAGCCCTGCGAGTAGTTCTTCTGCAGCTCCTTCACGGCATCCGGCCCGAGCGGCTTGGCCCAGCCCTTCTGCACCGCCTGCTTGATGGCGCCCGGCTGCGGCAGCAGCGCCACGTCCGGCGGCTGACCACCCGCGATCTTCGAACCGAGGAAGTTGATGATCGGGTCCTGGGCGGGGACGAAGGTGACCTTCGCGCCCGTCCGCTTCTCGAACTCGGCCAGGACCTGCTTGAAGTTCTTCTGCTCCTGGCCCGTCCACACGGCGGCGATCTCCAGGTTCGCGCCGTCGAGCTTCGGCAGGGTGACGGCGGACCCGGACGGAGTGGCCCCGTCGCTCCCGCCGTCGCCCTTCTTGTCGTTGTCGCCGCTGGAGCAGGCGGTGAGCGCGAGGGCTCCCGCGAGCAGCGCGGCACATGTGGTGACGGCCCTGCTTGTCCGGATGGTGCTGCTGCTGTGCATCACTTCCCCGTTCGTCGTTCTCCGTTGAACGTCGTGAACCTCAGAACTCTGTCCCGTGCGGTCCGGTGTACGCCGGGCCGCTCAGGGCGGGCAAGAGCGCCTGCGGTGTCAAACGGGTGATCGTGACCGGCTCGTGACCGAGGGTGTATGCGTCGGTCTTCGGCGATCGCGGATCTCCTGCGCCAGAGCAGGGACGGCACCTCCGCCGCCGAGCCTGCGCTAGAGCAGGGACGGCACCTCCGCCGCCGAGACCTCCCGCGCGGCCCGCTCCACCGCGCTCGCCAGCAGGGCCAGGTCCGTGGGGCCGTTGCCCAGCTCCCGGACCGGCCTGCGGGTCGGCGGGTCGCCCATGCGCTGCCAGTCCAGCGGGACGACCGTGGGCCGCTGGGTCGCGGTGCGCGGGATACGGCCCGTCACCCGGCCGCCCTGGAAGCCGGCGGACCGGCCGTCCGGATACGTCAACCGCCCGCGCCCCGGCGCCGGATCGTCCGGGCCGGCCTCCGGCGCCTCCAGCGCCACCCGCAGCCCGGCCCTCCGCGCGGGCTCCGTCTCCGCCGTACGGCCGCCGACCCCCGCTGCCGCCACCACGTGCACCCCGAGCCGCTCGCCCTCCCGGGCCACCGCCTCCAGCGCCCGCATCACCGACCCGGCGGCGGGCCGCCCCGGCGAACCGAGCGCGGGGGAGACCAGCGCGTCCAGATCGTCGACGACGACCACGAGCCGGGGCAGCGGCGGCGCCACCTCGGCACGCTGGCGGGCGGCACCGCCCGGCCGCAGCCGCAGCGTGGAGCTGGGCGGCACTTCTATGTCACCCGTGGCGGGCGTGCGCTGGGCGACGATACGGCCCGACAGCTCACGCCCCGCGTGCCACTCGGTGAAGTCCGCCCGGCCCAGCAGCTCCGCGCGCCGCTTCAGCTCCGCGGTCAGCGACTGGGCGAACTCCCGCATGCGCACCGGGTCGTTGGCGGTGAGGTGCGTGGTGACGTGCGGTATGTCCGTGCACACGCGCAGCCCCTCCCCGCGCCCGGCGCTCGTGCCGACCCCGTCCCGGCCGTCGACGAGCACCACGCCCAGCCGGTCCGGTCGCTCGGCCGCGGCCAGTGACGCGACCACGGCCCGCAGCAGCTCGGTACGGCCGCTGCCGGGCGGCCCCTCGATCAGCAGATGCGGGCCGTCGGCCACCAGGTCGGCGGTGAGCGGCCCGCGCGGACCGGCGCCGAGCACCGCCCGGGCGCGGCCGCCCAGCGACTCCGTGTCGTCGGCCGCGTCCGCCCAGCGTGCCATCAGCGAGGCCGGGGTGGCCCGGGCCAGCCCCAGCTCGTCCAGCAGCCGCGCCGACGGCGGCAACGGCGTGGCCACGCGCGCGTGCCGCTCACCGGCCGGGCCGTCCGGCCGCAGCGGCGCCAGCGCCCGCGCGAACCTCTCCGCCCAGGCGAGGGACACGGCGTCCACGGCGGCGAGCGTGCCCGGGCCGGCGGGACCGCCCGGCGCCACCCGCATCAGATGCAGCGCGCTCGCGACATCCCCGCTGAGCAGCGCCACGGCACCGCAGTGCCGGAAGGTCGGTGTCGCCGCGCACGCGGCCTCGTACGTCCGCGCCACCGGGGAGGCGGGCGAGGCGGAGTCCGTCTCCGCGAGACACAGGACGTGTATCCCGGCCCGCGGCCCGGCCACGGCCAGCCGCGCGACGGCCTCCTGCAGGGCGGCACCGCCGGGGTCACCGTCGACCACGACGACGGTGTACGGCCCGGGGAAGCCCACGGGGGCGCCGAGAGCGGGGTCGTCCTTCGCCCAGGAGGGGCGACGGACGGGGGCGGCGGCGGTGTCGTGGGCGGGCGACGGCTGTGCGGGTATGCCGGGGGTCCGGGGGGTGCCGGTGAGGGCGTCCGGTGTCGCCGTGGCGGCCGGGGGCGCCGGGGGCGGGACCTGGCCGGGCGGGCCGGGGGCGTCCGCGGCCGGGGCGGCGGACGGGTGGGCCGCGCTTCGGCCCGTGGCCGCGTGGTCCTCGACCCGGCGCAGCAGCTCCTCCGTCCGGGCCGCCGCCTGCTCGCGGTCGTAGGCCAGCAGCAGACGGCAGTCCTGGCCGTGGTTCGGGCGGACGTGCGGGAGCCAGCCGAGCCACGACCACTCGGCCGTGCGCTCCTCCACCGGGCGGGAGCGGTCCGCGCTGATCAGCACGATCTCCAGCAGGTCGGGGGAGTGCAGCGCGGCGAGCTGGGCCAGCGCCGCGCGGGCCAGCCCGGACAGCCGCGGGCGCGGACCGGCCAGGCCCAGCGCACCCGCCTCCCGCAACGCCGCGGTCACCGGCACGGCCGGCAGCAGACCCGAGCCGTCCGGGGCGCTCCGGTCGGCCGTGCCGAGCCGGACGGTCAGCGCCTCGGGGTGGCCCGGCCCGCGCTCCCACAGCCGGGGCCCGGGGCCCAGCGCCGTCAGCAGCAGCGCGGCCGGGTCCGGCCAGGTCTCCGGCTGCTGCGGGACACCGGCCGCCGGGGCGGCACCGGCACCGGTGGCGTCCCGCGGATACGGGTCCTGCTCGGCCGGCTGGTCCGCGCGCCCGCCGGCCAGCCGGCGCGCCCAGGCGCCGAGCCCGCGCCGCCGGGTGCCCTGCGGGACGTCGGTGCCCCTGAGGGGGGTGCCTCTACGGCCGCGCGGGTCCGCCTCCGCCGGGAGGTGGGCCGCCGCGCCGGCGACGCCGAAGTACCCCGCGTGCGTGTCCCCGCCGGCACCGGTGCCGGGCAGAGCCCGCTCGCCGCTCCGGCTCGCGCGCCCCGGCGCCCCGCCCTGCCCCGGCACGGGCGGCTCGCCCCGGTGCTCCTGGGCCCCCGCACCCGCGTGCGAGGCACTCCGGCCGACGGGGTCGTACCCGTGCTGAACACGGCCCGCACCCGCCGACGCCGACGCGGGCCCACCGGATCCACCGGCACCCGCCGAAGACGCCGGGGTCCCGCCGGCTCCGCCCGCACCCGCCGACGGCGACGCGATCGCGCCCGGGGCATCCGCGCCCGTAGACGCCGACGCGGCGCCACCGAGAACACCCGCACCCGCCGAAGGCGACGCGCCCCCACCGGATCCCCCCGCCCCCGCGGAAGGCGTCGCCCCCCGTGGCACCGCGGTCGAGGACCCGGACTCGGACGCGGCCCCGGACGCGGCCCCCGGCCCGGCCGGAGGTCCGGATGCCTCCGTGCCTCCCCACGTGACCCGAAGACACCCCTCGCCGTCCGGCACGGTCCCCACCCGCGCGCCAGGTCCCCCGGACGGAGTAACCCGCAGGGCCGACTCGCCGATCCTCAGCAGCCCTCCGGCGGGGAACCGCACCGGATGCTCGCCCAGCCGCGTCCCGTCGAGCGCCGTGCCGTTCGTCGAGCCCAGGTCGGCCACCGCGACCCGCCCGTCCGCGCCGACCGTGACCGCGCAGTGCAGCCGGGAGACGTCCGGGTCGTCCAGCGGGACGTCCGCCTCGGCGGAGCGGCCCACGGTGATCCGGCCGCCGTGCAGCAGATGGACCCCGCCCGCGTCCGGCCCCGCCACGACGTGCAGCTGGGTCGGCGCGTCGTCCAGCTCGGGGTGCGGCTCCGGGGCGGCCGGGGCGCCCAGGGACAGCACCGCCCCGTCGACCAGCGGAGGCTCGCCGAGGGCGCAGCGGCGCGGATCGAGGCGCTCGGCCCCCGCATAGAGCACGACCGGGGAACCGGAGGCGTCGCGGCCCTCCCCGGTGACCGCCCCGGCCAGCGCCGACGCGACCGCGGCCAGGTCCGTGCCCGCGGGGGCCGTGACGAGCACGTCGCGGCTCGCGGCTCGGCCCCGCTGCGGGGACGGGCCCAGCGGGTCTACGACGGTCAGCCGGATCTGCATCCCCACCCCAACACGAGCACGTCGGCCAGTACTGGTAGGCATCCTCGCACCTGCCACCGACAGTGCGCCCGGGACCCGGGAACAAGTGATCTTGATTGGTCGGCTCTGCCCCCAAAAGTGCCTGACCAGTGCGCCACGCGCGATCAGTTGAGATCGGTCACGTCCGGTCCCGGCAACCGGCCGACCGGCCCGCGCGTCTTCCCGTCGAACACTTCGAACATGCTCGGGAAGAGTTACGTAGTGCCCTGGAGAGCGGCACTACAGTGGTTCGGAACAACCGGAATGCAGGCAAGCAAGCATCAGCAAGCAGCAGGGAGCGCGTGACGTGCGGCCAGTCGGCAGCAAGTACCTGCTTGAGGAGCCGCTGGGACGCGGCGCCACAGGCACCGTCTGGCGTGCCCGCCAGCGCGAGACCGCGGGCGCCGAGGCGGCCGTGGCCGGACAGCCGGGCGAGACGGTCGCGATCAAGGTCCTCAAGGAGGAGCTGGCGAGCGACCCGGACATCGTGATGCGCTTCCTGCGCGAGCGCTCCGTCCTGCTCCGGCTCACCCACCCGAACATCGTCCGGGTCCGCGACCTGGTCGTCGAGGGTGATCTGCTGGCGCTGGTCATGGACCTCGTCGACGGCCCCGACCTGCACCGCTACCTGCGCGAGAACGGCCCCCTCACCCCGGTCGCCGCCGCGCTGATGACCGCGCAGATCGCCGACGCGCTCGCCGCGAGCCACGCCGACGGCGTCGTCCACCGCGACCTGAAGCCCGCCAACGTGCTGCTCATGCAGCTCGACGGCCGGATGCACCCGATGCTGACCGACTTCGGCATCGCCCGCCTCGCCGACTCCCCGGGCCTGACCCGCACCCACGAGTTCGTCGGCACGCCGGCGTACGTGGCGCCGGAGTCCGCCGAGGGCCGCCCGCAGACCTCCGCCGTCGACGTCTACGGCGCCGGCATCCTGCTGTACGAGCTGGTCACCGGCCACCCGCCGTTCTCCGGCAGCAGCGCCCTGGAGGTGCTGCACCAGCACCTGAGCGCCGAGCCGCGCCGCCCCTCCACCGTCCCGGACCCGCTGTGGACGGTCATAGAGCGCTGCCTGCGCAAGAACCCCGACGAGCGGCCCAGCGCCGAGAACCTCGCGCGCGGGCTGCGCGTCGTCGCCGAGGGCGTCGGCGTGCACGCCAACGCCGCGCAGATCGCCGCCGCCGAGGGCGTGGGCGCGCTGCTCGCGCCCGATCCGGCCCCGGCCGCCGTCCCGGGCGTGCCCGGCGCCGCCGATCCCACCCAGGTGCTGCCGAACACCGGCCCGCAGGGCGCGTACGACCCGAACGCGGCGACCAGCGTGCTGCCGCACACCGGCGGCCCCGCCGGCGCGGCCGACCCGACCGCGGTCCTGCCGAACACCGGCCCGCAGGGCCAGCAGCCCGACCAGCCGCACCCCTGGCAGACCCAGCTGCGCGCCGCCCGCGACCGCAACGAGCAGACGCAGATCCAGTACCTGTCCCCCGAGGACGACCCGCTGCGCCACCGCCCCCAGCGCCAGGTGGCCCGGCCCCAGCAGCAGCCGCGCCAGGCCCCGCAGGGCCGCCCGCAGCAGCCGCAGCAGCGCGGCCGGCAGCAGGGCTACCAGCAGGGGTACGGCTACGCGCCGCAGCAGCAGCCCCAGCAGTACGCCCCGCAGCAGCAGCCCCAGCGGTACGCGCCGCCCGCCCCGGAGCCGCAGCGGCCCGCACGCGAGCCCAGGGCACCGCGCCAGCGCAGCGCCAACCCGATGAAGATCCCCGGGCTCGGCTGCCTGAAGGGATGCCTGTTCACGATCGTCATCCTGGTCGTCGCGAGCTGGCTGATCTACGAGCTGACCCCGCTGCACACCTGGATCGGCCAGGGCAGGAGCTACTGGCACGAGGTGAGCCACTGGGCCGGCCAGGTGAGTCGCTGGGTCAAGGACCTGGGCAGCTCGTCGGGCGGCGGCAACTGACCGCCGCAAGCACCCGAAACCGACCACGGGTTTGCGGATTTGTCGACATCTGGCGGGTGATTTCCGTCTCCGCGGTGAAGGTTGGCTCGCCGGACGCGTAGTTTTAGCGACAACACGCGTCTGTAGGAGCAGTCTTGGCACGGAAGATCGGCAGCCGGTACACCGCGAACCAGATCCTGGGACGGGGCAGCGCCGGCACGGTGTGGCTGGGCGAGGGGCCTGAGGGGCCCGTCGCCATCAAGCTGCTGCGCGAGGACCTCGCCTCCGACCAGGAGCTCGTCGGCCGCTTCGTGCAGGAGCGCACGGCACTGCTCGGCCTGGAGCACCCGCGCATCGTCACGGTGCGCGACCTGGTGGTCGACGGAAACGACCTGGCGCTCGTCATGGACCTGGTCCGCGGCACCGACCTGCGCACCCGGCTGGAGCGGGAGCGGCGACTCGCCCCCGAGGCGGCCGTGGCGATCGTCGCCGACGTCGCCGACGCGCTGGCCGCGGCGCACGCGGCCGGAGTCGTCCACCGGGACGTCAAGCCCGAGAACGTCCTGCTGGACATGCAGGGCCCGCTCGGCCCCGGCGGCGCCCACCCGGCGCTGCTCACCGACTTCGGCGTGGCCAAGCTGATCGACTCACCGAAGCGGACCCGGGCCACGAAGATCATCGGCACGCCCGACTACCTCGCCCCGGAGATCGTCGAGGGTCTGCCCCCGCGCGCGTCCGTCGACATCTACGCCCTGGCGACGGTGCTGTACGAGCTGCTGGCCGGCTTCACGCCCTTCGGCGGCGGCCACCCCGGCGCGGTGCTGCGCCGCCACGTCACCGAGACGGTCGTCCCCCTGCCCGGCATCCCCGAGGAGCTGTGGCAGCTGCTCGTGCAGTGCCTGGCCAAGGCGCCCGCCTCGCGGCTGCGCGCCTCCGAGCTGGCGGCCCGGCTGCGGGAGCAGCTGCCGCTGCTGGCCGGCATGCCGCCGCTGGACGTCGACGAGCCCGAGCTCTCCGAGGAGGCCGCGGAGGAGGAGCCGGCACCGGCGTCCTCGCCGGGCGGCGAGCCGGTACGGCGACGGGGGGCGGTCTCACTGGTCCCGGGAGCCAGGCCTGACTCCAACCGGGACACGCACACCTCGATGCGGGTGCCGGGGCCGGACGAGCTGGCGGGCGGCGCCCACGGGACCGCTCGCGCCCCCCGGACGCCGGGCGCACCCCGCCCCGGCTCCGCCCGGCACCGGGCCACGGTACGGCGCCGCCGGATCACGCTGGGCGTGGCGGGGGTGGCCGTGGCCGCGATCGTGGGCGTCGGCGCGTGGTGGGCGTCCTCCGGCGGCGACGACCAGCCGGCCCAGGACACCCACAGCACGTCGGCGCCCTGACCGCGGCCGGCCCACCCGAACACGGTGCCGGGTGCAGCACGGCCCAGGTCGGTTGCCACAGCCGTTACGCTGGATGCGTGGCAGTCGTCGATGTATCCGAAGAGCTGAAGTCCCTCTCCTCGACCATGGAGTCGATCGAGGCCGTCCTGGACCTCGACAAGCTGAGGGCAGACATCGCCGTGCTCGAGGAGCAGGCGGCCGCGCCGTCCCTCTGGGACAACCCGGACGAGGCGCAGAAGATCACCAGCAAGCTCTCCCACCTCCAGGCCGAGGTCAGGAAGGCGGAGGCGCTGCGCGGCCGGATCGACGATCTCGCCGTCCTCTTCGAGATGGCCGAGGAGGAGGACGACCCGGACACCCGCGCCGAGGCCGAGTCCGAGCTGGCCGCGGTGAAGAAGTCGCTGGACGAGATGGAGGTCCGCACCCTCCTGTCCGGCGAGTACGACTCCCGTGAGGCGCTCGTCAACATCCGCGCCGAGGCCGGTGGCGTCGACGCCGCCGACTTCGCCGAGAAGCTGCAGCGCATGTACCTGCGCTGGGCCGAGCAGCGCGGCTACAAGACGGAGCTCATCGAGACGTCGTACGCCGAAGAGGCCGGCATCAAGTCGACCACCTTCTCCGTGCAGGTGCCGTACGCCTACGGCACCCTCTCCGTCGAGCAGGGCACGCACCGCCTGGTGCGCATCTCGCCCTTCGACAACCAGGGCCGCCGCCAGACCTCCTTCGCGGGTGTCGAGGTGCTCCCCGTCGTCGAGCAGTCCGACCACGTCGAGATCGACGAGACCGACCTGCGGATCGACGTCTACCGGTCCTCCGGTCCCGGTGGTCAGGGCGTCAACACCACCGACTCCGCCGTCCGCATCACCCACCTCCCCACCGGGATCGTGGTCTCCTGCCAGAACGAGCGGTCGCAGATCCAGAACAAGGCCACCGCGATGAACGTTCTCCAGGCCAAGCTGCTCGAGCGGCGCCGGCAGGAGGAGCAGGCCAAGATGGACGCCCTCAAGGGCGACGGCGGCAACTCGTGGGGCAACCAGATGCGTTCCTACGTGCTGCACCCCTACCAGATGGTCAAGGACCTGCGCACCGAGCACGAGGTGGGCAACCCGGAGGCCGTGTTCAACGGTGAGATCGACGGGTTCCTGGAGGCCGGCATTCGCTGGCGCAAGCAGCAGGAGAAGTAACTTTGTCGACATGACAACTGCCGCCCGAGGGGCGGCAGTTGTCTTATGTCTGGGTTTTACATCACACTCACAGGCTTCAACTCGCACCAAACGCCGCCCCATCGGACATTGCGCGCGCAACGACCTTGACGTTGCTTTGAAAAATGGGAAGGGTGAGCCGCGGCATGCGTACTTTGGGGCGCATGTGAACCGGGGGAAAGAAGTTGATGCCACCTTTCGTCACCGGCTACCTCCGTCGATCACGGCACGCCCCACGCGCCGCCTCATTGACGAACAGCTACTGGGGGTAGCAACCACATGACGAAGAAGACGCGGATCCGGGTCGCGCGGATAGCCGCCGGCGCCGTGATCGCGGCCGGTGCGTCCCTGACCGCAGCCGGCGCGGCTTCCGCTCTGGACCTCGATGTCCAGGCGGGCCCGATCAGCCTCGGCGTAAGCGCCGACGGCCCCGCGGACGGCGGGGAGACCAACGGGGGTGGCGGCGGCTGCGACCCGCTCGGCGTCTGCCCGAGCGTGGGCGGCCAGAGCAGCGGTGAGACCGGTACGAACTCGACCGGCGAGACCAACAGCACCGGCGAGACCAACAGCACCGGCGAGACGAACAGCACCGGTGAGACCAACAGCACCGGCGAGACGAACAGCACCGGCGAGACGAACAGCACTGGTGAGACCAACAGCACCGGTGAGACCAACAGCACCGGTGAAACGAACAGCACCGGCGAGACCAACAGCACTGGTCAGACCACCACGACCGGCGAGACCAACAGCACTGGTCAGACGACCACGACCGGCGGTGGCAACGGCAACTCGGGCGGCAACGGCAACTCGGGCGGCAACGGCAACTCCGGCAGCACCGGCAACTCCGGTGGCAATGGCAACTCGGGTGGCAACGGCAACTCCGGCGGCAACGGCAGCAGCGGCTCCAGCACCGGTGGCAACAACGACACCCCCAAGGGCGGCAACAACGACACGCCCCAGGACGAGGGCTCCTCGGCCCTCACCGACACCGGGTCCGACACCCAGGCCCAGGGCGGCGACAAGCAGCTCGCCGAGACCGGTGCCGGTCAGACCGCGTTCCTGCTCGTCGGCGCCGCGACGATGATCGCCGGCGGCATCGGCTTCCGCGTGCTGCCGCGTCTGGTCAGCGGCCGGGGCGGCGCCGCCGCCTGAGCGTAGCCGTACGGCCACGCACCGCGCGCGACGCGCAGCCACAAGGGCCCGGAGCTCGGCGCTCCGGGCCCTTCGGTGTCTTCGCGGCGGATTCCCGCCGACTTCTTACGCGCTTCCCTACGCGGTCTGGTGCGCCAGCAGCGCCACCGCGGCGATCAGCACCGCCAGCAGCGCGATCAGCGCCATCGGGTTCAGCCCGTTCAGGAAGCCCTCTTGCTGCAGTCGCTCGCGGTTGGCACGGCACACCGGGCACCGGCCCTCGCTCACGGGCGCCGCGCAGTTCGCGCACACCAACCGGTCGTACGTCATGCGCTCGCCCTCCTCGCACCGGCCATCACACATACAACGTTCGCGGGAACCAGAACGTTCCCCTTCCACTGTGCCAGGTTCCCCCGTACGTTGCGCGGGCCCTCCGGGCAGGGGCCGGGAACGAAGCGGGAACGGTCACGGGTACAAAAACGCACAAGTCTTGCCCAACCTCAACCTGCGACTGCACTTGCACACCCGGTTCGCGTATGGTCACGCTCATCTACCCCCGGCGACCCGTGGTGCATCCGTGATCCGATTCGACAACGTCTCCAAGGTCTACCCCAAGCAGACCCGTCCAGCCCTCAGGGAGGTCTCCCTGGAGGTCGAGAAGGGCGAGTTCGTCTTCCTCGTGGGGTCCTCCGGCTCCGGAAAGTCCACCTTCCTGCGGCTCGTCCTCCGCGAGGAGCGGTGCAGCCACGGCCAGGTGCACGTCCTGGGCAAGGACCTCGCGCGCCTCTCCAACTGGAAGGTGCCGCAGATGCGCCGCCAGCTGGGGACGGTGTTCCAGGACTTCCGCCTCCTGCCGAACAAGACGGTCGCGGAGAACGTGGCCTTCGCCCAGGAGGTCATCGGCAAGTCCCGCGGCGAGATCCGCAAGTCCGTGCCCCAGGTGCTCGACCTCGTCGGCCTCGGCGGCAAGGAGGACCGGATGCCCGGCGAGCTGTCCGGTGGTGAGCAGCAGCGCGTGGCCATCGCGCGCGCGTTCGTCAACCGGCCCAAGCTGCTCATCGCCGACGAGCCCACCGGCAACCTCGACCCGCAGACCTCCGTCGGCATCATGAAGCTGCTCGACCGGATCAACCGGACGGGCACCACGGTCATCATGGCGACACACGATCAGAACATCGTGGACCAGATGCGCAAGCGCGTCATCGAGCTGGAGAAGGGCCGCCTCGTCCGCGACCAGGCCCGCGGCGTCTACGGCTACCAGCACTGACCGCACCTCGCTCCCGAAAGGCCTGAAGAACCCGCCATGCGCGCCCAGTTCGTCCTGTCGGAGATCGGTGTCGGTCTCCGCCGCAATCTGACGATGACCTTCGCCGTCATCGTCTCCGTCGCCCTGTCCCTGGCCCTCTTCGGTGGCTCGCTGCTGATGAGCGACCAGGTGAGCACCATGAAGGGCTACTGGTACGACAAGGTCAACGTCTCGATCTTCCTGTGCAACAAGCACGACGCCGAGCAGGACGTCAAC
This sequence comes from Streptomyces sp. NPDC051133, assembly GCF_040682635.1. Lineage (NCBI taxonomy): Bacteria > Bacillati > Actinomycetota > Actinomycetes > Kitasatosporales > Streptomycetaceae > Streptomyces > Streptomyces sp. NPDC051133. Next base: position 61,109 of record NZ_JBFBBK010000004.1, read on the forward strand.
TGCGCCAAGGGTGCGGTCACCGACGACCAGAAGAAGCAGATCCTCGCGGACCTGAAGAACATGCCGGTCGTCGAGAAGGTCACGTACGAGTCGCAGGACGACGCGTACAAGCACTACAAGGAGCAGTTCGGCAACTCTCCGCTGGCCAGCTCCCTCACGCCGGACCAGATGCAGGAGTCGTACCGGATCAAGCTCAAGGACCCGCAGAAGTACCAGGTGATCGCGACCGCCTTCAACGGGCGCGACGGCGTGCAGTCGGTGCAGGACCAGAAGGGCATCCTGGACAACCTCTTCCAGCTGCTGAACCTGATGAACCGGGGCGCGCTCGGCGTGATGGCGATGATGCTGATCGTCGCCCTCCTGCTGATCGTCAACACCGTGCGTGTCTCGGCGTTCAGCCGCCGGCGCGAAACCGGCATCATGCGCCTGGTCGGTGCCTCGGGCTTCTACATCCAGGCGCCGTTCATCGCCGAGGCCGCGGTCGCCGGACTCATCGGCGGCGGCCTCGCCTGCGTGGGACTCGTGGTCGGCCGGTACTTCACCATCGACCACGGCATGGACCTCTCCCACAAGCTCACTCTGATCAACTTCGTCGGCTGGGACGCGGTGTTGACCAAGCTGCCGCTGATCCTCGCCACGAGCGTCCTGATGCCGGCGCTGGCGGCGTTCTTCGCGCTGCGCAAGTACCTGAAGGTGTGACGCACGCCAAGAGAGCCGTACGGGCAACCGGCCGTACGGCCCTGCGCGTTGTCCTAGACTCACCGCCATGTCGGGCCGAGATCTGTTCTGTCAGCCCCGCCGCATCCGCCGCGGGGCCGCCCTGACCTTGGTCTTCGCCGGTGTGCTGGTCACCGGCGCCGCCACCGGATCCTTCCCGGAGGCCGGGCAGCCCTCGCGCAGGGCGGCGGTGTTCGGGCCGACACGCTCGGGGAGCCGGCACCAGGAGGTGCAGAAGGCCGCCGCCGAAGCCGCGGCCGACGGCAAGTCCCCGATGGAGGCCGCCGAGCGGGCCGTCAGCCGCAGCGGGGACCGCTGGGGCGCCGTCTACTCCGAGGGCGAGTACCAGGAGTTCCAGGAGGCCCTCGACGGCCGCTACACGGGCGTCGGCCTGTGGGCGCGGAGCGGGGCCGACGGCCGGATCGAGGTGACGAAGGTGCGGCCCGGCTCGCCCGCGGCCGACGCCGGGATCCGCCCGGGCGACCGGCTGCTCAGCGTCGACGGCGGCAGGGTGGACGGCCGGCCGGTCACCGAGGTGGTCTCCTTACTGCGCGGTGACGCCGAGGACGCCCCGGCCGGTACGACGGTCACGCTCGGTCTGCGGCGCGGCACGCGCGCGTGGACCGAGAAACTGCACCGGGTCCGGCTGTCCACCGACTCCGTGACCGTGCGCAGGCTGCCCGGCGGGGTCACCGTCGTCAGGATCGCCGCGTTCACCAAGGGCTCCGGTGACGCGGTCCGCGCCGCCGTCCGCGACGCGCCGGCCGACGCGGGGATCGTCCTCGACCTGCGCGGCAACTCCGGCGGCCTGGTCACCGAGGCCGTGGACACCGCCTCCGCCTTCCTGGACGGCGGCCTGGTCGCCACCTACGACGTCGACGGAGCCGAGCGCTCCCTGCACGCCGAGCCCGGCGGCGACACCGCCCGGCCCCTGGTCGCCCTCGTCGACGGCGGCACGATGAGCGCGGCCGAGATGCTCACCGGCGCCCTGCAGGACCGGGGCCGCGCGGTCGTGATCGGCTCCCGCACCTTCGGCAAGGGCTCCGTCCAGATGCCGACCGGGCTGCCCGACGGCGCGGTGGCGGAACTGACCGTGGGCCACTACCGCACCCCCTCCGGACACGCCGTCGACGGCCGGGGCATCACACCCGACCTGGAGGCGGGGCCGGGGCAGGCCCTGCCGCGGGCGGAGACGGTCCTCACCGGCCTGGGCGACCCCTCGTAGCCACGCCCGCCGATCACGCGTAATCGGCTGTACGCACACCCCCGGTGTGGTGCGAAAATGGTCGGCACTATGAGCAAGGGAATGTACGTACCGAAGGAGTCCCAGCCCAAGCAGGGCGGCGGGGCCGGCAAGGCCATGGACGGTGAGAAGGGCGGCAAGCGCAAGATCGTCGCCCAGAACAAGAAGGCCCGGCACGACTACGCGATCATCGACACCTACGAGGCCGGGCTCGTGCTCATGGGCACCGAGGTCAAGTCGCTGCGCGAGGGGCGGACCTCGCTGACCGACGGCTTCGTCCAGATCGACCGCGGTGAGGCGTGGCTGCACAACGCCCACATCCCCGAGTACCACCAGGGCAGCTGGACCAACCACTCCGCGCGCCGCAAGCGCAAGCTGCTCCTGCACCGCGAGGAGATCGACAAGCTGGAGTCGAAGTCCCAGGAGACGGGGCACACGATCGTGCCCCTCGCCATCTACTTCAAGGACGGCCGGGCGAAGGCCGAGATCGCCCTCGCGCGGGGCAAGAAGGAGTACGACAAGCGGCAGACGCTGCGGGAGAAGCAGGACCGGCGGGAGTCGGACCGGGCGATCGCGGCGGCGAAGCGCAGGCAGCGCGGCGTCTAGCGGGCCGGCCGCCGGGGAATAGGCTGGCATCGTCGTGCGTTGGTCACGTACGATGGCACTGCACTCCACAGAGGGTGCGCGGCCCCTCCACGGAGGGGGTTGAAAAAACAACATGGGGATGATCGGTTTCGACAGCGGCTGTCGAAGCAGGGGAAGCGTGTCGAGGAAGCGGCAATGATCTCGTAAACCATATGTCGCAAAAAATAATCGCCAACACCAAGCGCGATTCCTTCGCCCTCGCTGCCTAAGTAGCGACTTGCGAAGTGTCAGCCCGGGGCTGTTCCCGACCCGGATCCTGGCATCAGCTAGGGAACTAAACCTTGATCCCGGTCACGGGGTGAAGAGGGAAACCAAACAGTGACTGAGCCCGTCGGCGACTTGTTCGCGTGATCGCCGGGGCTGAGAAAATCACAGCGAACTGCACACGGAGAAGCCCTGATTCCGCACCGTTGGACGCGGGTTCGATTCCCGCCATCTCCACGAGCCCCCTGAGGGGGGTACCCCATGTGGGCAACGGCCCCGTCGCTTTTCAGCGGCGGGGCCGTCGTCATGCCCCGGCGCGCCGCGCCCCGCCGGTCCGGGTGAGCGAAGCCAGTCCCAGGGCGAGCGCCGCGGCGCCGGCCGGGACCGCGTAGGCGAGCGTCGCGGACAGGTGCTCCGTCGCCCAGCCCCCCGTCGCCGAGCCGCACGCGATGCCGGTGAGCAGGCCGGTCACCATCAGGCTCATGCCCTCGTTGAGGCGGTCGGCCGGGGTGCGCCGCTGGACCAGGGTCATCGCGGTGACCATCGTGGGCGCCGTCGCCATGCCCGCCACCAGCAGGGCGCCCGCGAGGGCGACGAGGGACCCGGTGAGGCCCGCCGCCAGCCAGGGCAGGGTCATCAGCACGGCCATCCCCGCCAGGCAGTGGCCCAGCCGCAGCGCGCCCGGCTTCCGGGCGCCGTACGCCAGCCCGGCCGCGCACGACCCCGCCGCCTGCAGCGCGAGGATCACGCCGGCCGCCGCGCGGTGGCCCTGGGCGTCGGCATACGCGATCGTGACGACCTCCATCGAGCCGAACACCGCGCCGGTGGCCGTGAAGCAGGCCAGGAGCGGCGGGATGCCGGGGCTGCGCAGCGGCGAGCGTGTCCTCGAACGGGCCTGTGGCGGCGGCTCGGTGGCCCGCTGGGCGGTGAACAGCAGCATGCCGGACAGCAGCAGCGCCGCGCCCGCGAGCGTGCCCGCCTCCGGGAAGAACGTGCCGGTCAGAAAGGACGCGAGGACCGGGCCGAGCATGAAGCACAGCTCGTCGGCGGCCTGCTCGAAGGAGTTCGCGGTGTGCAGCCCGCCCGGGTCGTCGCGCAGCAGATGGGCCCAGCGGGCGCGGGACAGGCCGCCGATGTTGGGGGTGGCCGCGGTGCCGGCGTACGCGGCGAACAGCGTCCAGTCGGGGGCGCCGTAGCGCACGCACAGCAGCAGCGCGAGGCTGCCGAGCACCGAGGCGAGCGTGGCGGGCACGGCGACCCGCGCCTGCCCGTGCCGGTCCACGAGCCGGGCGACCCAGGGACCGGCCAGCGCGGTCGCCGCGAGGCCGGTCGCGGTGACGGCACCGGCCAGGGCGTACGAGCCCCGCGAACCGGCGATCATCACGACCGCGCTCACGCTGAACATGCCCATGGGCAGCCGAGCGAGGAGGTTGCCGGTGGTGAAGGCGCGGGTGCCGGGGAGGGCGAAGAGACGGCGGTATCCGGAGGCGGTGGCTATGAGCGGGGGCATGGCTCCACCCTCGCCCGGAGTGGATCAAGGGGTCCAACACCTGATCGGCGCCGATTCACGCACCTGTGTTGTAAGTTCGCCGTCATGGCCGCCCACATAGACCCCCGGCTCCTGCGCGCCTTCGTCGCCGTGGCCGAGGAACTCCACTTCACCCGGGCCGCGGCCCGCCTGTACGTCGCCCAGCAGGCGCTCAGCCGGGACGTACGGCGGCTGGAGCGGGAGCTGGGCACCGAGCTGTTCGTGCGGACCACCCGCCAGGTCACGCTCACCCCGGACGGCGACCGGCTGCTGCCGCACGCGCGCCGCGTCCTCGCCGCCCAGGACGACCTGCTCGCGGCGTTCGCCTCCGGCCAGGCCCGGCCCCTGCTGGTGGACCTCAACTCGCCGGGTCTGGGCACCGGCCGCCGGGTGCTGCACCGGGCGCGTGAACTCGCCCCCGACTGCGAGCTGATGGCCCGCTACGAGAGCGGCCTGACCGGTGCCGCCGCCGAGCTGCTGGCCGGCCGGCTGGACGCCTCCTTCGGCCGCTTCGCCGGTCTGGACCCGGCCCTGCGGTCCGGCCTGGAACAACAGCCGGTGCGCTACGAGCCGATGGCAGTCGTGCTGCCCGAGGACCATCCGCTGGCCGACCTGCCCCGGGTGCCGCTGGCCGCGCTGGCCGGGCAGACGGTGTACGCCGGGGCCGGCAACCCGCGCACCCTGGAGTGGACCGACCTGGCGTGCCGGCTCTTCGAGGGACGCGGCATCCGGCTCGCCCCGCCCCTCCCGCTCGCCGTCGGGGACGAGGAGTTCGAGCGGATCATGGCCAAGACCCGGCATCCGGTGCTGGCCGTGGTGGACTTCCCGGCCATGCCCCGCACGGTGCGCCGCCCGCTGGCCGACCCCGTCCCGCTGTCGCCGGTCTCCCTGGTGTGGCGCAAGGGCCTGGTCCATCCCGGGCTCGACGCGCTGCGCCGGGCGGCGACCGAGCTGGCCCGGACGCAGGGATGGCTGCGGCGGCCCGCCCGCGCCTGGGTGTCGGCCGCCGACGCGGCCGCGATGAGCGCGCCGGGCTGACGCGCGCGGAGCCGCCGCGGAACCTCTCACACCGGCCCCCGGCAGGGTGAGGGCACCGTTCCCTCGCGGTCACCCACAGAGCCACAGGCCGGAAACGCGTGCTCCCTACCGTCGAGTCCGGTCAGCCGTACGGCAGGCCGGACAGCCGGAGCCCCGTGGAGGCGTGATGACAGCCGCACCCCCAACCCGTCGCAGTGGCCGCTGGATCGAGCGCTGGGATCCGGAGGACGAGACGTTCTGGGAGGCGACCGGGGAGAAGGTCGCCCGCCGGAACCTGTGGTTCTCGGTGCTCTCCGAGCACATCGGGTTCTCCGTCTGGACCCTGTGGTCCGTGCTGGTGCTGTTCATGGGCCCGGAGTACGGCCTCACCCCCGCCGACAAGTTCCTGCTGACCTCGATGGTCACCCTGGTCGGCGCCGTCGTCCGCGTCCCCTACACCTTCGCCGTCGCCCTCTTCGGCGGCCGGAACTGGACGATCGTCTCCGCGAGCCTGCTGCTCGTGCCGACGGTGGCCGCCTTCGTGGTGATGGAGCCGGGGACGTCCTTCGGCACGTTCCTCCTCGTCGGGCTGCTGGCCGGCGTCGGCGGCGGCAACTTCGCCTCGTCCATGACCAACATCAACGCCTTCTTCCCGCTGCGGAAGAAGGGCTGGGCGCTCGGCCTCAACGCCGGCGGCGGCAACATCGGCGTCCCCGTCATCCAGCTGGCCGCCCTCGCCGTCATCGGCGCGAGCGGCGGCCCGCGCGTCCTGCTCGGCATCTACATCCCGCTGGTCGTCGTCGCGGCCACGCTCGCCGCCCTCTTCATGGACAACCTGGCGTCCCTGACCAACGACACCGGCGCGGCCAAGGACGCCGCGCGGGACGCCCACACCTGGATCATGGCGTTCCTGTACATCGGCACCTTCGGCTCCTTCATCGGCTACAGCTTCGCCTTCGGCCAGGTCCTGACCATCCAGTTCGGCCGTACCCCGCTGCAGGCGGCGTACCTCACCTTCATCGGCCCGCTGCTCGGCTCCCTGATCCGCCCCGTCGGCGGGCGGCTGGCCGACCGCTACGGCGGCGCCCGCATCACCCTGTGGAACTACGTCGGCATGGCCGCCGCCACCGCCGCGCTGATCGCCGCCGGAATGCGGAAGTCGCTGCCGCTGTTCGTGTGCGTCTTCGTGGTCCTGTTCGTGCTCAGCGGCCTCGGCAACGGCTCGACGTACAAGATGATCCCCGGCATCTTCCAGAACAAGGCCCTGGCCAGGGGGCTGACCGGTGAGGAGGCCGCGGCCCACGGCCGGCGCCTGTCGGGCGCCGCCATGGGCCTCATCGGCGCGGTCGGCGCGCTCGGCGGTGTCGGCATCAACCTCGCCTTCCGCCAGTCCTTCCTGTCCTACGGCTCCGGCACCGGCGCCTTCGTCGCGTTCCTGGCCTTCTACGGCCTCTGCATCGCGGTGACGTGGGCCGTATACCTTCGCCGTACGGCGACGCAGACTGGAACCACGGCGGCGACGGACGCAAAGCCGCAGCTCAGCTACGCAGAGGTGTGACGTAACACCGGTGACATCACCCCGAACCGAGCCCGTCACGCGCTGTTGACAGGCTCGATCGGCGTGCCGGTCAGCTAGGAGAGCCCCATGTACGACGAAGAGCAGCACCCCGGACGGCCCGACCACGGTCCGCTCGCCGGATTCACGGTGGGCGTCACCGCCGCGCGCCGGGCCGACGAGCTGGGCGCGCTGCTGCAGCGACGCGGGGCCGTCGTGCTGCACGCGCCCGCGCTGCGCATCGTGCCGCTCGCCGACGACGGTGAACTCCTCGCCGCCACCAAGGAGATCATCGACCAGGCGCCGGACGTCGTCGTGGCCACCACCGCGATCGGCTTCCGCGGCTGGGTGGAGGCGGCCGACGGCTGGGGTCTCGGCGAACAGCTGCTCGGCCGGCTGCGCTCGGTGGCCCTGCTGGCCCGCGGCCCCAAGGTCAAGGGCGCCATCCGCGCCGCGGGCCTCACGGAGGAGTGGTCCCCCGCCTCGGAGTCGCTGGCGGAGGTCCTGGACCGGCTGCTGGAAGAGGGTGTCGACGGCCGCCGTATCGCCGTACAGCTGCACGGCGAGCCGCTGCCGGGCTTCGTCGAGTCCCTGCGGGCCGGGGGAGCGGAGGTGGTCCCGGTGCCGGTGTACCGCTGGATGCCGCCGGAGGACCTGGGGCCCGTGGACCGGCTGCTGGACGCGACCGTCTCCCAGGGCCTGGACGCGCTCACCTTCACCAGCGCGCCCGCCGCCGCCTCCCTGCTCTCCCGGGCGGAGGACCGGGGCCTGCTGCCCGAGCTGCTGGCCGCCCTGGGCCACGACGTGCTCCCGGCCTGCGTGGGCCCGGTGACCGCCCTCCCGCTCCAGGCGCACGGTGTGGACACGGTCCAGCCGGAGCGCTTCCGCCTGGGCCCCCTCGTCCAGCTGCTGTGCCGGGAACTCCCCGGCCGCGCGCGCCCCTTGCCGGTCGCCGGCCACCGGGTGGAGATCCGGGGCCACGCGGTCCTGGTCGACGGCGAGCTGAAGCCGGTTCCGCCGGCCGGCATGTCCCTGCTGCGCACCCTCTCCCGCCGCCCCGGCTGGGTGGTGGCCCGGGCCGACCTCCTGCGGGCCCTGCCGGGCGCGGGCCGTGACGAGCACGCCGTGGAGACGGCGATGGCCCGCCTGCGTACGGCCCTCGGGGCGCCCAAGCTGATCCAGACCGTGGTGAAGCGGGGGTACCGGCTGGCACTGGACCCGGCGACGGACGCCAAGTACGCGGACGCGTGAGGGAGTCCGGTCCCCTGCCGCGGCCCGGAGCGCGCACTGGGCCCCGTAACTCGCCACGAGGGGTTCCGGCCGTCCCTCCGGACGGGCACTGTGAACAGGAGTGGTGGAACGGTCCCCCCACAGTTCCTGCCTAGGCGGTGACAGGCACATGGCACTGGGTTCGGCCACGCCCCCGTACGAGCTGCGGTTCGACGCCGGGCGGATCTGTCTGGATCTCCTCGCGACCACGCATCCGGCCGAACGGCTCGACACCGTCCCGGCGTTGCGCGCCTGGATCGGCGGCTGCGGCCTGGTGCCGCACGGCACGGCGCTGGACCACGCCGAGGCCTCCTGGCTCGTGGAGTTCCGGGAACTGCGGGGACACGTGGGGCGGTTGGTGCGATCCGCGCACTCCGTGGACGCCCCGTCGTACGAGCGGGCCCTCGGCCGGGTCAACGCCGCGGCCCGGGTCGCGCCGCCGGCCGTGTGCGCGGTGTGCGGTGCCGACGGCGGCCTGGTCAGAGAGCTGGCGGGGCCGCCCGGGTGCGCCGCGCTGCTCGCCCTCGTCGCGCGGGACGCCGTCGAGCTGCTCACCGACCCCGTCGCGCGGGCGGCCGTGCGGGAGTGCGAGGGGGACACCTGCCCGCTCGTCTATCTGGACACCTCCCGGGGCCGGCGCCGGCGCTGGTGCTCCAGCGAGGTGTGCGGGAACCGGGAGCGGGTGGCGCGGCACCGGCGTCGGGCAGCGCTCACGCGAGCGTGATTTCCGTAACACCGCGTTTTATGTGCTCTGTACACGGGAAATGATCGCCGCCTCCGGTGATGTGTCGGAAAAGTGAAGATCACTCGGTGGGAATGTTCGCCCATGTCCCTCTCGTCACGTCACCCCGGAGAAATCTGTCACTCCGGTTTGAACACCTTGCCGCTCCCTTCCGTACGGGTGGGCGAGCGACCGACTGGGGGAACCCCCGGACACCGGAGGTGGGCGTGCGCAAGGATGCGGCCGTGGCCAATGAACGTGGATCGAGGGCCCGACATCGCATGTCCTCGCAGCCCTCGGAACCTGATGAGGAGCTGATGCGTGCGCTGTATCGAGAGCACGCCGGACCTCTGCTCGCGTATGTCCTCCGGCTGGTCGCCGGTGATCGGCAGCGCGCCGAGGACGTCGTGCAGGAAACGCTCATCCGTGCCTGGAAGAACGCCGGTCAGCTCAATCGGGCGACCGGTTCGGTACGCCCCTGGCTGGTGACGGTCGCACGCCGCATCGTCATCGACGGCCACCGCAGCCGGCAGGCCCGGCCGCAGGAGGTCGATCCGTCGCCGCTGGAGGTCATCCCCGCGGAGGACGAGATCGACAAGGCGCTGTGGCTGATGACGCTGTCGGACGCGCTCGACGACCTGACCCCGGCCCACCGGGAGGTCCTCGTCGAGACGTACTTCAAGGGGCGTACGGTCAATGAGGCGGCCGAGACGCTGGGCATCCCCAGCGGCACGGTGCGCTCTCGGGTGTTCTACGCCCTGCGGTCGATGAAGCTGGCACTGGAGGAGCGGGGGGTGACGGCGTGATGAGCAGCGGATACGGGGGAATGCAGGGATTCGGCGCGGGTGGTCCGGGTATGTCAGGACCCATGAGCCCCAGTTCGGGATCTTCGGTGCCGAGCGAGCACGAGACCGTCGGCGCCTACGCCCTCGGGATCCTCGACGACGCCGAAGCAACCGCTTTCGAGGCGCATCTCGCCGGCTGCGAGTGGTGCGCCCAGCAACTGGACGAGCTGGCCGGGATGGAGCCGATGCTGGCCGCGCTCGCGGATCTGCCGGGCTCCGGCAGCACGCCCGCGATCGGCGAGTCGCTGTCCGCCAGGCCCAGCCCGCGGCTGGCGGAGAAGCTGGTCGACGAGGTCGCCGAGAAGCGCGCCATGAAGCGCCGCCGCAGCTTCTACATGATCGCCGCCGCGGCCGCCCTGATCATCGCCGGGCCGCTGGCCGCGGTCGCGATGAACAGCGGCTCGGACGGGGGCGGGCAGGTCACCGCGTCCTCCGCGCAGACCACCTTCGCCTCCCTGCCGGACAAGAAGTCGGCCACCGACCCGTCGTCGCAGATCAGCGCCACCGTCGCCATGGCCCCGAAGGTCTGGGGCACGCAGGCGGTGCTGGAACTGAAGAACGCCAAGGGGCCGCTCAAGTGCTCCCTGGTGCTCGTCGCGAAGAACGGCCAGCGCGTGACCATGTCCTCCTGGTCCGTGCCGAAGTGGGGCTACGGCATCCCGAACGGGAAGACTCCGGAGTCCAAGGAGCCGCTCTACATCGGCGGCGCGGCGGCCTTTCAGCCGAACGAGATCGACCACTTCGAGGTCGTGACCTTCGACGGGAAGAAGCTGGTGCAGGTGAACGCGTAGCTTCACCCGGCCCCCTTCGCGTACGGTTGACGGCTGCCCAGCACGTCAGAAGGGGGCCCGGTGGCCGCTCAGGTTCAGCAGTCCGCGGTCGGCTCGGTACACGATGCACACGACTCCGTCCGTGACCGAGAGATCAGCGTCGAACAGGCACACCTGGACCGGGTGTACCGGCGGCTCGAGGAGAAGATCCACGAGGCCGAGTTCCTGATGAACGACGCGGCCAAGCGCGGCCAGGTCGGCACCCCGGGCGCGCTGGCCGAGCGCGACGCGCAGGTCTTCCGGGCCGGCGTCCACCTGAACCGGCTCAACAACGAGTTCGAGGACTTCCTCTTCGGCCGGATCGACCTGCTCCTCGGCAAGGACGGCAAGAAGGGGCCCGACGGCGCCTACACCGCCGTGGAACCCGCCGAGGGCGCCGTGCGCGACGACAACACCGCAGACATCGCCGAGACCCTGCACATCGGGCGCATCGGGGTCCTCGACGAGGACTACGCACCGCTCGTCATCGACTGGCGCGCACCCGCCGCCGCACCCTTCTACCGCGCCACCCCGGTCGACCCCGGCCGGGTCGTACGGCGCCGGGTCATCCGGTCCAAGGGGCGCCGGGTCCTCGGCGTCGAGGACGACCTGATGCGGCCCGAGCTGGCGGCCCGCCTCGACGGACACCAGCTGGCCGTCATCGGCGACGGCGCCCTCATGGCCGCCCTCGGTCAGGCCCGCAGCCACACCATGCGGGACATCGTCTCCTCCATCCAGGCCGAGCAGGACCTGGTCATCCGCGCCCCGGCCGCCTCCGTCACCTACGTCGAGGGCGGCCCCGGCACCGGCAAGACCGCCGTCGCCCTGCACCGCGCGGCCTACCTGCTCTACCAGGACCGCAGACGCTACGCGGGCGGCATCCTGATCGTCTCCCCGACCCCGCTGCTCGTCGCCTACACCGAGGGCGTGCTGCCCTCGCTCGGCGAGGAGGGCCAGGTCGCCATCCGCGCGATCGGCTCGCTCGTCGACGGCGCCGAGGCCGCGCTCTACGACTCGCCGTCCGTGGCCCGCGCCAAGGGCTCGTACCGGATGCTGAAGGTGCTGCGCAAGGCCGCCCGGGGCGCGCTGGAGCTCGGGCCGAGCGCTCCGGTGGGGCAGCTCGCCCTCGACGACGAGGACGAGGCGGACGAGACACCGGCGGCCTTCCGCACGACCGACCGCCTGCGTGTCGTCGCCTTCGGGCGCCGCCTGGAGCTGGAGACGGCCGAGCTGGAACGGGTCCGCCGTACCGCCCTCGGCGGCACCGCGCCCGTCAACCTGCTGCGCCCGCGCGCCCGCAAGCTCCTCCTGGACGCCCTGTGGGCCAAGTCCGGGGCCGCCGGCCGGCACACCGACCCGGAGCTGGCCGCCGAGCTGCGCTCCTCCTTCGACGAGGACGTCATGAGCGAGGACTCCTTCCTCGCGTTCCTCGACGCCTGGTGGCCCGAGCTGACCCCGAAGGCGGTGCTCGCCGCCATGGCCGACGAGAGACGGCTCGGCCGCTGGGCCCGCCGGATCCTCAACCCGGGCGAGGTGCGCAAGGTCGCCCGCTCGCTGAAGCGGGACGGGTACTCCGTGCACGACATCGCCATGCTCGACGAGCTGCAGGCGATCCTCGGCGCCCCGGCCCGCCCGAAGAAGAAGCGCGAACTCGACCCGCTGGACCAGCTCACCGGCCTGGAGGAGCTGATGCCGGTGCGCGAGGAGAGCCAGCGGGAGCGGGCCGAACGCCTCGCGCAGGAGCGCACCGAGTACGCGCACGTCATCGTGGACGAGGCGCAGGACCTGACCCCGATGCAGTGGCGCATGGTCGGCCGTCGCGGCCGGCACGCCACCTGGACGGTGGTCGGCGACCCGGCCCAGTCCTCTTGGTCCGACCCGGACGAGGCGGCCGAGGCCCGCGACGAGGCCCTCGGCACCCGGCCCCGGCGCCGCTTCCAGCTCACCGTGAACTACCGCAACCCGGCCGAGATCGCGGAGCTCGCCGCCAAGGTGCTCGCGCTCGCCATGCCCGGCTCCGAGGCGCCCAGCGCCGTGCGGTCCACCGGGGTCGAGCCGCGCTTCGTCGTCGTGGGGGACTCGCCCGCGGCCACCGTGCGGGCCGAGGCCGAGCGGCTGCTGGGCGTGGTGGACGGCACGGTCGGCGTGGTCGTCGCGATGAACCGGCGCGCGGAGGCCCGGCGCTGGCTGGCCGGGCTCGGCGACCGGGTCGTGGCCCTCGGCAGCCTGGAGGCCAAGGGCCTGGAGTACGACGCGACGGTCGTCGTCTCCCCCGCGGAGATCGCGGACGAGTCCCCGGCGGGCCTGCGCGTGCTGTACGTGGCGCTGACCCGGGCGACCCAGCAGCTGACGGTGGTCTCGGGGGACCGGGACGAGCCGGACGCGGCCGCGGTGCCGGACCTGCTCAGGGACTGATTCCTGTGAACTCCCCGCAGGGGGAATGGCTTCCGCCGTGCGTTTGTTAGCCTGGGTGTGGCACCGGCCCGATCCAAGCCCCCGGGCCCAACCTTCGTCCCTCAGAGGGACCACTTGCCGCGAGGCGAGCATGGCGGGTCGGTGTCACTGAGCCTGTGAGAGGCCCACGTCCGATGTGACGTGGGCCTCTTCCGTTTGCCCGGCCCCCTCTTTTCTCACCTGATCTTTTCTCGTATGGTGGAAGTGGTTTTCCGAAACCGCGCACCCGCCGGACGGTTTCCTGTGAACAAAACGTCCGCAACCCAGGGCGACTACCACGTACTGAGCGGTAGGTGCGACGATCGGACGGCACAACTCGCGACACGGTGAAAGCAGAGGAAGTCGGCCATGGCAACGGCGCCCAGCGTCTCCTACTCGATGACCATCCGGCTGGAGGTGCCCGCGAGCGGAACCGCCGTCTCGCAGCTCACCACCGCGGTGGAGTCCTCCGGAGGCTCGGTGACCGGCCTCGACGTCACCGCCTCCGGTCACGAGAAGCTCCGTATCGACGTCACCATCGCGGCCTCCTCCACGGCGCACGCCGACGAGATCGTCGAGAAGCTGCGCGGCATCGAGGGCGTCACCCTCGGCAAGGTCTCCGACCGTACGTTCCTGATGCACCTCGGCGGCAAGATCGAGATGGCGTCGAAACACCCCATCCGCAACCGTGACGACCTCTCCATGGTCTACACGCCGGGTGTGGCCCGCGTCTGCATGGCCATCGCCCAGAACCCCGAGGACGCCCGCCGCCTCACCATCAAGCGCAACTCCGTTGCGGTCGTGACGGACGGCTCCGCCGTGCTCGGCCTGGGCAACATCGGCCCCAAGGCCGCGCTGCCCGTCATGGAGGGCAAGGCGGCCCTCTTCAAGCGCTTCGCCGGCATCGACGCCTGGCCGATCTGCCTGGACACCCAGGACAGCGACGCGATCGTGGAGATCGTCAAGGCGATCGCCCCCGGGTTCGCCGGCATCAACCTCGAGGACATCTCCGCCCCCCGCTGCTTCGAGATCGAGGCCCGGCTGCGCGAGGCCCTCGACATCCCCGTCTTCCACGACGACCAGCACGGCACCGCGATCGTCGTCCTCGCCGCCCTGACCAACGCCCTGCGCGTCACGGAAAAGGCGATCGAGAACATCCGGGTCGTCATGTCCGGCGCCGGCGCCGCCGGTACGGCCATCCTCAAGCTGCTGCTCGCCGCGGGCGTGAAGAACGCCGTCGTCGCCGACATCCACGGTGTCGTCCACGCCGGCCGCGAGGACCTGGTGGACGCCCCGACCGGCTCGGCGCTGCGCTGGATCGCCGACAACACCAACCCCGAGGGCCTCACCGGCACCCTGAAGGAGGCCGTGCACGGCGCCGACGTCTTCATCGGCGTCTCCGCCCCGAACGTCCTCGACGGCGACGACGTGGCCGCCATGGCCGACGGCGCCATCGTGTTCGCGCTCGCGAACCCCGACCCCGAGGTGGACCCGGCGATCGCCCGCCAGACCGCGGCGGTCGTGGCCACCGGCCGCTCCGACTTCCCGAACCAGATCAACAACGTGCTGGTCTTCCCGGGTGTCTTCCGCGGCCTGCTGGACGCCCAGTCCCGCACCGTCAACACGGAGATGATGCTCGCCGCCGCCAAGGCCCTCGCCGACGTGGTGACCGAGGACGAGCTGAACCCGAACTACATCATTCCGAGCGTCTTCAACGACAAGGTCGCGGGCGCGGTCGCCGGCGCCGTCCGCGAGGCCGCGAAGGCGGCCGGAGCGACCGTCTAGACACCGCGTGACGTACTGTGCAGGGGCTGTGAGGATCACCACGACCGGCCCCCCGCACCGGCGCGTCGTGGAACCAGCAGATGCCGCGTGCGCTCTAGGGTGACGGCCGAGCAGGCGCTTTTCGTGTGACTCCCCAGGGTGTTCCCACGACTCCTACGGGTGCCGGATTGGCTTTCCCGCCGCAGGTAGGGGCAGGATGCGTCCCTGGGCGCGAGCGCATCGGCATCGCAGTGCCTCGGGCGGATCCGCCGCGTGGCACACCCCAACGGCAAGAAGAACACGGGAGTAACAACATGAACCGCAGTGAGCTGGTGGCCGCGCTGGCCGACCGCGCCGAGGTGACCCGCAAGGACGCCGACGCCGTGCTGGCCGCGTTCGCCGAGACCGTCGGCGAGATCGTCGCCAAGGGCGACGAGAAGGTCACCATCCCCGGCTTCCTGACCTTCGAGCGCACCCACCGTGCCGCTCGCACCGCGCGCAACCCGCAGACCGGCGAGCCGATCAACATCCCGGCCGGCTACAGCGTGAAGGTCACCGCGGGCTCGAAGCTCAAGGAAGCGGCCAAGGGCAAGTAAGCGCTCCGCTGTGAGTGCCGGTCCACCGGAGCGCCGTTCCGCTGGGCCGCCGTGGGTGACTGCGGGCCCGTAGTGGCTGGTCGCGCCCGCGCGGCGGAGCCGCAGATCGATACGGTCCCGGGCCCCTTCGGGCGCACCTCAGCCGGAGACGTAGAAAAGGGCGGCCCCTCTCCATCGGAGGAGGGGCCGCCCTTTTGGCGTGTCCAAGTGCTAGCCGAGCGCCTTGCCCGGCAGTTCCACCTTCGCGCCCAGTTCCACGAGCTTCTCCATGAAGTTCTCGTAGCCGCGGTTGATCAGGTCGATGCCGTGGACCCGGGACGTGCCCTCGGCGGCCAGGGCCGCGATGAGGTACGAGAAGCCGCCACGGAGGTCAGGGATGACCAGGTCGGCGCCCTGCAGCTTCGTCGGGCCGGAGACGACCGCCGAGTGCAGGAAGTTGCGCTGGCCGAAGCGGCAGTCCGAGCCGCCCAGGCACTCGCGGTACAGCTGGATGTGCGCGCCCATCTGGTTCAGCGCCGAGGTGAAGCCCAGCCGGGACTCGTACACCGTCTCGTGGATGATGGACAGGCCCGTGGCCTGCGTCAGCGCCACCACCAGCGGCTGCTGCCAGTCCGTCTGGAAACCGGGGTGCACGTCCGTCTCCAGCGCGATGGACTTCAGCTGGCCGCCGGGGTGCCAGAAGCGGATGCCCTCGTCGTCGATCTCGAAGGCGCCGCCCACCTTCCGGTAGGTGTTCAGGAACGTCATCATCGAGCGCTGCTGGGCGCCGCGGACGTAGATGTTGCCGTTGGTCGCCAGGGCCGCCGACGCCCAGGACGCCGCCTCCAGGCGGTCCGACAGGGCATGGTGGGTGTAGCCGCCCAGCTTGTCCACACCGGTGATGCGGATCGTGCGGTCGGTGTCCATCGCGATGATCGCGCCCATCTTCTGCAGCACGCAGATGAGGTCCTCGATCTCCGGCTCGACGGCCGCGTTGGACAGCTCGGTGACGCCCTCGGCGAGGACCGCCGTCAGCAGCACCTGCTCGGTCGCGCCGACCGACGGGTACGGCAGCCGGATCTTCGTGCCGCGCAGCCGCTGCGGCGCCTCCAGGTACTGACCGTCCGCGCGCTTCTCGATGGTCGCGCCGAACTGCCGCAGCACGTCGAAGTGGAAGTCGATGGGCCGGCCGCCGATGTCACAGCCGCCGAGGCCGGGGATGAACGCGTGGCCGAGACGGTGCAGCAGCGGGCCGCAGAAGAGGATCGGGATACGGCTGGAGCCCGCGTGGGCATCGATGTCGGCCACGTTGGCGCTCTCGACGTGCGTCGGGTCCAGCACCAGCTCGCCGGGCTCCTCACCCGGACGGACCGTCACCCCGTGCAGCTGGAGCAGGCCGCGCACCACCCGCACGTCACGGATGTCGGGGACGTTGCGCAGGCGGCTCGGCGCGCTGCCCAGCAGGGCGGCGACCATGGCCTTCGGTACGAGGTTCTTCGCACCGCGGACACGGATCTCGCCCTCCAGCGGGGTTCCGCCGTGGACAAGCAGGACATCGTCGTTGACGGTCATGAATCTCGCGTTCCGATGAGTTGGGCAGGGGCCGGCCGATCACTGTGCGCAGGGGCCGGGAAGACAGGGTAATCGCCGATCACCCCCCGTCGTTAAGCCCGAGGACCGCCCAGTCGCGTCATAGCTGTGTCACAACACGAACCGTTCCCTATCGGGCACATGGGGTCACCGGTCCCGGCCGTGCGCCGGGCCCGCTCCCCTGCGCCCTGGCCTGGGTACCCCGCATTGGCTCCCCACACCGGGGGAAGATGCGGGATCATGTCTGGCATGACCGAGGTGTCCTCGCTCACAGGGCGGCTGCTCGTGGCCACTCCCGCCCTGGCGGACCCCAACTTCGACCGTGCGGTGGTGCTCCTTCTCGACCACGACGAGGAGGGCTCCCTCGGCGTCGTCCTCAACCGCCCCACCCCGGTGGACGTCGGGGACATCCTGGAGGGCTGGGCCGACCTCGCGGGCGAGCCCGGCGTGGTCTTCCAGGGCGGCCCCGTCTCGCTGGACTCGGCGCTCGGTGTCGCGGTCATCCCGGGCGGCGCGAACGGCGACCTCGCCCCGCTCGGCTGGCGCCGGGTGCACGGCGCGATCGGCCTGGTCGACCTGGAGGCCCCGCCGGAACTGCTCGCCTCGGCCCTCGGCTCCCTGAGGATCTTCGCCGGGTACGCGGGCTGGGGTCCCGGCCAGCTGGAGGACGAGCTGGCCGAGGGCGCCTGGTACGTGGTGGAGTCCGAGCCGGGGGACGTCTCCTCGCCGGCGCCGGAGCGGCTGTGGCGCGAGGTGCTGCGCCGCCAGCGCAACGAGCTGGCGATGGTGGCCACGTATCCGGACGACCCTTCGCTCAACTGATGCGTGTGAGCTTTCAGTACCCTGGGCGGTATGAGCACTCTCGAGCCCGAGCGCGGGACTGGTACGGGGACCCTCGTAGAGCCGACGCCGCAGGTGTCCCACGGTGACGGTGACCACGAGCGCTTCGCCCACTACGTCCAGAAGGACAAGATCATGGCGAGCGCCCTCGACGGTACCCCCGTCGTGGCGCTGTGCGGCAAGGTCTGGGTGCCGGGCCGCGACCCGAAGAAGTACCCCGTGTGCCCCATGTGCAAGGAGATCTACGAGTCCATGGGCAGTGGCGGCGACGACAAGGGCGGCGACAAGGGCGGCGGCAAGTAGAGGCCTCCCCGCCCGGCCCGAGTCTCGTGAGGCCCCCGGGACGCGTGCGTGCACGCCTGTCCCGGGGGTCTTCGCGCGCCCACGGCGCGAAGTGGTTCAGACCTCTTGTCGGCCCTCACCGGACTCCGTAGCCTCCCTAGCGGCCTGTACGGAGCGAAACAGCCGTTGCCCCTGATGCAACGGCTGGTGCGGAGGTGCGACGGCGGCATGAGCGACACACCCCTCTTCCCCGAACCGGACGTGCCGCTGATCCCGGCCCCGGACCGGATCTCGGCCTCGCTGCCGGGCGGCGGCGCCGGATACGTGATCGACGCGGACACCGAGATCGAGGCCACCGAGGGCACCGGGCGGGTCGCGCAGTGGCTGCGCGCGACCGTCGGCGCGGCGACCGGGCTGCCGCTGGCGCCGCTCACCGACAGCGGCAGCCGCATCCTGCTGCGGATCGTCCCCGGGCTCGCGGACGAACTCGGCGGCGACGAGGGCTACCGGCTGTCCGCCGACGGGTATCTCATCGCCATCGACGGCGCGAGCGAGGCAGGCCTGTTCTGGGGCGCCCAGACCTTCCGCCAACTGCTCGGCCCCGAGGCCTTCCGGCGCGCGCCGGTCAGCGGCCGGCGCGAGTGGGAGTTCCCCGCCGTCACCATCCAGGACGCCCCCCGGTTCCGCTGGCGCGGGCTCCTGCTCGACGTGGCCCGCCACTTCATGCCCAAGGACGGGGTGCTGCGCTACCTGGACCTGATGGCCGCGCACAAACTCAACGTCTTCCACTTCCACCTGACGGACGACCAGGGCTGGCGGATCGAGATCAAGCGGTACCCGGAACTGGCCGAGACCGCCTCCTGGCGGGCACGGTCGAAATTCGGTCACCGGGCCTCACCCCTGTGGGAGGAGAAACCGCACGGCGGCTACTACACCCAGGACGACATCCGCGAGATCGTCGCCTACGCCGCCGAGCGGCACATCACCGTCGTCCCGGAGATCGACGTACCGGGCCACTCGCAGGCCGCCATCGCCGCGTACCCGGAACTCGGCAACACCGACGTCATCGACACCACCGCCCTCTCCGTCTGGGACAACTGGGGGATCTCCTCCAACGTACTGGCTCCCACCGACACCACCCTGCGCTTTTACGAAGGGGTGTTCGAGGAGGTACTGGAACTGTTCCCTTCACGGTTCATCCACATCGGTGGCGACGAGTGCCGCAAGGAGCAGTGGAGCGAGTCGGTGACCGCCAAGACCCGCATCAGCGACCTCGGGCTGGCCGACGAGGACGAGCTGCAGTCCTGGTTCGTCGGGCACTTCGACGCGTGGCTGGCCGCGCGCGGGCGGCGGCTCATCGGCTGGGACGAGATCCTGGAGGGCGGCCTCGCCCAGGGCGCGGCGGTGTCCTCCTGGCGCGGCTACGGCGGCGGGATCGCCGCCGCGCGGGCCGGTCACGACGTGGTCATGTGCCCGGAGCAGTACGTGTATCTGGACCACCGTCAGGCGCCGGGCGAGGACGAGCCGGTGCCCATCGGCTTCGTGCGCACCCTGGAGGACGTCTACCGGTTCGAGCCGGTGCCGCCCCAACTCACCGCGGAGGAGGCCCGGCACGTGCTGGGCACGCAGGCCAACGTGTGGACCGAGGTGCTGGAGGACACCGCGCGCGTGGACTACCAGACGTTCCCGCGGCTGGCCGCGTTCGCCGAGGTCGCCTGGAGCCGCCTGCCCGCCCCGGCGGAGCGGGACTTCGCCGGCTTCGAGCGCCGGATGGCCGCCCACTACCGGCGACTTGACGCCCTCGGGGTCGCCTACCGGCCACCCGCCGGCCCCCGGCCGTGGCAGAAACGTCCCGGTGTCCCCGGCCGCCCGATCGAGGGGACGCCTCCGAACAGGTGATGGAAAAAGACCTCAGGCGTCACCGAAGAGTGGCAATCCACTCGCATCGGTGATGCCGTGCGAAATCGGACCATCTCCCTGGTGAGGCGGGCGAATGCCTCCTAGCGGACCCCCGCGTTCGGCCCTCGCGAAGATGTGCCAGAGTTGCCACGTCCGCCCTGTGAGCACGTACCGTACGGCCACACAGGTGGGACCAGGTGGGGCAGCGGGAAGGGGCAGCCGGTTTGACCACGCACGCACCGCAGGCGGCGCAGGCCGTCACGCTGCCCACGACACTGGACGAGGCCGTGGCGGCCCTCACCGCCATGCCCACGGCCGTTCCGGTGGCGGGTGGCACCGACCTCATGGCCGCCGTCAACTCCGGACAGCTCAGGCCCGCCGCCCTGGTGGGCCTCGGGCGGATCAGCGAGATCCGCGGCTGGCAGTACCAGGACGGCCACGCGCTGCTCGGCGCGGGCCTCACGCACGCGCGTATGGGCCGCCCCGACTTCGCGGCCCTGATCCCGGCGCTCGCCGCCGCCGCGCGCGCGGCCGGCCCGCCGCACATCCGCAACGCGGGCACCCTGGGCGGCAACATCGCCTCGGCCGCCCCGACCGGGGACGCGCTGCCGGTGCTGGCCGCCCTGGAGGCGACGCTGATCATCGCGGGCCAGGGCGGAGCCCGCCGGGAGATCCCGGTGTCGCACCTGCTGGCCGGCGTGGAGATGCTGCACGGCGGGGAACTCATCGGCTTCGTGCGCGTGCCGCTGCTGCACGCCCCGCAGGTCTTCCTGAAGGCCACCGGACGCACCGGCCCGGGCCGCGCGCTGGCCTCCGTGGCCCTCGTCCTCGACCCCGCCCGGCGCGGGGTGCGGTGCGCCGTCGGTGCCATAGCGCCGATGCCGCTGCGGCCCCTGGAGGCCGAGCAGTGGGTCGCCCAGCTGATCGACTGGGACAACGACCGCGCGCTCGTCCCGGAGGCCCTGAACGCCTTCGGCGAGTACGTGGCCGCGGCCTGCATCCCGGATCCGGCACCGGAGCCCGACGGCTCGGTGACCCCGCTTCCGCCTGCCGTACTGCACCTGCGGCGCACCGTCGCCGCACTGGCCCGACGAGCACTGGGGAGGGCGCTGTCGTGACCGACGACCAGCACGGAGAGGGCACGCCCCAGGGCGGCGGGCGCTGGAACCCGCTGCCCCAGGGCGACTACGACGACGGCGCCACCGCGTTCGTCAAGCTCCCCGAGGGCGGCATCGACGCCCTGCTGAACGGCGACAGCCCGCTGGCCGCACCGGGACACGGCTATGTGCCGCCGCAGATAGCGGTCGCCCCCGGCACCGCCGACCCCGCCGCCACCGGCACCTGGAGCGCGCCCGCCGACGGACCCCAGTGGCCCGACCCGAACGCCGCGCCCGCGGGCGCCGGACAGGGCGCGGACGACCGGTTCACCTACCAGCCCGGCGCGACCCAGCACTGGACCTTCGAGGAGCCCGCGGCCCCGGCCGCACCCGGGCACGACGTCACCGGGCAGTGGTCCATCCCCGTCGCCGGCGGCGATCTCCCGGACGAGTCCGGCGAGTTCACCACCTCGTCCCTGGTCGAGCAGTGGGGCGGCACCCCGCCGGCCACCCTGCCAGGCGGCGCGCCCGCCCCCTGGGCGACGGAGGACGCGGGCCACCCCTGGGACGGCCCCGCGGACCCCCAGGCCCCGGCCCACCCCGGCGGCCCCGTCCCCGACCACACCGGCGCGCATCCCGCGGGCGGCGCGGCACCGGAGGAGTACGCGCCGGACGACGGGTACGGGCCGGACGAGGGGTACGCGCCGGACGACGGGTACGGGCCGGGGGAGCCCTACGGGCACGTCGCGGCCGGTCACGCGGAGCCGGAGCAGGGAGAGCCGCGGCAGGCGGAGCCCGGTCACCCGGGCGCCGGTTACGCCGAGTCCGGTCACCCGGACGCCGGTCAGGGCCGGCGCACGCGGACGACCGCGGCGGCGCCGGACGCGGACGCCCACGGCCCCGCGGAAGCCCCTGAGCGCCCCGCTGACGGCCCGGCAGGCCACGAGGAGCCCGCGGACTCCGCGGCCGGCGCTGCGGCCCCTCAGGCCGCGCACACGGCCGCCGCTGCCGCCGCCCCGGCCGCCACCGGCACGCAGGCACCGCAGGACCCGGCCGAAGCGGCCGCACCCGAGACAGCCGCGGCCGAAGCCACCGCACCCGGACACCCGGCCGACGGCACCGACGGCACCGACGTCCCGGACGCCTCCGAGGGCGCCGTCCCCCCGTCGGACGACACGCCCGAGGACAGCGCCGACACCGCCGAGACCGCCGGCGACCACCCCGTGGCCCCGCACGAGGCCGCCGCGGAGGAGCACCACGCGCCGCTGCCCCCGCACGACGACCACCCCCTCGCCTCGTACGTCCTGCGCGTCAACGGCGCCGACCGCCCCGTCACCGACGCCTGGATCGGCGAGTCGCTGCTCTACGTCCTGCGCGAGCGCCTCGGTCTCGCCGGCGCCAAGGACGGCTGCTCGCAGGGCGAGTGCGGTGCCTGCAACGTGCAGGTCGACGGACGCCTGGTGGCCTCCTGCCTGGTGCCGGCGGTCACCGCGGCCGGCAGCGAGGTGCGTACGGTCGAGGGCCTGGCCGTCGACGGACAGCCCTCGGACGTGCAGCGCGCGCTCGCCCGCTGCGGCGCCGTGCAGTGCGGCTTCTGCGTGCCGGGCATGGCGATGACCGTGCACGACCTGCTGGAGGGCAACCCCGCGCCGACCGAGCTGGAGACCCGCCAGGCGCTGTGCGGCAACCTGTGCCGCTGCTCCGGCTACCGGGGCGTAGTGGAGGCCGTCAAGGAGGTCGTCTCCGAACGCGAGGCGTCGCACGCCGCTCCCGGCACGGACGCGGAGGAGGCGCGCATTCCGCACCAGGCGGGCCCCGGCTCCGGCGGCGTCAACCCGTCGGCGTTCGAGGCACCGGGCGCGTTCGACACGCCCCACGCCCCTCCCGGCGGCTACGGCGGCACACCGGACCCGTACGGCTCGCCCGACCCGTACGGCACCCCGGGACCGCACGATCCGCACGGCCCGCACGACCCGCACTACGGCCAGGACGGAGGCCAGGGGTGAGCAACGAAGCCGCCACGGCGACCACCGCCGCGGAAGCGGCCCCCGAGGCCGACGTCTGGCCGCACGGCCTCGGCGCCTCGCTGCCGCACGCCGACGCCCGCGCCAAGACCGAGGGCACCTTCCCGTACGCGGCCGACCTGTGGGCCGAGGGCCTGCTCTGGGCGGCCGTCCTGCGCTCCCCGCACGCGCACGCGCGCATCGTCTCCATCGACACGACCCACGCGCGTGAGATGCCCGGCGTACGCGCCGTCGTCACCCACGAGGACGTGCCCGGCACGCCCCGCCACGGCCGGGGCACGCCCGACCGCCCGGTGTTCGCCTCCGAGGTCGTACGGCACCACGGCGAGCCCATCGCCGCCGTCGCCGCCGACCACCCGGACACCGCGCGGATGGCCGCCGCCGCCGTCATCGTCGAGTACGAACTCCTCGACCCCGTCACCGATCCCGAGCAGGCCTTCGAGGCCGAGCCGCTGCACCCCGACGGCAACCTGATCCGGCACATCCCGCTGCACCACGGCGACCCGGAGGCGGCCGGCGAGGTCGTCGTCGAGGGCCTGTACCGCATAGGGCGCCAGGACCCGGCCCCGATCGGCGCCGAGGCCGGCCTCGCCGTGCCGCGCCCGGACGGCGGGGTGGAGCTGTACCTGGCCTCCACCGACCCGCACGCCGACCGCAACACGGCCGCCGCCTGCTACGGCCTGTCCCCCGATCAGGTGAAGATCGTGGTCACGGGGGTGCCCGGCGCCACGGCCGACCGCGAGGACCAGGGCTTCCAGCTCCCGCTCGGCCTGCTCGCCCTGCGGACCGGCTGCCCGGTGAAGCTGACGGCGACCCGCGAGGAGTCCTTCCTCGGCCACGCCCACCGCCACCCCACCCTGCTGCGCTACCGCCACCACGCCGACGGCGACGGCAAGCTGGTGAAGGTGGAGGCGCAGATCCTGCTGGACGCGGGCGCGTACGCCGACGCCTCCTCCGAGTCCCTGGCCGCCGCCGTCTCCTTCGCGTGCGGCCCGTACGTCGTCCCGAACGCCTTCATCGAGGGCTGGGCCGTACGCACCAACAACCCGCCCTCCGGCCATGTGCGCGGCGAGGGTGCGATGCAGGTGTGCGCCGCCTACGAGGCGCAGATGGACAAGCTGGCGAAGAAGCTGGGGCTGGACCCGGCCGAGGTGCGGCTGCGCAACGTCCTCGCGACCGGGGACGTCCTCCCGATCGGCCAGACGGTGACCTGTCCCGCCCCGGTGGCCGAACTCCTCCAGACGGTGCGGGACTTCCCGCTCCCCGCCCTCCCGAAGGACACGCCCGAGGACGAGTGGCTGCTGCCCGGCGGCCCCGAGGGCGCGGGCGAGCCGGGTGCGGTGCGCCGGGGCGTCGGCTACGGCCTGGGCATGGTGCACATGCTCGGCGCGGAGGGCGCCGACGAGGTGTCCACGGCGACCGTCAAGGTCCACGACGGCGTCGCCACCGTCCTCTGCGCTGCCGTGGAGACCGGCCAGGGCTTCACCACCCTCGCCCGGCAGATCGTCCAGGAGACCCTCGGCATCGAAGAGGTCCACGTCGCCCCGGTCGACACCGACCAGCCGCCGGCCGGCGCGGGCTGCCGGGGGCGGCACACCTGGGTGTCGGGCGGCGCGGTGGAGCGCGCGGCGAAGATGGTCCGCACCCAGCTCCTCCAGCCGCTCGCGCACAAGTTTGGCATGTCGACGGAGCTGCTGCAGATCACCGACGGCAAGATCACCTCGTACGACGGTGTGCTGTCGACCACCGTCACGGAGGCGATGGACGGCAAGGAACTGTGGGCCACGGCCCAGTGCCGCCCGCACCCCACCGAGCCGCTGAACGCCGCCGGCCAGGGCGACGCCTTCGTGGGGCTGGCCTTCTGCGCCATCCGCGCGGTGGTGGACGTCGACATCGAGCTGGGCTCGGTCCGGGTGGTCGAGCTGGCGGTGGCGCAGGACGTGGGCCGGATCCTGAACCCGGCCCAGCTCGCCGCCCGTATCGAGGCCGGCGTCACCCAGGGCGTGGGCATCGCGCTCACGGAGAACCTGCGCACCCCGCGCGGTCTGATCCGCCATCCCGACCTGACCGGGTACGCCCTGCCGACCGCCCTGGACGCGCCGGACATCCGGATCGTCAAACTCGTCGAGGAGCGGGACGTCGTCGCGCCCTTCGGCGCCAAGTCGGTCAGCGCGGTCCCGGTGGTGACGGCACCGGCCGCGATCGCCTCCGCCGTCCGCGCGGCCACCGGCCGCCCGGTCAACCGCCTTCCGATCCGCCCGCAAGCAGCAGTGGTGACGGCCCAGTGAGCACGCAAGAGAGCCCGCAGAACCCGCAGGCCCCACAGCCCTCGCAGCCCCCGCAAGCCTCGCAGACGACTGCGCAGCCTTCGTACGAGCCGCGCTACGAGCCCCCGCCGAGCGTGGGCAAGCTCTTCTTCTGGGTCCTGCTGTTCCTCGTGGCGGCCCTGGCCGTCGTACTGGGCGGCGTCTACTTCACGTGAGGTCTCGCGTCAGGTCTCACGTGAGGTTTTCCGTGAGTTTTCACGTGAGGCGCGGGGAACGCGCGCGGGCCGTCCGGCGTCCCTTCCGTCGAGCCCCGTTGTCAGTGGGGCGGCGTAGTGTGCCGAGTGGTGGGGGCAGTGGCGCCCACGGACTCGACGTGCACCGACGGGGAAGATCGCGGGGGAGCGATGAGCACGACCGACGCCGGGATTCCGGCGATCACGCTGACCGAGGCGGAGCTGGACCGCTACGTCACGCACGCGCCGACGCGCGGCCTGCTCACTGACTCCGGGCTGCCCACGCAGACCGACCTGCTGACCTTCTCCCCCCTCCGCACGCACGGCCTGCGCAAGTTCGCCGACGCCGCGGAGGCCCCGTTCCGGGTGGCCGCCGAGCTGCGGGACCGGCTGGTGATCGGTGAACTGCTGAACCCGGCCGGCATGGAGCGCGAGTCGATCCTGCTCGACGGGGTCACGGGCGAGCTGACGACGGCCTACCTCTTCGACCCGTCCGGTGCCCGCCCCTTCGCGCCCTCCCTGGACACGCTGCTGCGCTTCGCCGCGGTCACCGAGGAACTGGCGGGTCTGCGCGGCCGTTTCGCCTCCCTGGCCGGCCGGTACGGCCCCGAGACGGCGGCCGAGGCGACCCGCCGTCTGCTCTCCCTCTTCGAGGAGGGCACGGGCGGCGAGGTCCCGCCCTACTGGAAGGCGGCGGCCCTGATCCGCCCCCTCTCCCTCGCCGCCGGCCCCGGCACGGCGTCCGGGCTCACCCTGGACGTCCCCGCGCGCGTGCTGGATCAAGAGTTCGGGCACAACAGAGTGGCCCGTTTCGAAGAGGTCGACTTCCCGCCGACGCTCACCCACGAGCCGACCCGCCGCTTCCTGCGGGAGACGGGGCTGCCCGAGGAGGCGGTCCTCTTCCACGCCGACACGGACGTCCCGCTGCCGACGCTGCGGGAGTACATGGCCGACGAGCCGGGCGACTGCCCGCTCTCCGACCTCCCAGCCCACTGCGACCACCTGATCCGCCTCGGCCACCTGGTCGGGGACAACAGCCTGGTGGTGGACGGCAGAACGGGCGCGGTCCTGACCTTCAGCGAACCGGAGGCGACGCTCCACCCCCTCAACACCGACGTCTCCACCCTCGCCTACACGCTCTGGCTCCTGCACCACGAGCGCACGATCGACGCCCACCTGCGCCACGAACTGACCACGACGGCCTACGACCACCTCGCCGCGGCCATGCTCCACACCCTGTCGACAGTGGACCCCACCACGCCACGCACACCCTGGCACTACTGGACGGAACTCTTTCAGGACGAACGGGGCGGGGTTCTCTAGGGCGGCCACTGCGGTGTTGTCGTTGAACCGGGACCTATTTATCGCTCAACCGCATTGCGTATTCCCAGCGTTGGGCAGCCCGGTCTGCGAGTAGTAACGTGGGTGGTTGACCAGTGGTGGTGTAACCGCGAGCGGTTTTCGGCTGGCGAGGCTCAGCCTCGGCCTTCTTCAAGAGATCGATGCGCCGCGAGGAGTCAACTCATGCGCAGGAGTCTCATCGTTGCCGGTCTGGCAATACCGCCCCTACTCATGGGCGGGGTTCTCGACAATGCGTCTGCGTCGGCGCAACAACCCGGCGCACGGCAAGTGGTGACGGCACAGCAGCGTGTCCCGGATTGGTCATGCAAGAACAGCAACAACAAGTACTGTAACGGCCGGTCCAATAACGGTCGAAACAACGGCAGTAAAAACGGTCGCAACAGCGGCCGCAACAGCGGTCGCAACAATGGCCCTGTGGTCATCTGCCAGACAGGCGCAACCTGCAACTTCGGCAACCGCCCAAACAGCACGCCGGGTGGCGGCACGCCGGGTGGCGGCACGCCGGGCGGGGGTACGCCGGGCGGGGGTACGCCGGGTGGTGGCACGCCGGGTGGGGGTACGCCGGGTGGGGGTACGCCGGGTGGGGGTACGCCGGGCGGGGGCACGCCGGGTGGCGGCACGCCGGGCGGGGGCATGCCAGGTGGCAAGCCGGGCAACGACACGGGTGGCAAATAGCCGGGCGGCATACAGCAGCAAGGTGGTGGTCGGCTGTAGCGCTCGCCTAACCCGAAGTCATGCAGACGGCCAGTAGGGCGGTACCCCCTGCGGGGCGCCGCCCTTTCCTTTGGCCTGGTCAAGACTCCAGAGGCCGTGGCGGGAATCGAACCCACGTAACTCGCTTTGCAGGCGAGCCCCTAAACCACTCGGGCACACGGCCGTGTTCGTGTGAATGACCGTAGGCCGGGGCGTCCGAGGGGTTCAAGGGGACGGCGGGGGCTGCAATGTGACTGCCATGTGGCGTTCACAGGGGGCGCGGGGTGTACGACCAAGGTCGCAGGGGTGGTCGGTCTCGTGACAGGGGTCAAACTCGGTTGCGGGGCTTACTCTGACGACCATGAGTGCCCTTGAATCCCGTGACGCCGCTGTCGTGGACCCAGCCGTCGAGAGGGACGGCGGTGTGCTGAGCCGGTCGTACCGGGCCCTCAGTGTCGGCATCGTCTCCGTCGTCCTCCTCATCGCCTTCGAGGCCACCGCCGTCGGCACCGCCATGCCCGTCGCGGCCCGGGAGCTGGACGGTGTGGCGTTGTACGCCTTCGCCTTCTCCGGGTACTTCACCACCAGCCTGCTCGGCATGGTCCTCTCCGGGCAGTGGTCGGACCGCAAGGGGCCCCTCGGGTCGCTGACCACGGGGATCGGCGCCTTCGCCGCGGGCCTGGTCGTCGCCGGGACCGCGCAGTCCATGTGGGTGTTCATCCTCGGGCGGGCCGTCCAGGGATTCGGCGGCGGACTGGTCATCGTCGCCCTGTACGTCGTCGTCGGGCGCGCCTACCCCGAGCGGCTGCGCCCCGCGATCATGGCGGCCTTCGCCGCCGGCTGGGTGGTGCCCTCCATCGTCGGCCCGCTCGCCGCGGGCGCCGTCACCGAGCACCTCGGCTGGCGGTGGGTCTTCCTCGGCATCCCCGCCCTCGTCGTGTTCCCGCTCGCCCTCGCCCTGCCGCAGATACGGCGCAGGGCGTCCGGGCCGGTGGGCGGGGAGGCGGGCTCCGGCTCCTTCGACCGCCGGCGCATCCGGCTCGCCCTCGGCATCTCCCTCGGCGCCGGTCTCCTCCAGTACGCCGCCCAGGACCTGCGCCCCCTCTCCGTGCTGCCGGGCCTGGCCGGTGCCGCCCTGCTGGTGCCCGCCGTCCTCGGTCTCCTCCCGCGCGGCACCTACCGGGCGGCCCGCGGTCTGCCCTCCGTGGTGCTGTTGCGCGGGCTGTCCGCAGGTTCCTTCATCGCCGCCGAGTCCTTCGTCCCGCTCATGCTGGTCACCCAGCGCGGACTGTCGCCGACGCTCGCCGGGTTCTCCCTGGCCGCGGGCGGCGGCACCTGGGCGCTGGGCTCCTGGGTGCAGTCCCGCTCGCGCGTGGAGCCGTACCGGGAACGGCTGATGACCTTCGGGATGGTGCTGGTCGCCGCCGCGATCGTCACGGCGCCCGGTGTCCTCGTGCACTCCGTCCCCGTCTGGACCGTCGCCGTCGCCTGGGCCTTCGGCTGCTTCGGCATGGGCCTGGTGATCTCCTCCACCAGCGTGTTGCTGCTCCAGCTGTCCGCCCCCGAAGCGGCCGGCGCCAACTCCGCCGCCCTCCAGATCTCCGACGCCCTGTCGAACGTCGTCCTGCTCGCCGGTACCGGCGCGGCCTTCGCAGCCCTGGGCGGCGGCACCGCGGCGGCCACCGCGGCGACGGCCGCCGACGGCACCCGCCCGGCCGCCTTCCTGGCCGTCTTCCTGCCGATGGCCGCGGTGGCGCTGGTGGGGGCCTGGGTGACGCGACGACTGCGGGAGCGGTGAGCCGCACGGACGTACCGATGCGGTGAGCCGTACCGCCCGTACCGCCGTACCGCCGTACCGCCGTACCGCCGTACCGGCGGGGCTGTGACGTGGGTCCCACCCGGGGGTGACCCGGCCTTGTCCGGGCGTTGACGGGGGTGCGCCGCCGGTAGGGTGGCCCGGTTGTCATACGTAGCCGCCGACCCAATGCACGGAGACCGTGACTACCACCGCCGCTTCCTCCTCCACCCACTCCCACCACCTCTCGCCCGCCTTCCCGGGCCGGGCCCCCTGGGGTACCGCCAGCAAGCTGCGCGCCTGGCAGCAGGGGGCGATGGAGAAGTACATCCAGGAGCAGCCGCGTGACTTCCTCGCCGTCGCCACCCCCGGCGCCGGCAAGACGACCTTCGCGCTGACGCTCGCCTCCTGGCTGCTGCACCACCACGTCGTGCAGCAGGTGACCGTGGTCGCGCCGACCGAGCACCTGAAGAAGCAGTGGGCGGAGGCGGCCGCGCGGATAGGGATCAAGCTCGACCCCGAGTACAGCGCCGGGCCGCTCGGCCGGGACTACGACGGGGTCGCCGTCACCTACGCCGGTGTGGGCGTGCGCCCGATGCTGCACCGCAACCGGGTCGAGCAGCGCAAGACCCTCGTCATCCTCGACGAGATCCACCACGCCGGCGACTCCAAGTCCTGGGGCGAGGCCTGCCTGGAGGCCTTCGAGCCCGCCACGCGCCGGCTCGCGCTGACCGGTACGCCGTTCAGGTCCGACACCAACCCCATCCCCTTCGTGACGTACGAGGAGGACAACGCCGGCATCCGGCGGTCCGCCGCCGACTACACGTACGGATACGGCAACGCGCTCGCCGACCACGTCGTCCGCCCGGTCATCTTCCTCTCCTACAGCGGCAACATGCGCTGGCGCACCAAGGCCGGTGACGAGATCGCCGCCCGGCTCGGCGAGCCGATGACCAAGGACGCGGTCAGCCAGGCGTGGCGTACGGCGCTGGATCCGCGCGGTGAGTGGATGCCCAGCGTGCTGCGCGCCGCCGACCAGCGGCTGACCGAGGTCCGCAAGGCCATCCCGGACGCCGGCGCCCTCGTCATCGCCTCCGACCAGGACTCCGCCCGCGCCTACGCCAAGCTCATCCGGGAGATCACGGGTACGAAGGCCACGCTCGTGCTGTCCGACGACGCCGGGGCCTCGAAGCGGATCGACGACTTCAGCGAGAGCAACGACCGGTGGATGGTCGCGGTGCGCATGGTGTCCGAGGGCGTCGACGTGCCGCGGCTCGCGGTCGGCGTGTACGCCACGACCATCTCGACCCCCCTCTTCTTCGCCCAGGCCGTCGGGCGTTTCGTGCGGTCCCGGCGGCGCGGCGAGACCGCGTCCGTGTTCCTGCCGACCGTGCCCGATCTGCTGACCTTCGCCAACGAGATGGAGAAGGAACGGGACCACGCCCTCGACAAGCCGAAGAAGGAGGGCGAGGAGGACCCGTACGCCGAATCCGAGAAGGAGATGGAGGAGGCGAACAAGCAGCAGGACGAGGACACCGGCGAGCAGGAACAGTTCTCCTTCGAGGCGCTGGAGTCCGAGGCCGTCTTCGACCGGGTGCTCTACGACGGCGCGGAGTTCGGCATGCAGGCCCACCCGGGCAGCGAGGAGGAGCAGGACTACCTCGGCATCCCCGGTCTCCTGGAGCCCGATCAGGTGCAGTTGCTGCTGCAGAAGCGGCAGGCCCGGCAGATCGCGCACAGCAAGAAGAAGCCGGACACCGAGGCCGACCTGCTGGAGCTGCCCGCCGAGCGGCGGCCGGTGGTCAGCCACAAGGAGATGATGGAGCTGCGCAAGCGGCTCAACACCCTCGTGAGCGCCTACGTCCACCAGAGCGGCAAGCCGCACGGGGTGATCCACACCGAGCTGCGCCGGGTGTGCGGCGGTCCGCCGAGCGCGGAGGCCACGGCGGGACAGCTCAGGCAGCGCATCTCCAAGGTGCAGGAGTGGGCCACGCGCATGCGGTGACGCTCCACGCGCATCAGTGACGCTCCACGCGCATGCGGTGACGCGCCGCGGGATCCGGCGGGACCGGCGGCGACCGGCAGCGTTTCCCCTCCGCGGTACGTGGCGCGTGTCAGTTCCTGGGGCCTGCTCGTATCCGGACGAACTGAGGCAGGCCGGATCTGGCCTTGCCCGGATTCTGGACGGAGGCTTCCGCTCAGCGAACCGCCTTCGCTACTGTCCGGCTACGCACACGCCCCGTGGCAGCGCCGCCGCGGAGCGCAGCCGTGAAGCGACATGCCCGGAGCCGCCGGGCCTTCCTGCCGATCGGCGGCCTCTGAAGCGCGTCGCCGACGGGACTCGGTGACGCAATCTCGCTCAGCGGTCCGCCGACCTCACCGCCGAAGGAGTGGGCGTCGTGACCGCGGAGACCTCTCAGACGCTCGACCGGGGACTGCGTGTCCTCAAGCTGCTGGCCGACACGGACCACGGGCTGACCGTCACCGAGTTGTCCACGAAACTGGGCGTGAACCGGACCGTGGTGTACCGGTTGCTCGCCACGCTGGAACAGCATGCGCTCGTACGACGTGATCTGGGCGGGCGAGCCCGGGTCGGGCTCGGGGTGCTGCGGCTCGGGCGGCAGGTGCACCCGCTGGTACGGGAGGCCGCGTTGCCGGCGCTGCGGTCGCTGGCCGAGGACATAGGGGCGACGGCGCATCTGACGCTGGTGGACGGCACCGAGGCGTTGGCCGTAGCGGTGGTCGAGCCGACGTGGACGGACTATCACGTGGCGTACCGGGCGGGATTCCGCCATCCGTTGGACCGGGGGGCCGCGGGCAGGGCGATTCTCGCCGCGCGGCAGGCGCCGTCAGCCGATCCCGGATACACGCTCACGCACGGCGAGTTGG
This sequence comes from Streptomyces sp. NPDC051133, assembly GCF_040682635.1. Lineage (NCBI taxonomy): Bacteria > Bacillati > Actinomycetota > Actinomycetes > Kitasatosporales > Streptomycetaceae > Streptomyces > Streptomyces sp. NPDC051133. The sequence continues at coordinate 93,405 of NZ_JBFBBK010000004.1, forward strand.
AGGCTGGGGCCAGTGGGGCCGCGGCGCCGCTGGTCGGGGTGACCGGGGTCGAGGGCAGCGTCGGAGTGGTGATGCTCGCGGACTCCGTCCCGGAGAGGGTGGGGCCGCGTGTGGTGGAGGCGGCACGCGAGGTGGCGGAAGCCCTGCGCTGAGCGGGCGCGGCCGCCCACCGCCTGGCGCCGACCCGCCCGTCCGTCCCTTTGGCCGACCCGCCAATTCCACCCCGCGACCTTTGGCCTATCCTTCCACCACCCCCGCCTCGCCCCTCCGCATCATCAAGGGGCATACCCAGCCCGGAGGCGGAGGGAAGCAGTGGCATGGAGAGAGCCGACAGTCGGCCGGGGGCCGGAGCGAGGACGACGCGGTGGGCCGCGCCCAGGCGGCGGCAAGCCGTCGGGGCGCCCGCACTGATCGTCTACGGCCTCTACGGCCCCTACGGCATCCGGCACTCCCAGTTCCACCGGCTTCAGGACCCCGCGCGCGACCGGCCCCAGGACCCCGCATGAGCACCCTCGACCTCACCGCCGACCTCGTCACCCTCACCCGTGCCCTCGTCGACCTGCCCTCCGAGAGCGGGCGGGAGGGACGGATCGCGGACGCCGTCGAGACCTCCTTGCGCGCACTGCCCCACCTCGCCGTGGACCGGATCGGTGACTCGGTCGTCGCCCGCACCGGCCTCGGCCGCCCGGAGCGGGTCGTGGTCGCCGGCCACCTGGACACCGTTCCGGCCGCCGGGAACCTGCCCTCGCGGCTCGCCGACGGCCGGGTGTACGGGCTCGGCGCCTGCGACATGAAGGGCGGGGTCGCCGTCGCCCTGCGGCTCGCCGCCGGCCTCGACGACCCCGGCCGCGACCTCACCTACGTCTTCTACGAGTGCGAGGAGGTGGAAGGCGACCGGAACGGGCTCGCCCGCATCGGCGCCGCGCGGCCCGACCTGCTCGACGCCGACCTGGCGATCCTCATGGAACCCTCCGACGCCGGCGTGGAGGCCGGCTGCCAGGGCATCCTCACCGCCGACATCGTGGTCGAGGGCGCCCGTGCGCACACCGCCCGCGCCTGGAAGGGCGTCAACGCCGCCCACAAGGCGGGCCGGGTGCTGCAGCGCCTCGACGAGCACACCCCCGAGCGGGTCGTGATCGACGGGCTGGAGTACCGGGAGGGGCTGAGCGCCGTCGCCGTACGGGCCGGGGTTGCCGGGAACGTCGTCCCCGACGAGTGCCGGATCACCGTCAACCACCGTTTCGCTCCCAGCCGTTCGCCGCGGGAGGCGGAGGCGTACGTGCGGGGGCTCTTCCCCGAGTACGACGTCCGGGTCACCGAGGTCGTCCCCGGCGCCCTGCCCCACCTGGACCGGGTCGGCGACCTCGTGGCGGCCCTCGGTGCCGCGCCCCGGCCCAAGCTGGGCTGGACCGACGTGGCCCGGTTCGCCGCGCTCGGCGTGCCCGCGCTCAACTACGGCCCCGGGGACCCCTCCCTGGCTCACACGGCGGGGGAGTACGTCCCCGTGGAGCACCTGGAGCGGTGCGCGGACGGGCTCAGCGCGTGGTTGCGCGGAGTCCGGCCAGCGTCCGCAACTGGAGCCACAGCACCAGCCGTTCGTCGGGGTCGTCCAGATCGACCTCGGCGTGCTGCTGGAGCTGCCTGAGCCGGTAGCGGCAGGTGTTGGGGTGGACGGCGAGCAGCTTCGCCGCGCCCGCCATGTCGCAGCCCGCGTCGAACCAGCAGACCAGTGTGCGGGCGTACTCCGTGCCGTGACCGGCGTCGTACGCCAGTACCCGGCGCCAGGCGCCCGCGTTCAACTCGCGGCGCTCGCCCATGACTTCGCCGAGGCGGAGCAGGGTCACCCGCGCCCGTACCTCCTCCACCGTGGCCACCGGCAGTTGCGCGTCCAGCACCCGCAGCACCAGGTCCGCGTCCGCCCGGGAGTCCGCGAGGCCGTCCGCGCCCGGCACCGGTTCGCCGAGCGCCGCCCGCACCGGCACCCGCAGCGCCTGCCCGGCCCGCGCCACGATGTCCTCGGCGAGCCTGCGGTGCCGCTCGCCGGGCCCGGGCAGCACCGCGTACACCACCCCGTCCACGAGCACGCCCGCGTGCCGGCCGTAACGCGCCTCGCACTGCAGGCGTACGACGTCCAGCAGGCGCAGCGCCGTGCGTTCGGCGTCCGGGACGCTCGCGGCGGAGTCCAGCACGAAGGCGGCGACCCGGGCCGGGCCGTCGACACCCAGGCGGGCGGCGGCCGTCGGCGCGTCCGGTGCCGTGCCGTCCAGCAGCCGGCGCAGCAGGTCGCTGCCCCGGTGCCGGGCCAGCTCCCGTGCCGCCCGCGCCCGCAGCAGCAGGAGCGCGGCCGTGGAGGCGCCCTGGGCGAGGGTGTCCTCGGCGTCGGGGGCGAGCGTGCCGCCGTCGACCACCCACACCGAGCCCAGCGTCTCCCCGCCGGCCCGCACCGGCATCGCGAGCCGGGGCAGGTCCGCGCCGGACAGCGCGGGCAGCCGCAGCGGGCGGTCGGCGGCGAACAGCCGCCGGTACTGCTCGGTGTTCTCCGCGCTGGCCGGCACCTGGCGGCCGAGGATGCTCTGCCGGCGGTCCTCGTCCACCGGCTGCCCGGCGACGGTCGAGTAGGCGAGGAGCCGCTGCCGGGGGTCCTCGACGGCGGTGGCCCCGCCGGTCGCCGTCGCGATCGCGTCGGCCAGCGCGAACAGGTCGCCGAGCCCGGTGTCGGCGGTGACGGAGGTGCCGGGTCCGGCGGTGACGGCCGACACCAGCAGCAGGTGCACGTGGTGCCAGGCGGCGTCCTCGGCGACGGACAGCAGGGCCACGCCGTGCGCCTCCGCCTGCGCCACCGGGCCGTCCGCGCCGCGCACCACCACCCCGGTCATCCCGGCCTCGGCGGCGGCCCGCAGCAGCGGTCCGGCCTGGGCCGCCGGCACGCCGACCGCGAGCAGCAGCGCGCCCGGCGTGCGGGGGAGCGGGGTGCGGCCGTCGTACAGCACCGCCTCGGTGACCGGGACGGCCTGCCCGGCGGGCGCGGTGTGCAGCCGCAGGGCAGGGCCGCCGACGACGTCGAGGAGGTCGCCGAGGGTGCAGGCGTCCATGAGGGTCCCCGGAAGACTGTTGGCGGATGGCCAAACGAACGTACGCATGCCTTGGCCGCTCGCACAACACGGCCGGGGCCGGCTCCTTCGAGACTCGTGCCATGACAGCAGGAGTCACCATCCGTACCGTCCACGACGTCGCCTCCCTCGCGGCCGTGGCCGATTACTTCAGCGACGTCTGGCGGACGTCCCGCAGCGCCCCGCCCTACCCGGCCGAGGTCCTGCACAGCCTGGTGCACGCCGGTGGCGCCGTGCACGCCGCGCACGACGGGCGGCGGCTCGTCGGCGCGTCCGTCGCCGTCCTCGGCCCCGAGCGGAGCACGTACTCGCTGGTGGCCGCCGCCGAGCGGGGCCTCGGGCACGCCGTGAAGCTGGCCCAGCGCGACTGGGCCCTGGCCCTGGGCGCCCGCAGCATGCGCTGGACCTTCGACCCGCTGGTCGGCCGCAACGCCCGCTTCAACCTGGTCAAGCTGGGGGCCGTCGGCACCGAGTACCTGGTCGACTTCTACGGCCCCATGACCGACGGCGTGAACGACGGCGACGAGAGCGACCGGCTGACCGTGACCTGGCGGCTCGGGGCGCCCCCCGCCCCGTCCGGTCCCGAGGGCCACGGACCGGTGGCCCGGCTCGCCCCCGACGGCGGACCGCTCGTCCGGCGCGACCTCGCCGACCGCTACCTGTGGTGCCGCGTCCCCGACGACATCGTCGAGCTGCGCGCCGCCGACCCGGAGCAGGCGCTGCGCTGGCGGCACGCGGTGCGCGAGGTGTTCCTGACGGCCTGCGCGGACGGCTTCCGGGCCACCGGGATGTCGCGCGACGGCTGGTACACGCTGACCCGGGCGGAGAAGGCCGCGTGAAGCTCGAACGCGTCGAAATCGTGCACGTCGCGATCCCCCTGGTCACCGCCTTCCGCACCTCCTTCGGCACGATGACGACGAAGGACACCTTCCTGCTGCACGTCGTGACGGACGAGGCCGAGGGCTGGTCGGAGTTCGCGGCCGACCCCGAGCCGCTGTACTGCTCGGAGTTCGTGGCCGGCGCCGAGATCGTGCTGCGCGACTTCCTGATCCCGCGCGCGGCGGCCCTGCCCCGCCCCACCGCCGCCGCCCTCGCACCGGCGACAGCCGGGGTGAAGGGGCACGAGCTGGCCAAGGCGGCCCTGGAGACGGCCGTCCTGGACGCCGAACTGCGGGCGTACGGCATGCCGCTCGCGACCTGCCTCGGCGCGGTACGGGACCGGGTGCCCGCAGGGGTGTCGGTCGGCATCAAGAACTCGGTCCCGGAGCTGCTGGACGACGTCGAGCGCTACCTCGCCGAGGGCTATGTCCGGATCAAGCTGAAGATCGAGCCCGGCTGGGACGTCGAGCCGGTGCGGGCGGTCCGCGAGCGCTTCGGCGGGGCGCTGCCCCTCCAGGTCGACGCCAACACCGCCTACACCCTCGCGGACGCCGAGCACCTGCGGCGGCTGGACGACTTCGGGCTGCTGCTGATCGAGGAGCCGCTGGAGGAGAACAACCTGCACGCGTACGCCCGGCTCCAGCAGCGTCTGCGGACGCCCGTCTGCCTGGACGAGTCCCTGCACCACGCCCGGGACACCGCCTCCGCGATCGCGATGGACGCCTGCCGGGTGGTGAACGTCAAGCCCGCCCGGGTCGGCGGCTACCTGGAGGCCCGCCGGGTGCACGACGTGGCCCACGCGCACGGGGTCCCGGTGTGGTGCGGCGGCATGCTGGAGACGGGCATCGGCCGCGCCCCGAACCTGGCGCTGGCGGCGCTGCCCGGCTGCACCCTGCCCGGCGACACCTCCGCCTCCTCCCGCTACTTCGCCGAGGACATCACCGAGCCGTTCGTCCTGCGGGACGGCCACCTCCCGGTCCCGACGGGCCCGGGCATCGGCGTCGAACCGCTCCCGGAGGCGCTGCGCCGGTTCACCAGGGAGCGCCGGGACCTGTACCGGGCATGAGCTGGGACCTGTACCCGCCTACGCGCCACAGGGGGTGCGGGGCGTGTCGCGTTAGATTGATCCCGTGCTCTCACGTCTCACGCGCCCCCAGGCCCTCGCCGTCTGCGCCGTACCCGTCGTGGCCCTGATCGCCACGGCGGCGTTCGCACCGCTGCCGTTCACGCTGGCGCAGCCCGGGTCGACGGCGAACGTGCTCGGGGAGAACAAGGGCACTCCGGTGATCACCGTCTCCGGCGCGCCGGTGCGCGAGCCCGCGGGACAGCTGCGGATGGTCACGATCGCGGCGACCGGCCCGGACGCCCGGATCTCCCTGAGCGACGTGATCGGCAACTGGTTCCGCACCGACCGGGCCGTCATGCCCCGCGACGCCGTCTACCCGAGCGGTGACACCGTCAAGGAGATCGAGCGGCACAACCAGGCGCAGATGCGGCAGTCCCAGGACGCGGCGACCCAGGCGGCGCTGAAGTACCTGAACCTCAGTCCCGACAAGGTCAAGGCCACGCTGAAGCTCGCGGACGTGGGCGGGCCGAGCGCGGGGCTGCTGTTCACCCTGGGGATCATCGACAAGCTGGACGGCGACGGCGGCGGCGGCGACCTCACCGGGGGCCGCACCATCGCCGGCACGGGCACGATCGACGCCTCCGGCAAGGTCGGCGCGGTCGGCGGGGTGGCCCTGAAGACGCAGGCCGCGCGGCGGGACGGAGCCACCGTCTTCCTGGTGCCGAAGGCGGAGTGCGCCGACGCCAAGGCCGAACTCCCGAAGGGCCTGCGCCTGGTCCCGGTGACGACACTGAAGAGCGCGATCGACTCCCTGGTGTCCCTGGAGAAGCACAAGGGCTCCGTCCCGAGCTGCTAGCTCCCGCCCCGTCCGTCCCTGTCCCGGCCCTCGCCCGCCGCCTGTTCCACCAGCGGGATGATCCGCAGCGGTACGGGGTTCTCCATGACGATCGTCGTGGAGGCGCGGACGATGCCGTCGAAACCGACGACCCGGTCGATCACCCGTTGCAGATCGGCGTTCGAGCGGGCCACCAGCCGGCACAGCATGTCCCCGCTGCCGGTGGTCGTGAGCAGCTCCAGCACCTCGGGCACGGTCGACAGGTGTGCCCGGACGTCGGTCCCCTGGCCCTGCCGGATCTGCAGCGTCGCGAACGCGGTGACCGGGTAGCCGAGGGCCGCCGGATCCACCTGGGGGCCGAATCCGCGGATGACCCCGTTCGACTGGAGCCGGTCCAGGCGCGCCTGGACCGTGCCCCGGGCGACCCCGAGCCGCCGGGACATCTCCAGCACACCGATGCGCGGCTCCTGGGCCAGCAGCACGATGATGCGCCCGTCCAGATGATCGATCGCCATGGGACCCCCGAGATGGTCATCCTGTACACAAAGGCTGCCGACGCGGTCGTATCGCTGGTCAGATTGCCCAGTGAATACGCGAACTATTGCGCACCTTGCAGAGCGGGGCCACCCTTCCGCTATGACGCAGACCACACAGCACACTCCCGACACCGCCCGGCAGGCCGACCCCTTCCCGGTCAAGGGAATGGACGCGGTCGTCTTCGCCGTGGGCAACGCCAAGCAGGCGGCGCACTACTACTCCACCGCCTTCGGCATGCAGCTCGTCGCGTACTCCGGACCGGAGAACGGCAGCCGCGAGACCGCCAGTTACGTGCTCGAGAACGGCTCCGCCCGGTTCGTCTTCACCTCGGTGATCAAGCCGAGCACCACCTGGGGCCACTTCCTCGCCCAGCACGTGGCCGACCACGGCGACGGTGTCATCGACCTGGCCATCGAGGTCCCGGACGCCCGTGCCGCGTACGCCCACGCCATCGCGCAGGGTGCGACGAGCGTCGCCGAGCCGTACGAGATGAAGGACGAGCACGGCACCGTCGTCCTCGCCGCCATCGCCACCTACGGCGAGACCCGCCACACCCTGGTCGACCGCTCCGGTTACGACGGCCCCTACCTCCCCGGCTTCGTCACCGCCCGGCCGATGGTCGAGCCGCCGGCCCAGCGCACCTTCCAGGCGATCGACCACTGCGTCGGCAACGTCGAGCTCGGCAAGATGGACGAGTGGGTCGCGTTCTACAACAACGTCCTGGGCTTCACGAACATGAAGGAGTTCGTGGGCGACGACATCGCCACCGAGTACAGCGCCCTGATGTCGAAGGTCGTCGCGGACGGCACCCTCAAGGTGAAGTTCCCGCTCAACGAGCCCGCGATCGCCAAGAAGAAGTCGCAGATCGACGAGTACCTGGAGTTCTACGGCGGCCCCGGTGTCCAGCACGTCGCGCTGAACACCAACGACATCGTGCAGACCGTCCGCACCATGCGCGCGGCCGGCGTCGAGTTCCTCAACACCCCCGACTCCTACTACGACACCCTCGGCGAGTGGGTCGGCGACACCCGCGTGCCCGTCGAGACCCTGCGCGAGCTGAAGATCCTCGCCGACCGCGACGAGGACGGCTACCTGCTGCAGATCTTCACCAAGCCCGTCCAGGACCGGCCGACCGTCTTCTTCGAGATCATCGAGCGGCACGGCTCGATGGGCTTCGGCAAGGGCAACTTCAAGGCCCTGTTCGAGGCGATCGAGCGCGAGCAGGAAAAGCGCGGCAACCTGTAGCGGCAGGCCCTACTCGCTGGGCGCCGGCTCGTCCGGGACGTCGCCCAGCGAGCGCAGGGCCGCCTGCGCCGCCGGGGCCAGGAGGGGCGAGAAGTACGGGTTGATGCGCAGCGCCTCCTGCAGATGCCTGCGGGCGGGCCCGTACTCCTCCAGCTCGTCCTCGATCATGCCCCGGTGGAAGGTGTACAGGGCACTGCGCACCCCGCCGCCCTTCGTCTTGTCCGTGGCGACGCAGGCGTACTCCAACGCCTCCTCGTCCTCACCGGCCCGGTGCAGCGCCCAGCCGAGCGCGTCGGCCACCTCGATGCCCGGCTGGCGGTCCCACTCGTCCCGCAACCGGTCCACGGCCTCCACCGGGTCCCCGTGGTCCGCCTCGTACTGGCCGATCAGCAGATCGTCGTCGACCCCGCCCTCCGCCTCCCGCCGCGCCTCCTCCCTGACCTGCGTGTACTGCGTGGCCGCGAGCCGGTCCTGCCCCAGCGACTCGTACAGTTCGCCCAGTTCCAGCGTGTACCGCGGGTTCGGCTGCCTGGCCAGGGCCGTCTCATAGGCGGTGAGCGCCTCGGCCGTACGGCCCAGCGCCGCCAGCACCCTCGCCCGCCCCACCGGCGCCGCCCGCTGGTCGGGGTCGAGGCGTACGGCCGCCTCGAAGTGCCGCAGCGCGTCCTGCAGGTCCCCGCGCTCCCAGGCCAGCTGCCCGAGCCCGGCCAGGTAGGCGGCCTGCTCGGCCGGGGTGCGGGCGGCGGCCGCCGCGTCCGTCAGCTGGGCCACCGCGTCCTCGCGCCAGCCCCGGTCCCGGTACACCGCCGACGCCTGCGCCATCACGGCCGGCCGCACCGCCGCGCCGGTGTGCAGCGCCATCAGCTTGTCCAGGGACCGCCGGGCCGCCTCGTAGTCGCCGAGCCCGTTGTAGGCATCGATCAGCTGCGGATACGCCGACCACCGCCGGGGCGTGAGCTTCAGCGCCTCCTCGCCGTAACGTTTCGCCTCCGTGAAGTCCCGGCGTGCCAGCGCCAGCGCGGTCAGCCCGTCCAGCGCCTCGGCGTTCGCCCCGCCCCGCACCTCCAGCGAGGTGCGCAGCGCCTGCTCGGCCCGCGGGAAGTCGGCGGCGTCGGCCGCCCGGCGTCCCCGCTCCACGTAGGCGGTCCCCAGCACGGCCCAGGCCTGCGCGTCCCCGGGCCGCTCCCGCACCCGGAGCTCCTGCTGCCCGATGAGCGCCGTCAGCTGCGGCAGGGCGACCGGCATCCCGGCCGTCAGCGCCGTCAGTGCCGCCGGCGCCTGCGGTCCGGCGGCGGGCGGCCGGACCGCCCGGTGCCGCCGCGGCTGCTCCTCGGGCAGCAGCGCCAGCACCGTGCCGGCGGCGACACCGCCCGCCAGTGCGGCCACCAGCACCCGCCGCAGCCACCGCCGGGAGCGGCGCGGGGCGGGCGGCTCGGGCAGCAGGGACGTACCGGGCGCGCTCAGTCGGTTGTCCATGACGCTCACTGTGCGTCAATATGACGAGCTGATCGGTGCGGCCCAAGCGGAGGGCGTCCGGGGTTCACACCGATGGCCGTGAGTGCGACCCTGTGATCATGAGCCGTATCGAAGCATCCTGCGACGAGGCGACCGGCGACCTCACCGACCGGCTCCTGGCCGGCCTGCCTGCCGAGGCCGTCCTCATCGACCCCGACGTCACCGCCTCCTACGCCCACGACATGGCGAGCTTCTGCCCGGCCGGCGCCCCGGCCGTGGTCGTCCTGCCGCGCACGGTCGAGGAGGTGCAGCACGTCATGCGCACCGCCACCGAACTACGCGTCCCCGTCGTCCCGCAGGGCGCCCGCTCGGGCCTGTCCGGCGCCGCGAACGCCACGGACGGCTGCATCGTGCTCTCCCTCGTCAAGATGGACCGCGTCCTGGAGATCAGCCCCGTCGACCGCATCGCCGTGGTCGAGCCCGGCGTGATCAACGCGACCCTCTCCCGTGCGGTCGAGGCGCACGGCCTGTACTACCCGCCGGACCCCTCCAGCTGGGAGATGTGCACGATCGGCGGCAACATCGGCACGGGCTCGGGCGGACTGTGCTGTGTGAAGTACGGCGTCACCGCCGAGTACGTCCTCGGCCTGGACGTCGTCCTCGCCGACGGCCGCCTGCTGTCCACCGGGCGCCGCACCGCGAAGGGCGTCGCGGGCTACGACCTCACCCGGCTGTTCGTCGGCTCCGAGGGCTCCCTCGGCATCGTGGTCCGCGCGGTCCTCGCGCTGAAGCCCAAGCCGCCGCAGCAGCTGGTGCTGGCGGCCGAGTTCCCGTCCGCGACGGCCGCCTGCGACGCCGTCTGCCGGATCATGGAGGGCGGTCATCTGCCGTCCCTCCTCGAACTGATGGACCGTACGACCGTCAAGGCGGTCAACGACCTCGCCCACATGGGTCTGCCCGAGACCACCGAGGCACTGCTGCTGGCCGCCTTCGACACCCCGGCGCCCGCCGCCGACCTCGCCGCCGTCGGCGCCCTGTGCGAGGCGGCCGGCGCCACCGGGGTCGTCCCGGCCGAGGACGCGGCCGAGTCCGAACTCCTCCTCCAGGCCCGGCGGCTCTCGCTGACCGCGCTGGAGGCGGTCAAGGGCACGACGATGATCGACGACGTGTGCGTGCCCCGGTCGAAGCTCGGCGCGATGCTCGACGGCGTGGAGCGGATCGCCGAGAAGTACGACCTCACCATCGGCGTCTGCGCGCACGCCGGCGACGGCAACACCCACCCCACCGTCTGCTTCGACGCCCAGGACGAGGACGAGTCCCGGCGGGCCCGGGAGTCCTTCGACGAGATCATGGCCCTCGGCCTGGAGCTGGGCGGCACCATCACCGGGGAGCACGGCGTCGGCGTCCTGAAGAAGGAGTGGCTGGCCCGGGAGATCGGCCCGGTCGGGGTGGAGATGCAGCGGGCCGTGAAGCACGCCTTCGACCCGCTGGGCCTCCTCAACCCGGGCAAGGTCCTCTGAGCCCGGTCCGGTCACCGGGCGAGCAGCTGGTCGAGGCCGTCGTCGATGCCCAGCTGCCCGCCCTCCGAGCCCGGCGGCACCGCCCGCAGCGTCCGCTCCAGCCACGCCGACACCTGCGGGACCGGTGCCTCCAGCAGCGCCTCCCCGTCCGGCGAACTCAGCGCGACGAGGACGACGCCCTGCCCGTCGACCTTCGTCGGCCACACCCGCACGTCCCCGTACCCGCACGGCCGGAACACCCCCTCCACCAGCAGCTCACGGGCGAACGTCCAGTGCACGGGCTGCTCGGAGTCGGTGTGGAAGGTGATGTGGACGGCGTACGGGTCGTCGCAGCGGTAGCGCAGCCGGGCCGGGACCGGGATGCTCCGCTCGGGCGACAGGATCAGCCGCAACTCCAGCTCCCGCTCCACCACGGTGTGATGCATGACGTGTGTCCTCTCTGCTCGGGTCTGCCCGGGGCCCGCTCGCAACGGGCCCGCGGCAGGGGAGAGGAGGCAGCGGCCCGTCCATTACGCGGGTTCGGTGGAATTTTTTTGCCCGGAACCGCGCGTCCGGGTACGCCGTTGCCCGGAAAGGGGCGGGTCCGGTGGGACTGGCGGTGGCGGAAGCCCGCGTCTGATAGATGTGGAGCCCCCCATCCCACCCCCGAGCAGATACGGGACGACGGACATGAGCGCCCCAACCCCGGCCCCAGGTGACGACAGGCCCCGCGAGGGCTACTACCCGGACCCGTCCATCCCCGGCTACGTCCGGTACTGGAACGGCGCCTCCTGGGTGCCCGGCACCAGCCGCCCGGCGCCCGAGGACGGCGAGCCGCTCACCCCGCCGCCCGGCGTCCGCCCGGCCGCCCCGGCCGCCCCGGCCGCCCCGGCCGTGGAGGAGACCGGCCCGCACTTCTTCGACGAGGACCCGCGGTCCCCCGCCTGGGGCGCCGGCGGACAGGACCGCGCGGGGCAGGCGGGCACCGGTGGCCCGCCCGCCGGGCGGCCCGGCGGGTCCGGTGCCGCCGCCGACGGCCGTGCCGCCTGGGGTGCCGACCCGCGTCTGCCCGCCGACGGCCCGGCCGCTCACGCCCACCGCGCCGACGGCACGGCCCCGGCCGCGGACGACGACGCCCCCGACCCCGGCGGCACCTTCATCTTCCGCCGTCCCGTCCCGGGCCCGGCGGCGGTCAGGGACGAGGGCACGATGACGTTCCGCCCGGTCCCGGGCCAGGGCCGGCCCGGCGCGCCGGCACCGGACGGCGGACCGGGCACCCCGGGCGCGACGCCCGGGAGCCCGGGTCACGCACCCGGCGGGGCCGGCTTCGGCCCGCAGGCGTCGGGCCCGGGAGCCGGTGGCGGGGACGGGTTCGGCCCGCACGACCCCGGCCACGCGGGCGGCACCGGTTTCGGGGCACCCGGCTCCGCGCAGGGGCAGGCCGCTCCGGGACAGCCCGGTGCGGGCCCCGTGCAGGGCGCCGGCGGTCCGAGCGGTGCGCAGGGGGCGCACCCGGGGGACCCCGGCCTCGGCGCACCCGGTGTCCAGGGCCCGGTCGGAGCGCCCTCGGCCGCGCCCGCCGGTCCCGGTTTCAGCGCCGGGAAGGCCGCCGCGGAGCGAGCCGCGGCCGCCCAGCCGCCCCAGGCCCACGCGGCCCAGGCCCCGCAGGCCTCCAACGTCCCCGGACCCCAGGCGCCCCACGCCGGACCGCCCTCCGCCGCGGCCCCTTCGGTGCCGCAGCAGGCGGGGCCCGCGCAGGGCAGGCCGGCCCCGGCCCCCGCCGCCACCCCGCTGACCGCCGGACCCGGTGGCGGTCAGGCCTCCTGGGCACAGCAGGTGCACCAGCTGGCCGGAGGGGCGGAGGAGCAGCCGGTGGCGCCGTGGAAGCCGCCGGTGGAGGACGTGTTCCAGGCGGCGGCGCGCCGCCAGGCGGCGGCCCGTCCGGCCGGACTCGGCAAGCGGTTCGCCGCCCGGCTGATCGACAGCCTGGTGCTGGGCGCCGTGACGGCCGTCGCCGCCGTACCGCTCGGGATCAAGGCCGCCGACCACATCCAGCAGAAGATCGACGCGGCCAAGCTGTCCGGCCGTGAGGTCACCGTCTGGCTGCTCGACGGCACGACCGGCACGAGCCTGGGCATCGTCCTCGCCGTCCTGCTGCTCGCCGGCGTCCTGTACGAGGTGCTGCCGACCGTCAAGTGGGGCCGCACCCTGGGCAAGAAGCTGTGCGGTCTCGAGGTGCGGGACATCGAGGCGCACGAGCCCCCGACGTTCGGCCCGGCGCTGCGCCGCTGGCTCGTCTACAGCGTGCCCGGGCTGCTCGGCATCGGGATCCTGGGCGTGCTGTGGTGCCTGTTCGACCGGCCCTGGCACCAGTGCTGGCACGACAAGGCGGCCCACACCTTCGTCGCGGACTGACGCGGGGGACACCCGCGTACTCCGTCCGGCCGCCCGCCGGGTGCGGATCCGGGAGGTTCGCGGTCCACTCGGGCCATGAGCAGTGAACCGCCCCCCGGCTCCGGACCGCAGCCCCCCGACGACGACCCGCTGAGGAAGCGGCCGCCGTCGGACCAGGGGTCGGGCTCGCCGTACGACACCCCGTACGGCGGCGCCCAGCAGCCCCCGCCGCCCGGTGGCGGCCAGCCACCCCCCTACGGCGGCGAGCACCCGCCGCCGGCCGGCGGCGGCCCCTCCGGCGGAGGCGGCCCGTACGGAGGCGGCGGCCCCTACGGCGGGGAAGGCGGCCCGTACGGCCCCGGCCCCGGCGGTGGCCCGTACGGCCCCGGCCCCGGCGGTGGCCCCTACGGAGCCGGCGGCTATCCCGCCGACCCGCTCGCCGGCATGCCCCCGCTCGCCGAGAGCGGCAAGCGCACCCTCGCGCGCATCATCGACATGATCATCGTCGGGATCGTCGTCTGGCTGGTCACCTGGCCGATCGGTGCCCACGAGTACAACGTGAACACCGACAAGATCGAGACGTCCGGCACCATCTGGCAGTCGGTCGTCGCCGCCGTGCTCTACGTCGCCTACGACACCTTCCTGATCGCGAGGACGGGCCAGACCCTCGGCAAGAAGTGGCTGCACATGCGCGTGGCCAACCTGGACAACGGCGCGACCCCCTCCACCCAGACCTCGCTCACCCGCGCCCTGGTGCTCTGGGTGCCGTTCGCCTTCTGCTGCGCCTGCATCTGGACGGCGATCTGCGGCGGCTGGAGCTTCTTCGACAAGCCGTACAAACAGGGCCTGCACGACAAGGCGGCCAAGACGGTGGTGGTCAGCACCGGTTGAGGCGCGAGCGCGCACAGCACGACCGCACGCACAGCATGACCGCGCACAGGGCGGCGGGTCCGTGAGCAGCACGGGCCCGCCGCTGCCGTGTGCTCCGGTCAGAGCCTGGTGGACACCGGCTGCTCCTCGGCGGCCGGTTCGGCCGTCCGGGCCGCCGGCTCGGCCGGCGTCTCGGCCCTGTCCGCCGTTCGCGCCCCCGGCAGGGGTACCGTCATCGCCACGAGCAGCCCCAGGGCCAGCGCCACGAGGGCGATCACGGCGACCCCGAGGCCCGAACTCGTCTGCGACAGCAGCAGCATGGCGAGCGTCGAGAAGATCACGGTGCACGAACCGTAGGTGAGCTGTGCGGAGGTCGGACGAGGCATGGCAATCGTGTCCTCGGAAGTCTGCGGAGGTCTTCGGGTGTCGGGGGGTGCCTTCGACTCTCTCTTCGCGTGCATGCCCGAGCCGAACGCCTGGTAAGCGTGACCTAACCCACCGTACCGGGAGCACGGGGGGCGCACGGAGTCATGTGACCCGGACAAGTCCGTAAAGCGAACACCGACTCCGCATAGTGCACTTGGCCTGAACAAGTCAAGGTCTGTCTTTTCTTCTAAACCTCTAGTCAAATGACGTCACTTGAACACGCGTTGAACGTGCGCGCGCGGATTCCTCCATGACCCGGATCCCCCTGTCCGTGCGCGCGGCGCGGGGGAGGAACTCAAGTGACCAGCAGATCCTGGACGTTCAGAGCGGCCGCGATCGGGGTGACGCTCGCGGCGGCCTCCGCCACCTTCGCCACCTTCGCCGTCGCGGAGGCGAGCACCCAGACCCGGGCGGCGGCCAACCGGCACGACCCGGCCCCGGTGAAGCAGCAGAAGCACGACCTCGACGGTCCGCTGAGCAAGACCCAGGACGCCCAGCGCCGCGAAGCCCTGAACCAGCTCATATCGGGCAAGGCCAAGGCCCAGGAGCGCAACGGCTCCAAGGTCCTGGCGCTCAAGAGCGGCAAGGGCAAGAGCAAGTACGTCGAGCTGAGCCGCGAGAAGACCGACAAGATCTTCACGATCCTGGTGGAGTTCGGGGACAAGACGGACCCGAAGTACGGCGGCACCCCCGGGCCGCTGCACAACACCATCGCCGCGCCGGACCGCAAGAAGGACAACTCCACGGCCTGGCAGAAGGACTACAACCAGAAGCACTACCAGGACCTCTACTTCGGCACCGGCAAGAAGACCGAGTCGCTGAAGAAGTACTACGAGAAGCAGTCCTCGGGCCGCTACTCGGTCGACGGAGAGGTCTCCGACTGGGTCAAGGTCCCCTACAACGAGGCCCGTTACGGCAACAACGCCTGCGGCCAGACCAACTGCACGAGCGTGTGGAACGTCGTCAGCGACGGTCTGAACGCCTGGGTCGCCCAGCAGAAGGCGGCCGGCAAGTCCGACGCCGCGATCAAGGCGGACCTGGCCAAGTACGACCAGTGGGACCGGTACGACTACGACCACGACGGCAACTTCAACGAGCCCGACGGGTACATCGACCACTTCCAGCTCGTGCACGCCGGTGAGGACGAGTCCGCGGGCGGCGGCGCGCAGGGCAAGGACGCGATCTGGGCCCACCGCTGGTACGCCTTCGGCACCGACGCCGGCGCCACCGGCCCCGAGAACAACAAGCTCGGCGGCGCGCAGGTCGGCGGCACCGGCATCTGGGTCGGCGACTACACCATCCAGCCGGAGAACGGCGGCCTCGGCGTCTTCGCCCACGAGTACGGCCACGACCTGGGCCTGCCGGACGAGTACGACACCGACGGCGGCGACAACTCCACCGGCTTCTGGACCCTGATGTCCTCCGGTTCCTGGCTCGGCACCGGCAAGGAGTCCATCGGTGACGTGCCCGGCGACATGAACGCCTGGGACAAGCTGCAGCTGGGCTGGCTGAACTACGACACCGCCAAGGCCGGCACGCAGTCCACGCACAAGCTGGGCGTCGCCGAGTACAACACCTGGGACAAGCAGGCTCTCGTGGTCAACCTGCCCGACAAGGCGGTCACCACGACGATCACCCAGCCCGCCGAGGGCTCGGCCCAGTGGTGGAGCGGCAGCGGCAACGACCTGAAGAACACGCTGACCCGGTCCGTGGACCTCACCGGCAAGTCGTCGGCGAAGCTGGACCTGGACGGCTGGTGGGCCATCGAGGACGGCTACGACTACCTGTACACCGAGGTGTCCACCGACGGCGGCGCCAACTGGACCGCCGTCAACGGCACGGCGGACGGCCAGGCCATCCCGCAGGACGGCGGCGGCAAGCCCGCGCTGACCGGCTTCTCGACGACGCACAAGAAGCTGTCGTACTCCCTGGACGCCTACGCCGGCCAGAAGATCCAGCTCCGCTTCCGCTACGCCACCGACGGCGGTGTCGCGGAGAACGGCTTCACGGCCGACGAGATCGCCGTGACCGCCGACGGCGCGCCGGTCTTCTCGGACAACGCCGAGACGCGGGACGCCGCTTGGACGTCGAACGGGTTCTCCCGCATCGGCGCGTCCTTCACCAAGGACTACAAGCAGTACTACATCGCCGAGAACCGGCAGTACGTGTCGTACGACAAGCAGCTCAAGACCGGCCCGTACAACTTCGGTTCGGCCAAGCGCCCCGACTGGGTGGAGCACTACCCGTACCAGAACGGTCTGCTGATCTGGAAGTGGGACACCTCCCAGGCGGACAACAACACCAACGCGAAGGACCACCCGGGCACGGGTCTGATCCTGCCGATCGACTCCCACCCGACGGCGATGAAGTGGTCGGACGGCACGCTGATGCGCAACCGCATGCAGGCCTACGACTCCCCGTTCAGCCTCTACGGCACGGACGGCATCACCCTGCACAAGGCCGACGTCGTGACGAAGATCAAGGCGTCGAAGGGCGTGTCGGTCTTCAACGACCACGCGAGCACCTACTACGACCCGGCCAACCCGGCCGGGGGCGTGAAGGTCACTGACACCAACACCAAGATCGCGATCGTCAAGGAGGCCAAGGACGGCTCGACGATCTTGCTGAAGGTCGGCCCCGCGGTGAAGTAGTCCGCATCTCCGCAGGTCAGAGACGTATCGGCGGCAACCCCTTGGCGGGTTGCCGCCGATCGTGTTTAGGTGCGTCCTGTGGACCGCTTATTGACACCGACCGAAACGGGGATGTGACCGCATGGCCGCAGGAGGCTTCTGCAAGCTGCCGAACGGCACGGTGGTGGTGGCGCTGAACCTGCCCTACGACGCCCTCGGGGTGCGGGTGCTGGTGCACGCCCAGAACCGCGCCAGGGCCCTGACCAGGCTCCGCAACCTGGGGTTCCGGGCGATCTACCTCCGGGGGAACGCGGCACCTCCGACGCCGGACGAGATCACGGCGGTGCTGCACCACCCCGACGGCCTGATATGGCGCACGGCACCGGCTGACAACGGTGTCCTGGTGAACGAGCTGTGGCACCCGATCCGGGCGCTGCTGCGCAGACCTCCGGCGGTGCCGCAGGGGTGACACGGGCCCCTTGAGGGGCCGCGTCCCTAGCCGGTGACCACCGGCTTGCCCGTGAGTTCCACGCCCGCCCCCCGCAGCTCCTCCAGGGCCCGCTCCGTCGTCTCCGGGGCCACCCCGGCCGTCAGGTCCAGCAGGACCTGGGTGCGGAAGCCCTCGCGGGCGGCGTCCAGGGCCGTGGCGCGCACGCAGTGGTCCGTGGCTATGCCGACCACGTCGACCTCGTCGATGTGGCGGGCGCGCAGCCACTCGGCGAGGGGGACGCCGTTCTCGTCGGCCCCCTCGAAGCCGCTGTACGCCGCCGCGTAGGCGCCCTTGTCGAACACCGCGTCCACCGCGCCGGAGGCGACGGCGGGGGCGAAGTTCGGATGGAAGCCCACTCCCTCGGTGCCCGCGACACAGTGCGCGGGCCAGGAGCGGACGAAGTCGGGGTTGTCGGCGAAGTGGCCGCCGGGGGCGATGTGGTGGTCGCGGGTGGCCACCACGTGGCGGTAGCCCGTCCCCGCGGCCTGCCCGATCAGTTCGGTGATGGCGGCGGCCACGTCCGCACCGCCGGCCACCGCGAGGCTGCCCCCCTCGCAGAAGTCGTTCTGCACATCGACGACGATCAAGGCGCGGCGCATGGTGGGTGTCCTTCGACTGTGGGCTAAGTAACTGAGCCTAGAGACTTATGGGCCGGTGCGGGAGGGGGCGTTCGAAGGGGCGGACGGCCGACCCGCTTTAGCTACCCGAGCGCTCGGTGAGGTACTCCGTCGGAAGGACGGGTTCCCCTCGGGAGAGCTGGGTGGCGGACAGGGGCAGACGGGCGCGGGCGGCGATGTGGCGGTCCCGGGGCACGTCCAGCGCCTCACGGGCCACGACGTCCCCGCCCTTGACCAGCTGCACCAGGAGCAGGTGGTCCGCGAGCTCCGGCGGCACCGGACCGGTGCCCACGACCTCGGCCTCGCCCACCCCGTCCCCGTCGGGCCGGCGCGCCGCCCACTTGCGTCCGCCGATGGACGTCTTGCCGCCGCTGGACTTCTTCGCGACCGACACCAGGGGCGCCTGCGGGCCGGTGGTCTCGGCGCGGGCGACCAGCTTGTAGACCATGGAGGCGGTCGGGTGCCCGGAGCCGGTCACCAGCTGGGTGCCGACGCCGTACGCGTCCACGGGCGCGGCGGCCAGCGAGGCGATCGCGTACTCGTCCAGGTCCGACGTCACGACGATCTTCGTGTTCGTCGCGCCCAGCTCGTCCAGCTGGTGCCGCACCCGGTGGGCGACGAGGAGCAGGTCACCGGAGTCGATGCGGACGGCGCCCAGGTCGGGTCCGGCCACCTCCACCGCCGTACGGACGGCCTCGGCGACGTCGTAGGTGTCCACCAGCAGGGTGGTGCCCCGGCCGAGGGTGTCCACCTGGGCCTGGAAGGCGTCGCGCTCGCGGTCGTGCAGGAGGGTGAAGGCGTGGGCGGAGGTGCCGACGGTCGGGATGCCGTACCGGAAGCCGGCCGCGAGGTCGGAGGTGGTCGAGAAGCCGCCGACGTAGGCGGCGCGCGCGGCGGCCACGGCGGCCAGCTCGTGGGTGCGGCGGGCGCCCATCTCGATCAGCGGCCGGCCGCCGGCGGCGGAGGCCATGCGGGAGGCGGCGGCGGCGATCGCCGAGTCGTGGTTGAGGATGGACAGGAGCACCGTCTCCAGCAGCACGCACTCGGCGAAGGTGCCCTCGACCCGCATGATCGGCGAGCCCGGGAAGTACACCTCGCCCTCCGGGTAGCCCCAGATGTCACCGCTGAAGCGGTAGTCGCCGAGCCACTTCAGGGTCGCCTCGTCGACGATCTTCCGTTCGCGCAGGAAGCCGAGGACGCCCTCGTCGAAGCGGAAGTTCTCCACCGCGTCCAGGACGCGCCCGGTGCCCGCCACGACGCCGTAGCGGCGCCCCTCCGGCAGCCGCCGGGTGAAGAGCTCGAACACGCTGCGCCGTTCGGCCGTACCGGCCTTCAGCGCGGCCTGCAGCATCGTCAGCTCGTACTGGTCCGTGAAGAGCGCCGTCGAGGGAACATCCACCGGCAGCCCAAGGTCCGCTGTGTCCATGGCGAAGATGCTACACCCACTTCGCGTCAGTGTGACGATTTCTGGACCCCGTGGCAGCATGGTCACTGTGACGTCACCCGCGCCCGTAGAGATCGAACGCACCGAGTCGGCGGAGGAGGTCTTCGCCGTACCCGAGCCCGACGTCCCCTGGGTCACGATCGTGCACAACGACCCGGTCAACCTCATGAGCTACGTGACGTACGTCTTCCAGACGTACTTCGGCTACACCAAGGACAAGGCCACCAAGCTCATGCTCGACGTCCACCACAAGGGCCGGGCGGTCGTCTCCAGCGGGACCCGCGAGGAGATGGAGCGCGACGTGCAGGCGATGCACGGCTACGGTCTGTGGGCCACCCTCCAGCAGGACCGGAAGTAGCGAACCGACTTATATGCCCGGACATTTCGAACCGCTTCCCGGCGGCGGCGCGGCCGTCGCGCTCGACGACGTCGAGATCTCCATCATCCGGTCGCTGGCCGTCCAGCTCCTGGAGCTCATCGGTCCCGGCCCCGGCCCCGCCGAGGGCGCCGAGAGCGACCCGCTCGCCGAGCTGTTCGCCGAGGGGCCGAGCGAGCCGCCCGCGGACCCCGTCCTGCGCCGGCTCTTCCCGGACGCCTACAGCGACCCGGAACAGGCCCCCGAGTCGCCCGCCCAGGCCGAGGAGCGGCGGGCCCACTCCGCCGAGTTCCGCCGCTACACCGAGAACGACCTGCGCGCCGGCAAACGGGAGAACGCGCTCGCGGTGATCCGCAGCCTGGACGCGCTCGCGCCGGTGGACGAGACCGGGGCGGTGCTGAAGCTGTCGCCGGCGCAGTCCCGGCACTGGCTCGGCGCCCTGAACGACCTGCGCCTCGCGATCGGCGCCCGGCTGGAGATCACCGACGAGGACGACACCGACCTGCTCTACCGGCTCCCGGACGAGGACCCGCGCAAGCCGATGGTGATGGCCTATCTGTGGCTCGGCGGTCTCCAGGAGACCCTCGTGACGACTCTTTTGTCGTAACCCGTCCCGTTTCGCCGCCTCGGAGTGTTCGCTCAGAGGACGCTCAAATCCGGATAACGATCCCGTCACCGTTGCGGCCTGGTTTGCCGCATTCGGGCGCTCTTTGTCCGCTTTTACCTGTGGGATGCGCCACAACGCGCCTCTGTGATCAATATTGCGGCCGTGATAAATCTTCACGACCGCCCGGCCGACACCACCCATGTCCGGCCGGGTGCGCCACCGAGCCGACGACCGTCGGCCAGGCAATGACTCCAGCAATCCGGGGGGATCGAAACCCGATCCGAGGCCGACTGAAGGCCGCGGGTCGGCATGGAGAAAGGCGCACCACACATGACCTCATCGCAGGTCGACCAGCTTCGCGACGGCAATGAGGCCGCGCGGGCCGAGGGCAGCGAGGGCGGCGAGGGGTACCAGCGCGGGCTCGGTTCCCGGCAGATCCAGATGATCGCCATCGGCGGTGCCATCGGCACCGGCCTCTTCCTCGGCGCGGGCAAGGGCATCTCCAAGGCGGGCCCCAGCCTGATCCTGGCGTACGCCGTCGCGGGCCTCGTCATCTTCTTCATCATGCGGGCGCTCGGCGAGCTGCTGATGTACCGCCCGGTGTCGGGTTCGTTCTCGGAGTACGCGCGCGAGTTCATCGGTCCGTTCGCCGGATTCGTGACCGGCTGGACGTACTGGCTGTTCTGGGTGGTCACCGGCATCACCGAGGTCACGGCGGCCGCCGCCTACATGACGTACTGGTGGAACATCCCGCAGTGGCTGTCGGCCCTGATCTTCACGGTCGTGCTGTACGGCGCCAACCTGATCTCCGTGAAGCTCTTCGGTGAGCTGGAGTTCTGGTTCTCCATGGTCAAGGTCACCGCGATCATCGGCATGATCCTGATCTGCGCCGGCATCCTCACGATCGGCTTCTCCGACGCCGGCGACACCGCCTCCGTGGCCCACCTGTGGAACGAGGGCGGCTTCTTCCCGCACGGTGTCGGCAACACGCTGATGACCCTGCAGATGGTCATGTTCGCCTTCCTGGCCGTCGAGCTGGTCGGTGTCACCGCGGGCGAGTCCAAGGACCCCAAGAAGGTGCTGCCGAAGGCGATCAACACCGTGCCGTGGCGCATCGCCGTGTTCTACATCGGCGCGCTGATCATGATCCTGTCGGTCGTGCCGTGGACGAACTTCCACGCGGGTGCGAGCCCGTTCGTGGTCGCCTTCGAGAAGATGGGCCTGCCCGCGGGCGCCGGCATCGTCAACTTCGTCGTCCTGACCGCCGCGCTGTCGTCCTGCAACTCCGGCATGTACTCGACCGGCCGCATGCTGCGCGACCTCGCGCTCAACAACCAGGGTCCGAAGGTCTTCACCAAGCTGACGTCCAGCGGCACCCCGCTCGTCGGCACCACGTTCTCCGCCGCGCTGATGCTGGTCGGCGTCTGGATCAACTACCAGTGGCCGGGCAAGGCGTTCGACTACGTGGTGTCCTTCGCGACCATCTCCGGCATGTGGGCCTGGATCGTGATCCTGATCTGCCAGATCCGCTACCGGATGAAGGCGGACCGCGGCCAGCTGCCGCAGAGCGAGTTCCGCGCGCCGGGAGCGCCGTGGACGAGCATGTTCGCGCTGGTGTTCATCTTCATGGTGATCGTGCTCATGGGTATCGACAAGGACGCCCGGGTCTCGCTGTACTGTGCCCCGCTGTGGGCCGCGATCCTCGGCGTCTCCTACTGGGCGCTCAAGCGCCGCAACCCGGAGGCCGCGGCCTTCAGCAAGCGCTGACCTTCCCCGAAGGACGTCCGGCCGGCGGGAGTACTCGTGGCACTCCCGGCGGCCGCCGCTCAGGGCGTCCGGCATGTGGGCCGTCCCGTACCACACCTCGGTACGGGACGGCCCCTCTGCTTATCCTGACCGTCATGCTGACCATCACCCAGGCCCTGTACGACCAGATCGTCGCCCACGCCCGCAAGGACCACCCCGACGAGGCGTGCGGTGTCGTCGCGGGCCCGGCGGGTTCGGACCGCCCCGAGCGCTTCATCCCGATGCTCAACGCGGCCATGTCGCCCACGTTCTACGAGTTCGACTCGGGCGACCTGCTCAAGCTCTACCGCGAGCTGGACGACCGCGACGAGGAGCCGGTGATCATCTACCACTCCCACACCGCGACCGAGGCCCGCCCCTCCCGGACCGACATCTCCTACGCCAACGAGCCCGGCGCGCACTACGTGCTGGTGTCCACCGCGGACACCGACGGCCTCGGCGAGTTCCAGTTCCGTTCCTTCCGCATCGTGGACGGGGAGGTCACGGAGGAGGAGGTCACGGTGGTGGAGACGTACTGATCTCACCATCCGGTCGGTAAGCGTCCGTCATACGGGATCACATGCCGGGCCCTCGACCGGGAATCGATACGATGAGCCCATGGTTCTGACTGTGGTGTGCGCCCGCTGCTGACGTACCGAGCCTGCCGCCCCGACGACACTTTCCGACAGGAGCCCGCAACCATGGCCATCGAGGTCCGCATCCCCACCATCCTTCGCACCTACACCGACGGTCAGAAGGCGGTCGAAGGCACCGGGGAGACCCTCGCCGAGCTCTTCGCCGACCTCGAGACCCGGCACGCGGGCATCCAGGCCCGCATCGTGGACGGCGACCAGCTGCGCCGGTTCGTCAACGTCTACCTGAACGACGAGGACGTGCGCTTCCTGGACGGCATCAGCACCAAGCTGTCCGACGGCGACAACGTGACCATCCTGCCGGCGGTCGCCGGCGGCATGCGCTGATCGGCCGCTGAGCAGCCATGCGCTACGACTCCCCGCTGGCCGCGGTGGGCAACACCCCGCTGGTGTGCCTGCCGCGGCTGTCGCCGTCGGCCGACGTCCGGATCTGGGCCAAGCTGGAGGACCGCAACCCGACCGGCTCGGTCAAGGACCGGCCCGCCCTGCACATGGTCGAGCAGGCGGAGAAGGACGGCCGGCTCACCCCGGGCTGCACCATCCTGGAGCCCACCTCCGGCAACACCGGCATCTCCCTCGCCATGGCGGCCAAGCTCAAGGGCTACCGCATGGTGTGCGTGATGCCGGAGAACACCTCGCAGGAGCGCCGGGACCTGCTCGGCATGTGGGGCGCGGAGATCATCTCCTCCCCGGCCGCGGGCGGCTCCAACACCGCGGTCCGCGTGGCCAAGGAGCTGGCCGCCGAGCACCCCGACTGGGTGATGCTCTACCAGTACGGCAACCCGGACAACGCGGGCGCCCACTACGCCACGACCGGTCCGGAGATCCTCGCCGACCTCCCCTCGGTCACCCACTTCGTCGCGGGCCTCGGCACCACCGGCACCCTGATGGGCGTCGGCCGCTACCTGCGCGAGCACCGGCCGGGCATCCAGATCGTCGCCGCCGAACCGCGCTACGACGACCTGGTGTACGGCCTGAGGAACCTGGACGAGGGCTTCGTGCCGGAGCTGTACGACGCCTCCGTGCTGACCACGCGCTTCTCGGTCGGCTCGGCCGACGCGGTCACCCGCACCCGTGAACTCCTCCAGGAGGAGGGCATCTTCGCGGGCGTATCCACCGGCGCCGCCCTGCACGCGGCGATCGGCGTGGGGAAGAAGGCGGTCAAGGCGGGGGAGTCCGCCGACATCGTCTTCGTGGTGGCCGACGGTGGCTGGAAGTACCTCTCCACCGGCGTCTACACGGCGGCCACCACCGAGGAGGCCATCGAGACGCTCCAGGGCCAGCTCTGGGCGTAGTTCCCCCTGTCAAGCGCGCGCCAGCCCCCTCTCATGAGGGGGCTAAGCCATTCCTATGGCCGGGCAAAGAATTCCTTTGAGTACTGCCGGTGGCACGAAGGCCAGAGCTACGTTCCTCGTCGCACCCTGACATGTCACGCTCACCCAGCGCCATGACAGGTGTCTGCGAGTGTCATGCTCATGACTGCGCGGTCCACCGCCGCAACGCGCGTCACGGGCCTGCCAATCCAGTGCGAAACCCCACGTCAACCGGAGGCAGTACCCCATGCGTGAGTCACGCCCCAACCGGCGCAGACGCAGTCTGAGAAGACTCGTCACCGTCGCCTTCCCCGCCCTCGCCCTCACCGTCGCCGGATTCACCGCGGCACCGACGGCCGGGGCGCAGACCGCCACCGCACACCCCCACACCTCCAAGGCGACGCAGAACGCCAAGGCCCTGACCGCTCCCGGGCGGCAGACCTTCCACTCCACCGGCAAGGCAGGCCAGAAGGTCCCCACGACCCATCTGTGCGCCACCGCCGAGCCGGGCCACGCGTCGTGCTTCGCCCAGCGCCGTACCGACATCAAGCAGCGGCTCGCCTCGGCGCTCGCCGCCGCCGCGCCCTCCGGCCTCTCCCCGGCCAACCTGCACAGCGCCTACAACCTGCCCGCCACGGGCGGCTCGGGCCTGACGGTCGCGGTGGTCGACGCCTACAACGACCCCAACGCCGAGTCGGACCTGGCCACCTACCGCTCCACCTACGGCCTGTCCGCCTGCACCAAGGCCAACGGCTGCTTCAAGCAGGTCAGCCAGACCGGCTCCACCACCTCGCTGCCGACCAACGACAGCGGCTGGGCCGGTGAAGAGGCGCTCGACATCGACATGGTCAGCGCGACCTGCCCGAACTGCAACATCGTCCTGGTCGAGGCCAACTCGGCGAACGACACCGACCTCGGCATCGCCGAGAACGAGGCCGTCTCGCTCGGCGCCAAGTTCGTCTCCAACAGCTGGGGCGGCTCCGAGGCGTCCACGCAGACGAGCGAGGACACCCAGTACTTCAAGCACCCGGGCGTCGCGATCACCGTCTCGGCGGGCGACTCCGCCTACGGCGCCGAGTACCCGGCCACCTCCCAGTACGTGACCGCCGTCGGCGGCACCGCGCTCACCACCGCCTCCAACTCCCGCGGCTGGAGCGAGTCGGTGTGGCACACCAGCTCCACCGAGGGCACCGGCTCCGGCTGCTCCGCCTACGACCCGAAGCCGAGCTGGCAGACCGACACCGGCTGCTCCAAGCGCATGGAGGCCGACGTCTCCGCGGTCGCCGACCCGGCCACCGGCGTGGCGGTCTACGACACCTACGGCGGCTCCGGCTGGGCGGTCTACGGCGGCACCAGCGCCTCCTCGCCGATCATCGCCGGCGTCTACGCCCTCGCGGGCACCCCGGCCGCGAGCGACTACCCGGCGAAGTACCCGTACTCCCACACCGCCAACCTGTACGACGTCACCAGCGGCTCCAACGGCTCCTGCTCCCCGTCGTACTTCTGCACCGCGGCCACCGGCTACGACGGCCCGACCGGCTGGGGCACCCCCAACGGCACCACCGCCTTCACCTCCGGTGGCAGCACCGGCGGCAACACGGTCACCGTCACCAACCCGGGCAGCCAGTCGACCACCACCGGAAGCTCGGTCAGCCTGCAGATCTCGGCCTCCGACAGCGGCGGCGCCGCGCTCACCTACAGCGCCACCGGCCTGCCCACCGGGCTGTCCATCAACAGCTCCACCGGCCTGATCTCCGGTACGGCGTCCACCGCGGGCACCTACCAGGTCACGGTCACCGCGAAGGACTCCACCGGAGCCTCCGGCTCGACCTCCTTCACCTGGACCGTCGGCACCTCCGGCGGCGGCTGCACCTCCTCCCAGCTGCTGGCCAACCCCGGCTTCGAGTCGGGCAGCACCGGCTGGACCGCGTCCAGCGGCGTCATCACCAACGACACCGGTGAGGCGGCCCACGGCGGCTCCTACAAGGCCTGGCTGGACGGCTACGGCTCCGCGCACACCGACACGCTGTCCCAGTCGGTGACCATCCCGGCCGGCTGCAAGGCCACGCTCACCTTCTACCTGCACGTCGACACCGCCGAGACCACCACCAGCTCCGCGTACGACAAGCTGACGGTCACCGCCGGTTCGACCACCCTGGCGACCTACTCGAACCTCAACAAGTCCTCCGGGTACACGCAGAAGACCTTCGACCTGTCCTCGCTGGCGGGCCAGACGGTCACCCTGAAGTTCAACGGCGTGGAGGACTCCTCGCTGCAGACCAGCTTCGTCGTGGACGACACCGCCCTGACGACCGGCTGAGCCGTACCGCACCCGCTCCACCCGATCCCGCACACGACAGGCCCGGCCCGTCGTGTGCGGGATCCTCATCCGCGCGTGGTACGTCACATCTGCACCAGGCGGCCGGTCGTCCGGCCACGGCAGAAAGGCGAACCTCCATGCGCCGTACGACCCTGTGCGCCCTCGCGGCCGCACCCCTGCTCCTCGCCGGCTGCGGCTCGCAGAGCGGCGGGGACACCTCGAGCAACGGCAAGGTCTCCCCGGCCCCCTCCGGCCACTCCTCTCACTCCTCCTCCGCGTGCGTGAGCCTGGCGGAGCTGAAGGCCGCCGACAACGGGCGTACCGTCTGCGTCGCCAAGGGCGGCGAGGTCCGGCTCACCCTGGACGGCACCAAGGACCGCCCCTGGAAGCCGGTCATGACGAGCGGCACCGGGCTGCAGGCCATCAACGCCGGCTTCGTCCTCCAGCCGGGTGACGCCACGGCCGCCTACCGGGCGGTGTCCGCCGGCACCACGAAGCTGACGTCCTCCCGCCCCCTGTGCGCGCAGCCCACGGGCTCGGGCCAGGTGTCCTGCAAGGGGATCCAGGAGTGGACGGTCACGGTGAACGTGAAGTGACTAGCCCGCGAGGTGCCGTACCTGGTCCCACAGAACCGGGTCGACCACACCGACCCGGCGGCGGAAGTCGCCGACCGGCACCTCACGCAGCTCGTCGGTCTCCAGGAAGCTGGGCCGCCCCCGGGCGTCGCCGACCGCGCCCGGCGGCAGCGGGATCACCCCGGCCCGCTCGTCGTGGTACTTGCTGGTGATCTTCGCGACCGTGGCCCGGTCGCCCCGCACGGCCAGCACCAGACAGGGCCGGTCCTTCACCTCGGTGCGGTCCTCGTAGGGGACGTTCGCCCACCAGATGTCCCCCGGGACCGGCCGCCCGGCCCGTGTCCTGCGGGCGCCCGGCCGGCCCGGTGGCCGCAGCCGCCGGCCGCCGGGCCTGCGACCGTGTCCCCAGCCGTCGACGAGCGTGGCGACCAGCGCGAGCAGTACCACCGCCGCGAGCGCCAGCCACCAGGACGTGTCCATAGGCACGACGTTACCGGCGTGCGCCGAGCATCGCGCGCCCTCTTGTGATCCTGATGCGCCTCTGGTCCAGCCGAACCGGTGACAGCACAGGTGAGTTCGCCCACAACGGCCCCTGGCGGAGGAGCGACCCGCCCTTTCGCGCCTTACGCTCGACGGACCGCACGACGCCCGTCTGCCCGGACCCCTCAGGCTCCCGTCCCCGCCCACCGCTCTCCCGCCAACGGAGGTTTCTGCTTCATGAAGCTCACCGTCGTCGGCTGCTCGGGGTCGTTCCCGTCCGCGGAATCGGCCTGTTCGAGCTACCTCGTCGAGGCCGACGGCTTCCGGCTGCTTCTCGACATGGGCAACGGCGCCCTTGGCGAGCTGCAGCGCCACTGCGGTCTCTACGACCTCGACGCGATCTTCCTCAGCCATCTGCACGCCGATCACTGCATCGACATGCTCGCCTACTTCGTCGCGCGCTACTACCGGCACGACGGCGGCCGCTGCGCCCCGATCCCCGTCTACGGACCCGAGGGCACGGAGCACCGGCTCACCACCGCCTACGCGGACACCCCTTCGGCCTCCTCCATGAGCGAGGTCTTCGACTTCCACACGGTCAAGCCGTCCACGTTCGAGCTCGGCCCGTTCACCGTGCACGCCGAGCGGGTCCGCCATCCCGTGGAGGCGTACGCCATCCGCGTCGAGCACGGCGGGAAGACCCTGGTGTACTCCGGCGACACCGGGGTGACCGAGGCGCTGGACTCGCTGGCCGCGGAGGCCGACCTGTTCCTGTGCGAGGCCGCGTTCACGCACGGCAAGGAAAGCATCCCCGACCTGCACCTCAACGGCCGTGAGGCGGGCGAGACGGCGGCCCGCGCGGGCGCCCGCCGCCTGGTCCTCACCCACATCCCGCCGTGGACCGACCCGGAGATCAACCTGCGCGACGCCCGCGAGGTCTTCGACGGACCGGTGGAACTGGCCGCTCCGCGGGTCACGTACGAGATCTAGCCCGCCTGCATGCGAAAGGCCCCGGAACCTCGCCGGTTCCGGGGCCCTTGTCATGCCGCACGGGCGGGACTCACGCCTTCGTGAGGTCCTCGACCTCCTCCTCGGGCTCACGGCCCGGGGTGGGGAGGTTGAACTTGGTGATCGCGAAGCGGAAGACGGTGTAGTAGATCGCCGCGAAGACGAGGCCGATCGGGATGATCAGCCACGGCTTGGTCGCCAGGTTCCAGTTGAGCGCGTAGTCGATGAAGCCCGCCGAGAAGGTGAAGCCCGCGTGGACGCCGAGCGCCCAGGTGATCGCCATGGACAGGGCCGTCAGCACCGCGTGGATCGCGTACAGCAGCGGCGCGATGAACATGAACGCGAACTCGATGGGCTCGGTGACACCGGTGACGAAGGAGGTCAGCGCGAGGGAGATCATCATGCCCAGCACGGCCTTGCGGCGCTCGGGGCGGGCGGAGTGCGCGATGGCGATTGCGGCGGCCGGCAGACCGAACATCATGATCGGGAAGAAGCCGGCCATGAACATACCGGCGTGCGGGTCACCGGCGAAGAAGCGGTTGAGGTCACCGTGCACGACCTGGCCGGCCGCGTTCTTGTAGTCGCCGATCTGGAACCAGGAGACGGTGTTCACGAACTGGTGCATGCCGACCGGGATCAGTGCGCGGTTGACCAGACCGAACAGACCCGCGCCCAGCGCGCCGAGACCGGTGATCCACTCACCGGCGTTGGAGATGCCCTCACCGATGGGCTTCCAGATCAGGCCGAAGAAGACGCCCATGGCGGTGCCGACGAAGGCCATGATGATCGGCACCAGTCGGCGGCCGTTGAAGAAGCCGAGCCAGTCCACCAGCTTCTTGCGGTGGTAGCGCTGCCACAGCACGGCGGCCAGCAGACCCATGAGGATGCCGCCGAGGACACCGGGGTTGTTGTAGGTCGCGGCGACGTCCGCGCCCTTCTGTATCTTGGCCTCGGTGACCGGGAAGGCCTTCAGCACGTTGCTGTACACCAGGAAGCCCACCAGGGCGGCCAGTGCCGTCGAGCCGTCCGACTTCTTGGCGAAGCCGATCGCCACACCGATGCAGAACAGCATCGGCAGGTTGTCGAAGATCGCGCCGCCGGCCGTGGCGAACACCGCCGTGACCTTGTCGGGCAGGTGCAGCTTGTCATGGATGTCCGGCTGACCCAGACGCAGCAGGATGCCCGCCGCGGGCAGGACGGCGATGGGGAGCTGCAGGCTGCGGCCGACCTTCTGCAGGCCCTGGAAGAGGCCGGATCCCCGCTTCTTTGCGGGAGCCGCCGTCGCGGTGGCGGTGCTCATGGATGGTTCCTCCATCGGTGGTGGTCTACACCACTCAGTGGTGTAGACCTGTTTTAGCACGATGAAGGCGGTATAAGGAACCACGAAATCCGCTACGGAAACGCTACGCGGCGTGCTGATGTGCTAAGGGGAACCGTCCGGCACCGGGTCCTGTTCAGGCCTTGGTCGTGTCCTCGACCTCTTCCTCCGGTTCCCGCCCCGGAGTCCGCAGGTCGAACTTCGTGATCGCGAACCGGAACACCGTGTAGTAGACGGCCGCGAAGCACAGGCCGATCGGGACGATCGCCCACGGCTTGGTCGCCAGGTTCCAGTTGATGATGTAGTCGATCAGCCCCGCCGAGAAGCTGAAGCCGTCGTGCACCCCCAGCGCCCAGGTCACCGCCATCGACACACCGGTCAGCACCGCGTGCACCGCGTACAGCGCGGGCGCGATGAACAGGAACGAGTACTCGAGCGGCTCGGTGATGCCCGTGACGAACGAGGTGAGCGCCACCGAGAGCATGAGCCCGCCGACCTCCTTGCGGCGGCCCGGCCGGGCGCAGTGCGTCATCGCCAGCGCGGCGGCGGGCAGCGCGAACATCATGATCGGGAAGAAGCCCGAGGTGAACTGGCCGGCGTTCGGGTCGCCCGCGAGGAACATGTTGATGTCGCCGTGCACCGGCTTGCCGCCGGGCGGGGTGTAGGTGCCGAACTGGAACCAGATGGGCACGTTCAGGAACTGGTGCAGGCCCACCACCAGCAGCGCCCGGTTCGCGACCCCGAACACCCCCGCGCCCCAGGAGCCGGCGTCCCTCAGCCACTTGCTGAAACTCTCCAGGCCGGCACCGACGGGCGGCCAGATCCACAGGCACAGCGCCGCGAAGGCGATGGCGACGAACGCCATGATGATGGGCACCAGCCGGCGGCCGTTGAAGAAGCCGAGCCAGTCCACCAGCCGCGTGCGGTGGTAGCGGGCCCAGAAGAAGGCGGCCAGCAGGCCCATCACGATGCCGCCGAAGACCCCCGGGTTCTGGAAGGTGTACGGCGTCACCGCACCGGCGCCCGCTCCCACGCTCACCTGGCAGCCGATGTCCGCGATCGCCTTCGAGCCGCCCGGGCACGCCTGCGGGAACTGGTGCAGGACGCCGTAGTAGACGAGGAACCCGGCCACGGCCGCGAGCGCCGTCGAGCCGTCCGACTTCTTCGCCATGCCGATCGCGACGCCCACGCAGAACAGCAGCGGAAGACCCAAGGAGCCGTCGAGCAGCGCGCCGCCCGCGCCCTTCATCACCTTCGACACGGCGGTCCAGCCCAGGCCCTGGTCGCCGAAGACGTCCGGCTGCCCCAGCCGGTTCAGGATGCCCGCGGCCGGCAGCACCGCGATGGGCAGCTGGAGGCTGCGGCCCATCTTCTGCAGCCCCTGGAACAGCCGGTTCCAGCGCTCCCGCGCCGGGCTCACCGTGCTGTCCGCGGGCGCGCTCTCGGCGCTCATGGGCGTCCTCCCGGCCACTCGACTCGGACGCGGTTTGGCGACCGTACCCCCGGTGGTGTAGACCAGTTCGCGGACGGTTCCGCTGTCGTGATCGCCATCATTCGGCACGGACGGCACGACCGCTCGCGAAGATGGGCCAACTGTGGGTTACTGCGACCAATCGGTTCGGATCAGGGAGAAGCAACATGGCCAGCAAGGCTGAGAAGATCGTCGCCGGCCTCGGCGGAATCGACAACATCGAGGAGATCGAGGGCTGCATCACCCGGCTGCGCACCGAGGTGTCCGACCCCTCGCTGGTCGACGACGCCGCCCTGAAGGCCGCCGGCGCCCACGGCGTCGTCAAGATGGGCACCGCCATCCAGGTCGTCATCGGCACCGACGCCGACCCGATCGCCGCGGAGATCGAAGACATGATGTGAGCCCCCGGCTCACCGGCGAGGGGCTCTTCCCGGCACGGGACGAGCCCCTTCCCCTGTGCGGCTAGGCTCATCCGCATGTCTCGCATCGACGGCCGTACCCCCGAACAGCTCCGCCCGGTCACCATCGAACGCGGCTGGAGCAAGCACGCCGAGGGCTCCGTCCTCGTCTCCTTCGGCGACACCAAGGTCTTCTGCACCGCCTCCGTCACCGAAGGAGTCCCGCGCTGGCGCAAGGGCAGCGGCGAGGGCTGGGTCACCGCCGAGTACGCCATGCTGCCCCGCGCCACCAACACCCGCGGCGACCGCGAGTCCGTCAAGGGCAAGATCGGCGGCCGTACCCATGAGATCTCCCGGCTCATCGGCCGGTCCCTGCGCGCCGTCATCGACTACAAGGCACTCGGCGAGAACACCGTCGTCCTCGACTGCGACGTCCTCCAGGCCGACGGCGGCACCCGCACCGCCGCCATCACCGGCGCCTACGTCGCCCTCGCCGACGCCGTCGCCTGGGCCCAGGGCAAGAAGCTGATCAAGGCCGGCCGGCAGCCCCTCACCGGCACCGTCGCCGCCGTCTCCGTCGGCATCGTCGGCGGGATCCCGCTGCTCGACCTCTGCTACGAGGAAGACGTGCGCGCGGAGACCGACATGAACGTCGTCTGCACCGGCGACGGCCGCTTCGTCGAGGTCCAGGGCACCGCCGAGGCCACCCCCTTCGACCGCGACGAGCTGAACGCCCTGCTCGACCTCGCGGTCACCGGCTGCGCCGAACTGACCGCCCACCAGCGCGCGGCCCTGGAAGCCACGCTCGCAAAGTAAAGGGCAGGCCAACACGACGGGTGCGCGCGGGCAACCCGCGCGCCCTCCCCGACGTCTCACGTACGAACAGTCGTACAGGGGAGGGACACACCACCATGGCCGTCAGCCGACGCCGTATCACCGCCGTCGCCGCCGTGGCGCTCGCCGCACTCACGGCCGGCCTCACCGCCGGCTGCGACACCGTCGACAAAGCCCTGGACTGCGTACAGACCGCCGACTCCATCGCCGACAGCGTCACCGACCTGCAGCAGGCCGTGGAGAACGCGGCCGACGACCCCTCCCAGGCCGACGCCTCCCTCGACTCCATCCAGCGGAACCTGAAGAAGATCGGCGACAAGACCGACGACACCGACGTCAACAAGGCGGTCGACGACATCGACAAGGCCGTCGACAACGTGCGGACGGCCATCAAGAACGGCGACAGGACCCCCGACGTGGGGCCGGTCACGGACGCGGCCGGTGAACTGACGAAGGTCTGCACGAAGTAGCAGGTCCCGCGCTCGAGGGAGCGGGACGCGGCTCAGTACCCGCCGCGGCGCCGCTCCCGCTCCTCGCGCCGCTCCTCGCGCCGTTCCTCCCGCCGCTCGCGCAGCAGACCGTGCCGCTCCTCGCGCCGCGCCCGGAGCAACTCGTGCCGCTCCTGACGCAGCTCCAGCTTCTCCTGGCGGCGCTGCTCCTTCAGACGCCTCTGCTCGGCCCGCGTCACCTTGCGCTCCACACCGACCCCGCCCCAGAAGGCGAACCCGCCGATGATCACGCGCGGGGCGCCAGGCTCCGGCGGCCCGTCGTCCCTCGGGTGCTCGAAGCCGCCCATCACCCCGATGCCCCGGACGACGACCTCGACGCCCGGCGGCACGATCACCTGCATCCCGCCCATGATCGCCACACAGTTGACCTCGACCTCGTGGTCCGCGAAGTTCGCCTCGCGCAGGTCGATCTCGCCGCCGCCCCAGAACGCGAAGCAGTTGAACCGCTTCGGCACCGTCCAGCGGCCCTTGCGCTCGAACCCCGACATGACGGCGATCGCACCCGTCGAGGATCCCTCGCCCCCGACGATCCGGGACGCCCAACCCCCCTCGTCAACCGGCCCCTTGACGAACGAGACCGGAGGGGGCGGCGCGACGGCACCGGACGCCGGCAGATCCCGGGTCAGCGGAGCCAGCTCGCCGTACGTGCGCGCCTTGTAGGCCGCCTCCAGCCGCTCCTCGAACTCCTCCATGTCGAGCCGCCCCTCCGCGAGGGCGTCCCGCAGGACCTCGGCGACCCGTTCACGGTCGGCGTCGGAGGCCCGGAGATCCGGCGTTGCGTCGTCGGTCATGGCAGCAGCCTACGAGACCGCCTTCTCCGCGTACATCTTGGCGATGACGGCCTCGATGTCCGGCTCCCGCACCGACAGGTCCACCAGCGGATACCGAGCCGCGAGCGACGCGACCAGCGGCGCCGCCGACTGCCCCGCCGGGAACGCCAGCCACTGCCGGGGCCCCTCCACCCGCACCACCCGCGCCGCCGCCACCTCCACCGGCGGCAACTCCCGCTCCAGGTCCACCACCAGCAGCCGCTCGCTCTCACCGACCTCGTGCAGCCCCGCCAGCGGGCCGTCGTACATCAGCCGGCCGTGGTCGATCACCATCACCCGGGAACACAACTGCTCGATGTCCTGCAGATCGTGCGTGGTCAGCAGCACCGTCGTACCGCGCTCGGCGTTCAACTCCCGCAGGAAACCCCGCACCTTCGCCTTCGACACCACGTCCAGGCCGATCGTCGGCTCGTCCAGGTACAGCACCTCCGGATCGTGCAGCAGCGCCGCCGCGATGTCCCCGCGCATCCGCTGCCCCAACGACAGCTGCCGCACCGGCACGTCCAACAGCGCCTCCAGCTCCAGCAGTTCCACGCACCGGTCCAGGTTCTCCCGGTAACGGGCGAGCGGAATCCGGTACATGCGGTGCGCCAGCCGGTAGGAGTCGATCAGCGGCAGGTCCCACCACAGCGTCGTACGCTGCCCGAACACCACCCCGATCCGGCGCGCAAGCCGCGACCGCTCCCGCGAGGGGTCGATCCCCGCGACCCGCAGCCGCCCCCCGCTCGGCGTCAGGATCCCGGTCAGCATCTTGATCGTGGTCGACTTCCCGGCACCGTTCGGACCGATGTAGCCCACCATCTCGCCACGCGCCACCGTGAACGACAGCGAGTCCACCGCCCGCACCTCACGCCGCTCCCGCTTGAGGAACCCGGTCTTCCTGCGCACCTCGAAGACCTTCTCGACGTTCTCCAGCTCGATGAAGTCGCCCACGCTAGCTCCCTGTACTCCGATACGAACGAAGCCCCGCCCGCCACGCCAGCCCGGCCAGCGCACAGCAGCCGACCGCCACCAGCGGGGGAGTCCACGCCACCCACACCGGCAGCCGGAGCGGATACGCCCGCCCCAGCACATAGCTCGCCGGCAGCCAGTTGACGAAGGCCAGCGGCAGCACGAACGTCACCCCGCGCACCAGCTCCCTGCCGAACACCGTCGGCGGATACTGCAGCAGCGTCGTACCGCCGTACGTGAACGCG
Source organism: Streptomyces sp. NPDC051133 (assembly GCF_040682635.1). NCBI lineage: Bacteria > Bacillati > Actinomycetota > Actinomycetes > Kitasatosporales > Streptomycetaceae > Streptomyces > Streptomyces sp. NPDC051133. The sequence continues at coordinate 128,575 of NZ_JBFBBK010000004.1, forward strand.
TTCTGCACCTCCGAGGCGTCCTGCGCCACGAACTGGAACGCCGCCCCCGCCACGAACACCGCACAGAAGATCCCGAAGCCGCTCAGGACCGCCACCGGCATCAGCAGCAGTTTCTCCGCCGTCCAGTGCACCTCAAGCCGGGACAGCGACCAGCCCAGCACCAGCGAACCCTGCGTCACCCGGCCCAGCCGCCGCAGCGCGAACCGGTCGGCCGCCACCTGCGCCAGCACCGGCGCCGGCCGCACCAGCAACGTGTCCAGCGTCCCGTCCCGCAGCCGCCGCCCCAGCCGGTCCATCGACCCGATCACCAGATCCGCCAGACCGAACGAGACCGCCGACAGCCCGTACAGGAACGCCACCTCCGGCAGCGACCAGCCGCCCAGGGCGTCCACCCGGGAGAACATCAGCGTGATCGCGACGAAGTCGAAGAAGGTCGCCGTGAAATTCCCGAACGTGGTCATGGCGAAGGACGCCCGGTAGGCCATCGTCGACCTGATCCACATCCCCGCGACCAACCGGTACACCCGGACACTCTCCGCGAGCCGGCCGCGCTCAGCCACCCTGCACCACCACCCGTCGCGTCGCCGCCGACTGCACCAGCCGCCCGGCACCCAGCAACACCACCGCCCACGCGCCCTGGAAGACGTACGTGCTCAGCGGATCCCCGTGCCCGAGCAGGATGTCCGCCGGCGCCTGCAGCAGCGACGACCAGGGCAGCACCCGCACGACCTCGCCGAGCGCGCCCGGGAACACGTTCAACGGCAGCAGCATCCCCGAGCAGAAGTAACCCAGCAGCCACGCCATCTGCCCCACGCCCGCGCCGTCCAGCAGCCAGAACGCGGACAGCGCCACCAGGTACCGGATCCCGAAGCCGACCACCATGGCCAGCAGCACGGCCACGAAGAACGCCACCCACGTCCCCGCGTCCGACGGCAGGTACGCCGGGAAGCACAGTGCCCCGAAGACGAACGGGACCATCCCCCGCCCCAGCAACTGGAAGAACGCCCGCCCCACGTCCGCGGCCAGCCACCACAGCTGAAGATCGGCGGGCCGGTACAGGTCGATCGCCACGTCCCCCGTACGGATGCGCTCGATCAACTCGTCCTCGACACCGCCACCACCGATCGCGAGGGTCGACAAAAAGGCCTGCCCCAGCCACACATAGGTGACGGCCTGCGCCTGGTCATAGCCTCCGAGGTGCGGTTTCACGTCCCACAGCGCCCGGTACGTGTAGACCAGGATCAACCCGAAGACCGTGTTGGTGAACACCCCTGCCGCAGTGGCCGCCCGATAGGTCGCGTACCGTCTGAATCCCCCCGCCGCGACGGCCCCGTACAACCGTCCAGCGCCCACGCCAGTCGACCTCCTCGGACACCTCGACACCGAAGCGCAGGAGCCTAGTCCGGAGGCCCGGCGGCCGGCCACGCATTTTGTGCCCAAAGCGTGCTGGAATCCGGGAACGGAACGCCAGGTGCGAGAGTCTTCAAACCGGGGGCGCAGAAGGCGTACGAGGCGTACAGGAACGTACGACGCGAAACAGGAGTCCGTGCACGACATGAGCGACGAGCCGCAGCCGCAGCAGCCGAAGGAAGGCGTGGCGCCGGAAAAGCCGCTGCCGGCTGAAGGGCCCGGGGCCCCGGAGGTCCGCGAGGAGCAGGCCACCGAGAGGGGGAAGGGGACGCAGCGCACCGGCGGTACCGACAGCGCCGACGGCACCGGCGAGCCCGGGGACGCCAGGCCGGAGCGGGCGAAGTCCGGGGACCGGTCGGGTACGGCCGAACGGATGACGCCGGGCGACGCCGCGCGTGCCTCCGCGGCCACGTCGAAGAGCGGCTCGGGCACGCCCGGCAAGCCGGCCCGGGCTCCGTCGGACCCGGCAGGTGAGGCGGCTCGGGACGCGACGAAGACGGCCGGTGGCGCGGCTGGGGGTGCTTCGGCCTCCGGCGGTGACGCGGCTGGGGGTGCTTCGGCCTCCGGCGGTGACGCGGCTGGGGGTGCTTCGGCCTCCGGTGGCGACGCGGCTCGGGGCGCTTCGGCCTCGGACGGTGGCGCGTCTGCGGGTCGTTCTGGTGTGGCCTCGGACGGTGGCGCGTCTGCGGGTCGTTCTGGTGTGGCCTCGGACGGTGGCGCGTCTGCGGGTCGTTCCGGTGCGGCCGCGGAACGCGCGGGCCGCGACGACCGTACGGCCTCCGTCGCCCGCGCCCGTCAGGCGGCCCTCGGCGGCCGCACCGACGGCAAGGGCATCCCGGCGCCCTCCACGGACTCGTCCGCTTCCCGTGGCGGCGACCCGGCGTCCCCCGGGAGTTCCGCGTCCGGGGCCGCCGCCTCCGGTGGGGACACCCCCGCCCCGACCCCGGCGACGACCAAGGACGGCGAGGACACCGGCAAACGCCGGCCCCAGTCCGCCGAGAGTACCCAGGTGCTGCGCCGCGTCACCCCGCCGCGCGGACCCCAGGACACCGGCGAGGACCAGCCGGCCGAGAGCACCCAGGTGCTGCGCCGCGTCACCGCGCCCCGCAAGGGCGAACCCGCCGATCCCGCCAAGGCCCGCGCCGCCCGCGCCGCCGCGGCCGGCCTCGGCGCCGCCGCTCAGGCCTCCCCCGCGGGCGCCGCCACCCCCCGCCCCCGCACCGGCGACGGCACCGGCGACGGCACCGGCACCGGCGTCCGGCCCAAGGCGAAGCCCGCCACGCCCGCCACGCCCACCACGCCCGCCACCCCGCATCCCGCCCCGTCCTCCGAGGCCGGGACCGCCGCCCTCGCCGCCACCACCGCGGACACCCCCACCTCCACCCCGACCCCCGCCCCCGGCAAGGGCAAGAAGCCCAAGCGGCCCAAGCGCACCGGATGGCGACGGCTGTTCCCGACCTGGCGCATGGTCCTCGGCACCTTCGTCATCGGCGTCCTGCTCGTCATCGGCCTGTTCTTCCTGGGCTACTCGATGGTCAAGATCCCGCCCGCCAACGCCCTCGCCACCAAGCAGGCCAACGTCTACCTCTACGCCGACGGCTCGCAGATCGCCCGCGACGGCGAGATCAACCGCGAGAACGTCACCCTCGCCCAGGTCTCCAAGGACGCCCAGCACGCCGTCCTGGCCGCCGAGGACCGCGACTTCTACACCGAGTCCGCCATCGACCCGAAGGCCATGATCCGCGCCGGCTGGAACACCGCCACCGGCAAGGGCAAGCAGTCCGGCTCGACGATCACCCAGCAGTACGTGAAGAACTACTACCTGGCCCAGGAACAGACGGTCACCCGCAAGGCCAAGGAGTTCTTCATCTCGATCAAGCTGGACCGCAACAAGTCCAAGAACGAGATCCTCGAGGGCTACCTCAACACCAGCTACTTCGGCCGCAACGCCTACGGCATCCAGTCCGCCGCCCAGGCCTACTACGGCAAGGACGCCAAGGACCTCGACCCGGCCCGCGCCGCCTACCTCGCCGCGCTCGTCAACGCGCCGAGCGAGTACGACGTCGTCGCCCACCCGGAGAACAAGGCCGCCGCCGTCGCCCGCTGGAACTACGTCCTGGACGGCATGGTCAAGCAGGGCTGGCTCAGCCAGTCCAAGCGCGCCGGCATGACGTTCCCCATGCCCAAGGAACAGACGATCTCCACCGGCCTGTCCGGCCAGCGCGGCTACCTCGTCGAAGCGGTCAAGCACTACCTGACCACCAACAACATCCTCACCGACGACCAGCTCGCGGCCGGCGGCTACCGCATCACCACCACCATCCAGAAGAACCGGCAGGACGCCTTCGTCAAGGCCGTCCACGACCAGCTGATCTCCAAGCTGGACAAGAAGAACAACAAGGTCGACCGCTACGTCCGCGCGGGCGGCGCCTCCGTCGACCCCAAGACCGGCAAGGTCGTCGCCATGTACGGCGGCGTCGACTACGTGAAGCAGTACACCAACGGTGCCACCCGCGGAGACTTCCAGGTCGGCTCCACGTTCAAGCCCTTCGTGTTCACCTCGGCGGTCCAGAACGGCTCGACCACCCAGGACGGCCGCACCATCACCCCGAACACCATGTACGACGGCACCAACGAACGCCCCGTCCAGGGCTGGAGCGGCGGCACCTACGCCCCCCAGAACGAGGACCAGAAGTCCTACGGCCAGATCACCGTCACCAAGGCGACCGACCTGTCTGTGAACGCCGTCTACGCGCAGATGGCCGTCGACGTCGGCCCGTCCAAGGTCAAGCAGACCGCGATCGACCTCGGCATCCCCTCCGCCACCCCGGACCTCCAGCCGTACCCGTCGATCGCCCTCGGCACCGCCACCGCCAGCGTGCTGGACATGGCGGAGGGATACGCCACGCTCGCCAACCACGGCAAGCACGGCACGTACACCCTCATCGAGAAGATCACCAAGGACAACACCGAGGACGTCCAGCTCCCCGGCCAGAACGTCAAGCAGGCCGTCAGCCGCGAGGCCGCCGACACCACCACCTCGATCCTGCAGAGCGTCGTCGACAACGGCACCGCCACCGCCGCGCAGAACGCCGGCCGTCCCGCGGCCGGCAAGACCGGCACCGCCGAGAACGACACCGCCGCCTGGTTCGCCGGCTACACCCCGGACCTGGCCACCGTCGTCTCCGTCATGGGCCAGGACCCCGTCACCGCCAAGCACATGCCGCTGTACGGCGCCCTCGGCCAGGCCCGTATGAACGGCGGCGGCCCGCCCACCCAGATCTGGGCCCAGTACACGCACGACGCCCTGCGCGGCAAGCCGTCCGCCGACTTCGACCTGCAGCTCCAGCAGGGCGCCGACCAGCCGCAGGCGCCCAGCAGCTCCGGCTCCGCCCAGCCCGGCACCACCGGCGACCAGAACACCGGCGGCACCACCACCGACGGCGGCCAGGACAACGGCGGCACGACCGCCAGCCCGACCGACGGCGGCACCACCACCGGCACGCCCACCGACGGCGGCCCGACCACGGACGGCGGCACCACCGCCGGCGACGGCTCCACCACGGACGGCACCACCACCGGCGGAGGCGACACCACCGGCGGAGGAACGCCGACCGGAGGCGGCGACACGACCGGCGGAGGCACCACGACCGGCGGCGGCACCCCAGGGGGCGGCACGGCCGCGGGCGGGGGCACGGACGGCGGCGGCACGACGGGCACGGCCGCGGGCGCCGGCGGCGGAGACCCCGGCGCCTGACCCCGGCATCAGTGCCCGCTGGTCGCCTTCAGCCCCACCACGGCGACCAGCAGCAGACACACGAAGAACACCCGGGCGGCGGTGACCGGCTCACCCAGCACCACCATGCCGAGCACCGCCGCCCCGGCCGCGCCGATGCCCACCCACACGCCGTAGGCGGTACCGATGGGCAGGGACTTCGCGGCGTACGACAGCAGCACCATGCTCGCGACGATGCCGGCGCCCGTGAACAGACTCGGGACCAGCCGGGTGAACCCCTCGCTGTACTTCATCCCGATCGACCAGGCCACTTCCAGCAGACCGGCGACGACCAACAGAACCCACGCCATGACAGGCACCTTCCGAGACGCAACGACTCTTCATCGGTGCGTCGTCTTTGCCTGCATCCCGGTACGGCGCGTCTCGTCGGGCTCGCTCCCGAACATAGCAAAACAACGACAAAGGGGCCGGTGACCACCGTCACCGGCCCCTCTGCCCTGATCCGTGAATCAGAGATCCGTGAATCAGAGATACAACCCGGTGGAGTCCTCCGACCCCTCGAACCGGTCCGCGGCGACGGCGTGCAGATCACGCTCGCGCATGAGCACGTACGCCACACCCCGCACCTCGACCTCGGCCCGGTCCTCCGGATCGAACAGAACCCGGTCACCCGGCTCCACGGTCCGCACGTTCTGACCGACCGCGACGACCTCGGCCCAGGCCAGGCGCCGCCCGACCGCCGCGGTCGCGGGAATCAGGATCCCGCCCCCCGACCGCCGCTCGCCCTCACCGGTCTCCTGCTTGACCAGAACCCGGTCGTGCAGCATCCGAATGGGCAGCTTGTCGTGATGGGGGGTCCTGTGCTCGTTTCTGTTGGCGCTCACGCCTCGAACTTACCTGCCTTCGCCCCGGCCGTACGCCTCCGGGTCAGCCCTTGCGCCGTCGGGCACCCAGGGCGATCAGCCCCACGACGCCGACCGCGAGCAGCGCCACGGGCACGACCCGCTCCACCCGCAGCGCCCCGTCCTCGTCCACGAACTGCGCCCGCACCTCGGTCACGGCCCGGTTGACCTGCACGTACGCCCGCCCGACCGTGTGGTCGATGTTGGCGACGACCTTGGCCTTCGCATCCCCGACGATCGTCTTCGGGTGCACCCGCACCCCGATCTCGTCGAGCGTCTCGGCCAGCACGTCGCGGCGGCGCTTGATGTCCGCCTCGATCTGCGCCGGGGTTCTGGTGTCCGACGTGTCCGCCACCGTACGGCCTCCGAAGTCTGCCGAAGTCTGATGCTGTTCCGGACAGTCTGTCAGCTCATGCCCGCACCGCACCGCAAGGCCCCCCGGTTACGCTGGCCCGATGAGCGAGCGACTCCAGCCGGGGGACGTGGCCCCCGCCTTCACCCTCCCGGACGCCGACGGCACCGAGGTGTCCCTTTCCTCCCACAAGGGCCGCAAGGTCATCGTCTACTTCTACCCGGCCGCCCTGACCCCCGGCTGCACGAAGCAGGCCTGCGACTTCACGGACAACCTGGAGGTCCTGGCCACCGCCGGCTACGACGTCATCGGCATCTCCCCCGACGACCCGGAGAAGCTGGCGAAGTTCCGCGACAAGGAGTCCCTGAAGGTCACCCTCCTCGCCGACCCGGACAAGAAGGTCACCGAGGCCTACGGCGCGTACGGCGAGAAGAAGAACTACGGCAAGACGTACATGGGCGTCATCCGCTCCACGATCGTCGTCGACGAGGAGGGCAAGGTCGAACGAGCCCTCTACAACGTCCGCGCCACCGGCCACGTGGCCAAGATCATCAAGGATCTGGGCATCTGAGAGGCCTGTACCCAACTGCTGGCGGCCCGCACCGGGACGACCCGGGGCGGGCCGCACCTTCGGCTGCTGTGCCCCAACTGCCATGCCGGCACACGCACCTGGTGCCGAGGGGGCGGACGACGAAAGAGCGGCCCCGTACACTGAGCGAGGCAAAACAGCCTGCAGGCTAATTGTCCGTTTTGGGGCGGTCGTGGCGAAATAGGCGATACGCGCGGGTTTTAGGTGCCCGTGGGAGAAATCCCGTGTGGGTTCGAGTCCCACCGACCGCACATGAGAGGGGCCGTCCGGCCGGGCGGCCCCTTCTTGCTCAGCCCAGCAGCTCCCGCACGACCGGTACCAGGGCCCGGAACGCCTTCCCCCGGTGGCTGATCGCGTTCTTCTCCGCCGGGGTCAGTTCCGCGCAGGTGCGGGTTTCGTTCTCCGGCTGGAGGATCGGGTCGTAGCCGAAGCCGTTCGTGCCGGCGGGGGCGTGGCGCAGGACGCCCCGGAGCTGTCCCTCGACCACCCGCTGGCTGCCGTCCGGCAGGGCCAGGGCCGCCGCGCAGGCGAAGTGTGCCGCCCGGTGTTCCTCGGCGATGTCGGAGAGCTGGGCGAGCAGCAGGTCCAGGTTGGCCTGGTCGTCGCCGTGGCGGCCGGCCCAGCGGGCGGAGAAGATGCCGGGGGCGCCGCCCAGGACGTCGACGCACAGGCCCGAGTCGTCGGCGACCGCGGGCAGGCCCGTGGCCTGGGCCAGGGCGTGGGCCTTGAGCAGGGCGTTCTCGGCGAAGGTGACGCCGGTCTCCTTGACGTCGGGGACCTCGGGGTAGGCGTCGGCGCCGATCAGCTCGTGCGGCAGGCCTGCTTCGGCGAGGATCGCCCTGAGTTCGGTGATCTTTCCGGCGTTGCGGGTGGCGAGGATCAAGCGGGTCATGCCCGTCAGTATTCCTCGCCGCCCGGTGACGGTTTCGTCTGCCCCGCTTACAGTTCCGCCTGCCCCGCGCCGCCCAGTGTGCGCAGGTCGAAGACCTCGGCCATCCTGGCGAAACCCAGGTCACTGGGGTGCAGGTGGTCGCCGGAGTCGTAGTCGGGGCGCAGGCGCTGCGGGGCGTAGGGGTCGCGGAGGGCCCTGTCGAAGTCGACGACCGCGTCGTACAGCCCGCCGGACCTGATCTGGGCGTTGACCTGCAGGCGTACCGCCTCGCGGGCGGGGGTCCAGCCGCGGTGGCCCCGGAAGGGCATGAGGGTGGCGCCGACGACCTTCAGTCCGCGGGCGTGGGCCTGGCGGACGAGGGTGCGCAGGCCGGCCGTGATGCGGTCCGGGTCGGCGAGCCGGGGGTTGCGGATGATGTCGTTGATGCCGAGGTCGATGACGACGACCTTGACGTCGGGGTGGGAGAGCGCGTCGCGGCCGAAGCGGCCGAGGCCGCTCTGGTTCTCGGCGGGCCGGCCGAGTCCGTCCGCGAGGACCTGGTTGCCGCTGATGCCTTCGTTGACGACGCTGTAGCGGGGGAGTTGCTGTCCGCCTTCGAGGGCGGTGCGGAGCCGGCCGGCGAGGATGTCGGGCCAGCGGTGGTTGGCGCCGGTGGTGGAGGTTATGCCGTCGGTGATGGAGTCGCCGAAGACGACGGCGGTGCCGTCTGCCTCGTTGCTGAGGACGTCCAGGGCGGTCAAGTAGCGCCAGTAGGAGGTCTGTTCGGTGTACGGGGTGCCGGTGGCGTCCTCGGTCGCGTCGCCGGCGGCGACGTAGGAGATCTGCCGGGCGTGGGGGTGGTAGGTGACCGGGCCGGAGGGGGTGGGGGAGTAGGTGGTGACCAGGACGTCGCTGCCGTGGGGGATGGTGAGGCGGACGGCGTCGCTGACGATCTGTCCGCCGGCGGGTATGACGACGCCGGTGCCGCCGTTGAAGGTGAGGCGCCGCATGGTCTGGGGGTCGGCCGCCGCGGTGGCGTCTCCGGTGGAGAGGGCGAGGGAGGCGTGCGTGAGGGTGAGCGGTGACTGGCCGTAGAGATTGGACAGTGTGATGCGGGCACTCGTACCACCGGTGTCGGCGTGTACGACGTTGCGGACCGAGTGGCCTGCCATGCCGTTCGTCTCGGTGCCGGGTTCTCCGCCCACGGGGGCGGTGGACCAGGAGCCGACCCAGGTTCCCGCGGAGACGGGGGCGGCGGACGAGTCGCGGTGGGCGCGGTTGTCGGTGAGGGCGCTGCGGGGTGTGCCGTCGTCGGCTGCCACGGTGACGTATATGGCGGCGGACAGTGCCACGACCAGCGCGACGAGCGCAGTCAGTACTGCATAACCATGACGCTTGGCCACGCTTTTGTTGTTCTCCTCGGGAGATGGGAGCCCGGGGCTCCGATCTAGGTCACTCCATGATGCGGCATGGGGTGCGGGGAGATGACAGGGCCCTGCCCAGGACTCCCGTCCAGACAGACGCCGGGAACTCTTGTTCCGTTCCGGGAGTCGGTCAGGAAGGGACAATTGTGTGCGGGATCACCGAGCGGGTGGAGCTGACGGGTGGAGCTGATGGAACCTACGGAGACGGCAGGACCGGCGCGGGCCACGTCGTACCGGACCATGACGGCCTTCACTCCGGCCGACGAGGAGCGCCGGCGCGGGGTGCGGCGCATGAAGCTGACGGCGACCGCGTTGCTGCTGTTCGTGGCGGTGGTCTATGTGGTGGCGAAGGCGGCCGGGCACGAGGGTGCCGGGGAGTGGACGCAGTATGTGGCGGCGGCGGCCGAGGCGGGCATGGTGGGCGCGCTGGCCGACTGGTTCGCGGTGACGGCGCTGTTCCGGCATCCGATGGGGCTGCCCATTCCGCACACCGCGATCATTCCGACGAAGAAGGACCAGCTGGGGGTCTCGCTGGGGGAGTTCGTCGGGGAGAACTTCCTCTCCGAGGAGGTCGTGCGGCAGCGGCTGCGGGCGGTCGGTATCGGCAGTCGGCTGGGGGCCTGGCTGGCGGAGCCGGAGCATGCGGACCGGGTGACGGCGGAGCTGGCGACGGCGTTGCGGGGTGCGCTGACGGTGTTGCGGGACTCGGACGTGCAGGTGGTGGTGGGGGAGGCGATCACCCGTCGGGCGAACGTGCAGGAGATCGCGCCGGGTGTGGGGAAGATGCTGGAGAAGATCGTCGCCGACGGAGGGCACCGGCGCGCGGTGGATCTGGTGGTGGCCCGTGCGCACGGCTGGCTGGTGCTGCACCGGGACGACGTGATGGTGGCGGTGGAGGGCGGTGCGCCGGGCTGGACGCCGCGGTTCGTGGACCGGAAGGTGGGGGAGCGGGTCTACAAGGAGTTGCTGCGGTTCGTCACGGAGATGCGGGACATGCCCTCGCATCCGGCGCGTGGCGCGCTGGACCGTTTCCTCACGGATTTCGCCTCCGATCTGCAGTCCGACACGGACACCCGGGCCCGGGTGGAGCGGTTGAAGGGTGAGGTGCTGGGCCGGGGGGAGGTGCAGGATCTGATCGCGTCGGCCTGGACGGCCGTACGGTCGATGATCGTGGCGGCGGCGGAGGACGAGCGCAGTGAGCTGCGGTTGCGGGTGCGGGGGGCGCTGCTGTCGCTGGGCCGGCGGATGGCGACCGAGCCGAAGGTGCAGGGCAAGGTCGACAGCTGGGTGGAGGGCGCGGCGGTGCACGTGGTGACGACGTACCGCAAGGAGATCACCTCGCTGATCACGGACACCGTGGCGAGCTGGGACGCGGAGCACACCACCCGGAAGATCGAGGCGCACATCGGCCGCGATCTGCAGTTCATCCGGATCAATGGCACGGTGGTGGGATCACTGGCGGGTCTGCTGATCTACGTGGTGTCGCGGGCGCTGGGGGCCTGAGTCGTCGGGGCTCCGTGCCTGAGCCGACCGGGCTCCGGGCCTGAGCCGACCGGGCTCCGGGCTGAGTCGTCGGGGCTCCGCGCCTGAGCCGACCGGGCTCCGGGCTGAGTCGTCCGGGCTCCGGGCCTGAGCCGACCGGCTTCCGGGCTTGAGTCGTCCGCGCTCCGTGCCGACTGATTCCGCAGGTTGCGGGCACCCGCTTGGTGCCGTCCCCCGCTCTTCCCGGGGGACGTCCTTCGACGAGGAGGGAGCCCATGAGCGCAGCCGAGGCGGCATCGCCGGAGACCGGACGGACCATCACCACCACCATCCCCGCCCGGTTGGACCGCCTGCCCTGGTCCCGCTGGCACTGGACGATCGTGATCGGCCTGGGCACCGTATGGATCCTGGACGGCCTGGAGGTCACGGTCGTCGGCAACATCGCGAGCCGGCTGTCCGAGCCCGGCAGCGGTCTGTCGATCACCTCGGGCCAGATCACCGGCACGGCCGCCGCCCTGTACGTGGCGGGCGCCTGTATCGGCGCCCTCTTCTGGGGCCGGCTGACCGACCGCTTCGGACGCAAGAAGCTGTTCATGATCACCTTGGCGGTGTATCTGGCGGCGACGGCGCTGACGGCCGTGTCCTGGGAGGCCTGGTGGTTCTTCCTGTTCCGCTTCCTGACTGGCTTCGGCATCGGCGGTGAGTACGCGGCGATCAACTCCGCGATCGACGAGCTGATCCCGGCGAACTACCGCGGCCGGGTCGATCTGATCATCAACGGCAGTTTCTGGCTCGGCGCGGTCGGCGGTTCCCTGCTGTCGATCGTGGCGCTCAACACCGACCTGCTGGCGGCGAACGTCGGCTGGCGTCTGACCTTCGCCCTCGGCGCCTTCCTCGCCCTGGTCATCCTGCTGGTACGGCGGCACGTCCCGGAGAGCCCGCGCTGGCTGCTGATCCACGGCAGGGACCGGGAGGCGGAGGAGATCGTCTCCGGTATCGAACGGCAGGTGGAGGAGCAGCGGGGTGAGCGGCTGCCCGAGCCGGAGGGCGGCGAGCTGGAGATCCACCAGCGCAAGAGCGTCACGTTCCTGGAGATCGCCCGCACGGTCTTCGGCCAGTACCGCAAGCGGGCGGTGCTCGGCTTCTCCCTCTTCATCGGGCAGGCGTTCCTGTACAACGCGATCACCTTCGGCTTCGGCGCGATCCTGACGAAATTCTTCGACGTGCCGTCCGACCACACCGGCTACTACTTCGCGGTGATCGCGGTCGGCAACTTCTGCGGCCCGCTGCTGCTGGGCCACCTGTTCGACACGGTCGGCCGGCGGGTGATGATCTCCTCCACGTACCTGCTCTCGGGCCTGCTGCTGTTCGGCACGGCCTGGCTGTTCGACCGGGGCTCGCTGAGCGCGGCCACGCTGACGGCCTGCTGGTGCGTGGTGCTGTTCTTCGCCTCGGCGGGTGCGTCCAGCGCGTACCTGACGGTCTCGGAGATCTTCCCGATGGAGACGAGGGCGATGTCGATCGCCTTCTTCTACGCGCTCGGCACGGCGGCGGGCGGCATCAGCGGCCCCCTGCTCTTCGCGGATCTCACCGGCACGGGCAAGGTCGGCGACACGGTCCTGGCGTTCTCGATCGGCGCGACCCTGATGTGCCTGGCGGGTCTGGTGGCCGCGTTCCTGGCGGTACGGGCCGAACGCCGCTCCCTGGAGGACATCGCCCGTCCGCTGACGGCGGTGGCCGGCCGGGCCAGGGCGGCGACGAAGGGCACCCGGCCGTCGGGCAGTACGCCCGGCTCCCAGGGCCCGGGCCCTTCGGCACCACCGGCGGCGAGCAGGCCGTAGGGGCGCGGGCGCCGCGGGCGTCGTCGGCGGTGGGCGGGCTGTGGCGGGCGCGTCGGTAGCGCCTCTGCCGTCGGCGGTCGGGCTGGAGCGCGTCTGGCGTCGGTGTCGGTCGGGCTTCTGCCGGGCGGTCAGGCCGTAGGGGCTTCTGCCGGTCGGCGGTCAGGCCGTAGTGCTTCCGCTGCCCGCTGCCCGCTGCCCGCTGCCCGCGGCCGGCAGGCCCTCAGCTCCGGCGGTCGGCGACGGCCCAGGAGGCGAGGGCGACGGCCCCCGCGACACCGAGCACCGACGGCCAAGCGCCGATCTTCTTGGCGAGCGGGTGGGACCCGGCGAACGCGGCGACGTACGCGGCCGTGAGCGCACCCGCGGCCTTCCCACCCGCCTGCGCGCGCCACTGCTGGGCCGCGGCGGCGCCCGCGACGGCCAGCACCGCTCCGCCCAGCGGCCGCTTCTTGGTCCAGCGGGCGACGCCGTAGCCGCCGACGAGTCCACCGGCGGCGACGACCGCGCTGGGAACCTTGGCCATGAGTGCCTCCTCGTCATCCCCCGTGCCTGCCTCGCGACACGTCAGGTACGTCCTGTGAGATCTCCCCCGAGGCTAACGCGCAGGCCGGTCCATCACCCGAACGTGAGTCGTGGCTTGTCAACTTTCTACCGGCGAGCTATATAAGAAGTCGTAGGGCATCGCACCCAGTTCCTGTAGAGAGGAGTGACCCGTGATGCTCATGCGCACGGACCCCTTCCGCGACTTCGACCGGCTCACGCAGCAGGTCTTCGGAAACAACGCGCGCCAGTCCGCCATGCCGATGGACGCCTACCGCGCCGGTGACGACTTCCTGGTCCACTTCGATCTGCCCGGCATCGACCCGGAGACGATCGAGCTGGACGTCGAGCGCAACGTCCTCAACATCCGCGCCGAGCGCCGCAACCCCGCCCCCGAGGGTGCGGAGATGCTCCTCGCCGAACGGCCCACGGGCACCTTCACCCGCCAGCTGTTCCTCGGTGACACCCTCGACACGGAACGCATCGACGCGTCGTACGAGGCCGGCGTCCTGACCCTGCGCATCCCGGTGGCCGAACAGGCCAAGCCGCGCCGCATCCAGATCAGCGGCGGCGTCGGCGACCGCAAGCAGATCAGCGGCTGAGCCGGCATCGGCAGGGAGGCTGACGGAACGGGCTGAGCCGCAGCCCCGGCCCGCGCCCCTGAGCCGCGGCCCGGCCCGACCCGCCCCCACGTGTCCCGAGCCCGCCCCCCCGGGCTCGGGACACGACGCTCACGCCTCCCGGACCCTGCCCCCGCCCCCCCGGCCCCCCGCCCCACAGGCCGCATGAGACCACATGCCGCACATTGGCCGAACTGCCCCTCATGCCCGCCGCGTTACGGGGTACCAGACGTCCGGATATCCGGATGCCCGGTGCCCGGAAGTGTCCTGGAGGAGGAACCACCACGATGACCGTGACGACGCCGCAGCCGCAGACGAGAGCCACGATCCCCGCCCCTTCCCTGTACGCGGGCGAGGCAGCGGACACCACGCGCTGGCAGGAACTGACGGAGGCGGTACGCGAGGCGGGTCAGTACGGCACGAGGGCACAGGCCGAACGCGTCACCCGCGCCGTCCTCTCCGCCTTGGGCGGCCACGTGACCGGCGAAGAACGCGTGTCCCTGGCCCAGGCCCTCCCCCGGGAGGCGGGCATGCTGATCGCGGCCCAGATCCCCGCAGCGCGGTCCCTGACCGCGAGGCAGTTCGTGGAGTCGGTGGCGACCGGCATCGAGGGCTCGACCCCCGCGACGGCCCGCTGGGACGTCAGCTCGGTGCTCGGCGTCCTGGCGGACAGGATCGGCGAGCCCCTGACCACCCGCCTCCTCGGCCAACTCCCCCCGGGCTACGCCCTCCTCTTCGGCCGAGCGGAACTCGCCCCCACGGCCTAGCGCCATCGCCCCGCACGAGGGCGCCGCCGAGGGTATGTGCGGCGCCCTGTGACGACGCTCAGCTGGCGCTCATTCCCCGCTCCGGCCAGCGCCCCCGCGCGTCGTACGACGCGTTGATGGCACGCGAGGCTTTGAGGAAGAGGTAGTCGATCTCACCGTCGACGGGCCGGGCCGACCGCGTCACGGTGTCGAGGCAGAGCTGCCGCCCCATCTCCTCAGGACCGGCACCGAAGGAGTACCGAATGCTTCCGTGCCGCACGGCAGTGCTGTCAGCCTTCGCGAAATAGACGAGAGCGGCCAAGGCGGGATCCCCTCAGACCCGGTCGAGCTCCTGATGAGGCTCGGCGGGCAGCTCCACCCGAATCGCGTCCCCGGGCCGTACGACACCGCCTTCCCGTACGACCCCCATGATCCCGGCCTTGCGGACGAGCCGCCCGTCGTCCCTTCGCGAGACGACCTGCTTCAGCAACCCGTGCCGGAAGTCGTCGATCTGCGCACATGGATTCCGCAGCCCGGTCACCTCGACGACGGCCTCGTCCCCGATCCGCAGCAGCGTCCCCACGGGCAGCCCGAGCAGATCGATCCCACGGGTGGTCACGTTCTCCCCGAGGTCTCCGGGCCGCACGCCGAACCCCGCGCCGGCGACCTCCTCGAACAGCTCCTCGTGAATGAGGTGCACCTGCCGCAGATTCGGCTGAGTGGGATCGGCCTTGACCCGCGACCGGTGCTTCACGGTCACCCCGGCGTGCACGTCCCCCTCCACCCCGAGCCCGGCGAGCAGCGTGATGCTCTCCCGGTTGGGCTTGGTGAAGGAGTACTCCTCATTACGACTGACAGCAGCAACGACCGCACTCACGGCGTCTCTCCCCTCGTACCGTCAAGATCTGCTACGAGCCTAACTCCCGCCCTGGTGCACCCCCGGGGGGATTCGCACCGAGAGCCAGGAGGAACGGCTGCTTCAGATCCGGCGGCTCGCGTCCTCACGGGGCCATGAGGGCCACGGACCTGCTCGCATCCTCCTCGCGGGGCGGCTGACGGAACAGACCGCGTGCACCGACGGCCAACGCCCACACCAGCAGGGGAAATACCGCGACCCGCTCCATACCTCCCATGCCCAGCCCCAGATAATGGCGGGAAAGGAAGAGCCCGAAGCCCGTGATCGCCGTGACTCCCAGCAGACCGGTGGCCCAACGCACCGCACCCGGAACATCATGGGACAGGCCGATTCCCGCCAGCAGAAGGCCGACGTTTCCCGTCCCCATGATGAGCAGGGCGCCCAGGACGTGCTGGTTCTCATGGACGTCCGCGGGCGCCAGCCCGGCGAGCACGAACCCCAGACCGGCCCCGGCGAGGAGAATCCGGGCCACGGCGGCGGTCGCGCCCCGGCGCCACATGGAAGCGGTCAGAGCGGCGCCGACAACGAGCAGCGCCCCCAGGACGACGAACGAGGTGTTCATCAAGCCGTGTTCGGGTGAACAGACATACCGCGGCTCGGGATCCTGCTGCATGGCGCAGTGGACATTGCCCAGATCACTGATGTTGTTCCGCGCCCAACTGTACGGTCTCGCCCACGCCGACTCCACGAACACGTGGATCACTAAGAACTGCACCGCACCCGCGATCCACATGGAACACCCGATCCGAGCCTTCACCCGTCCACCTTCTGCCGCACGCTTCCTGTACGACCCAGCGGACCACGCGCCCCGAGCCACAGGCACTCCGGCGGGCCCCCGGGTCGGGGGTGGGGCGGCCCCTACTGGCGACCGGAAGCTGTGCCTATCTGAGGGCATCCTGCGCAAGGGCACGTATGAAGGCGCGCCACGTTCCAGGGCGGACCTGGATCACGGATGCCTCTGCCTGTTTTGAATCGCGTATGAGAGTGTCGGTGCTGGTGTACGCGCACTCCACACACTCGGTCCCGTGCCGCCGCTGTGAGACGACTTGAACCAGTGAACTTCCGGTGTCATTGCCATCAAGGCTCCTTACTGATCCGTTCGATGAGCTCGGCTGAGGACTCGAAGTCGAGTGCCTGAGCACTGAGGTACACGGGCGGAGGTGATCGCGGGAGCGGGGCATGACGTGCATCTGGACGCGCCGGGGCGGTGTACGCGGCAGTGCCGGACCTCCTCCGCGGCTGAGACGCCCGACGAGCGCCCCGGCTCAGCCTTTGATGGTCACCGCCAGGAACTCTCTCCAGGCATCGGCAGACACGGCCAGACGCGCACCACCGGGCTGCTTCGAGTCGCGCAACAGCACGCCGGCGGGCACGACAGCCGCCTCCACACACTCAGTGGCGTTGCCGCCGCTGTATGACGACTTGAACCATGCGAGGTCGGTGACGGGCTGCTGACTGCGGGACATTCACAGCTCCTTGCGGGCGCGGTGGATAAGAGCGGAGGAAGCCTCCATGTCCAACGCTTGCGCCTGCAGATACTCGAACGCAAGTCTGTATCTGTCGAGTTCCTCATCCTTTTCAAGGAACAGGGACCCGGTATGGAAGTCGACATAGACCACGTCGAGCCCTGGCTCGGGGCCACCGAAGACGACGAAGCTGCCGAGCGCGGCTGCATGGGCACCCTTGGAGAACGGCAGTACTTGCAGCGTGACGTGAGGTGACTCGTCCGCCTCAAGCAGCCGGTCAAGCTGCTCGCGCATGATGTCAGGTGACCCCACGACCCGGCGGATCACGGATTCGTCCAAGATGGCCCAGAGGTACGGCGGCTTCGGCCGGCCGAGAATCTCCTGCCGCTTCATGCGGATGTCCACGAGACGCTCGATCTCCGAGGCGTCCAGCGGAACTTCGTTGGCCTTCTGCAGGGCGGTGCTGTAGGCGCGGGTCTGGAGGAGTCCGGGCACATAGACACAGCAGAAGTGACTCTCCCGAACTGCCTCGTCCTCCAAGGTGAGGAGGAGGTTCATCTCCTCCGGGATGGAGTCGGCGAAGGAACTCCACCACCCCTGTTGCCGGGCGTCCTTGGCCAGCGTGACAACCGCACGCCGTTCAGCCGCGGTTGCTCCGTACTCGCGGCACAACGCATCGACGACGATCCATTTGACCGGTCCCGCCTTGGTCTCATACCGGCTGATGGTCGCCTTGGAGACGCCCACAAGTTGGCCTGCCTCCTCCAGGGTGAGGCCGGTGCGAGTACGCAACTTGCGCATCATGACGCCCAGTTGCCGACGCCGTGTTGTGGTCCGTTCGGACATGCGGCTCCTTCGCCGTGTGTCGGGCAGCGGCCCGGAGATTCCTGGCCAGGCTAGGCAGCGTGGTGGGTGGGGACCACCAGATTCACTCGATGGATGTTCGTGAGAAGTTGCACAGCGAGACTTCTCCTGTGCCATGCTCACTCACGGACCGCTACGCACTGCATCCGTATGGACACGGTCGGCGCAGGCAGGTGCGTGGCTTCGCGAGGAGGAGTAGCCATGCCCGGCCCTGACCCCACCGACCTCCGTTTCCGCTGTGTCCTGCCGTTCGAAGCGGTGCCGACAGAGGTGCGGCTGCTACGCAGAGCGGCGGCCTCTCAGATGCACCGCTGGGGAATGCCTGCCTGCGTTGAGGAGGCGGAACTCCTCGTCACCGAACTGGCGACGAACGTGGTGAAGCACGTCGGTGAGGGAACGTCGGCCACGCTGGTGTTGGAGTGGAGGCTCGATCGTCTGCGGCTTGAAGTCCACGACAGGAGCCCGGCACTGCCCTCGGTCCAGGCGCGCAGCTGCGAGGAGGAGTGCGGCCGAGGGCTTCACTTGGTCGCGGCACTTGCATTGGACTGGGGCGCAGTGCCGACGGCCGCCGGCAAGGCGGTGTGGTGCGAGGTGCCGGTCGACTCCGAGAAGGACTGCCGGCGCATCGAGCGTGCGGTGGCCGTTCTGGAGTGGTATCAGGCGAAGGCCCGGACTGTGGCGTGGGCGGGACGTAGTGGCGCTGCGGCACTCGACGAGTCAGTAGTCGAATTGATTGCTGACCTGCTCCACTGGACTGTTGCCCGGGGCCAGGATCCAGACGATGTCCTCGACCGTGTTCAGATGCATTACGAGGCGGAGCTGGGAGGGGCGGCCTAAGCGGTACGGTATGACTTGCGCGTTTGCGCAGCGGTCAGCAGCAGGGCTTCAGCGTTACCTGGGGCGCCGGACCTGAGAAGTTCCAGCGCGGTACGCAGCACTTCGCGGTCGGGCTGGTCCCGTCCGTGGATGTGGAGAAGGTCCCTGACGAGATCCTCCTGGCCTTCCTGGGTCAGCAGGACGACCAGCAAGGCCGTCTCTGCCGGGCTGTAGGCGTCCGCCGTATGCCGCAGGAGGGCCAGCACCTCATCCGCTTGCCGGCCGTCGCCGCGCAGAGCTTCCGCTCGCCTCGCGACGTTCCGGGCGGCCTCCGTATCAAGTTCAGTCCGCTGCCGGTACCCCGCCTGACGGGGTACCGGCAGCGGAGCGGCGGCCGGAGCGTGAGGCGGATGGACTGGTGAGCCGGCTTCGAGGAGGTTGACCCGTTCCCGAAGTGAGGCGGCCTTTCGCTGCAGCACCGCGTACTTCCGCTGGAGGGAACGCAGGCTGTCGGCCTTCGGCGAGGCTTGCTGGCGCAGCGTGTCACGTTCCGCGCGCAGCTCCTCGTTCGCGCTCCTGAGCTGCTCGTTCTCGTCACGAAGCGCGCGTAGTTCTCTGGACGCCGACTCCAGGTCTGCGCTCAGGTGCGTAGCGATCCCACCGTTCTGCTCGGCCGCCGCCTTCGCGTGCAACTGGCACAAGTCGTCCAGGGTTACGCCGATCTCGATGCCCCGCTTCGAGGCGTCAGCGCGCGCCTCCTCGAAGAGGATCTCCACCGATCTTCGCTGGGGAAGCGCCTTTCCGCTGAGCGCCCTAGAAAGGGCGCTTTCGCTCATTCTGAGCCGGTTGGCGGCCTCGCCCTGGGTCGGGCTGCGTGTAGGTACGCCGGTGCTCTCTGGCGTGATGAGCAGGAGCGGGCAAAGGCGCTGAAGGGTGGAGGCGAGTTCACGCCTTGCTGGTGAAAGGCCACTGTCGATGGGCTTTTCCGCCCATGCAAAGGGAGGGCGACTGTTCCTGCTGCACGGCACGCTCTTGAGACCTCCCCGTCCTCCAGCAAGTTGCTCTGCCAGCAAGCCCGTTGCCAGGTGCCTGGCTCATTCTGCCGTAGTGATGGCGGAGTTGTGCTTGCTTTTGACGAGCAAGGCTTGCTTTGTGTCGGCAAGTGTTCAAAGGGGATTGAATCTCGGCATCTGTCGTGTTCACTGGACGTCAGCCGCTCTTGAGGCGGGGGGTGGTCGCGAGGCGAACGCTTGTGCAGGAATGGCAGTTCTTGTGCCGCTATGCAGTAGTGCGCGCCTTAAGGCCAGATTCAGGTAATTGCCACATGGGAGGGAACGGATGACCGTGCTGCCGTCTTGGCGGGACACGACCTACGGGGGCCACAAGCTCGGAACCATGGCGCGCGTCGCGCTGTGGCTCATCCAGGAGGTGAAGGAGAACGGCACCTTCACCAAGGGCGACCTGCGGGCCGCGTTCCCGGACGTGGCGCAGATCGACCGGCGCATGCGTGACCTGCGTGACCGCGGTTGGGAGATCGCCACGAGCCGCGAGGACCCGACGTTGCGCCAGCAGGAGCACCGCTTTCGGACCAGGGGTGCTGACGTCTGGATTCCGGGACAGTCGAAGGCGCCGGCGCACAAGGGGAGCATCACTAACTCCCAGCGGGCCAAGGTGTTCCAGGACGATGGCTACCTCTGCCGTACTTGCGGCGTGACGGGCGGCGAGACGTACGGCGACGGGGGTTTGGAGCAGGCCGTGCTCAACGTGGCGCGTCGGCCGGTCGTTCAGCCGGACGGCAGCGTCGTCCACCAGCTCGTCACGGAGTGCCAGCGGTGCGGCCGGGGCAACGTGGACCGGACCGTGCACATGGCGGACGTCCTGGGGGAGATCGAGTCGCTGGCTTCGGTAGAGCGGAGGGTGTTCCGCGGGTGGATCGCCGCGGACCGCCGGAGCCCCAGCGCGCTGGAGAAGCTGTGGGCGCTGTACCGGACGCTGCCTGCGGACGAGCGCAAGGCCGTGGCCGACAAGCTCGACGGTACGGACGACTGAGACAGGACGGGACGACGATGATGCGCGAGTTTCCGGCTACGCCGAGGGCGGCCGAGTTCAGCGAACTGATCAGCAAGAAGGTCGAGGAGGTCAAGGCGGCCGGCGGTACGCGAGAGACCGTGACTGTCGACTGGAACGGGCAGCAGGCCCATGTCGAAGTGATCGATCTGCCGCTGAGCAGCCTCTTCTACAACCCCAGCACTCACCGGATCCGGGCCCAGCGCAGCCACGACGCTGAGCGGGACGCGCTGCTGGACAAGGACCCCTGGTGCGCTGAGAGCCAGGACTACCTCGGCTTCCTGCTCAAGGCGGACCCCGAGAACACGAACGTGCGGGACAAGGACTTCGATGTCCTGAAGGACAGCCTTAACCAGTTCGGGCAGAACGACCCTGGGCTCGTGACCCGGCAGGGGGTGCTGGTGAACGGCAACACCCGGGCCGCCGCGCTGCGCGAACTCGGTGCGCAGTCGATGCGGGTGGGTGTGCTGCCGGCGTCGTTCACCTGGTCCGACATCAACGCCGTCGAGCTGGCGTTGCAGCTTCGCAAGGATCACCGACGTGACTACTCCTACATCAACCGCCTTATCGCCATGGAGGAGCAGGCGGCGCTGGGCCGGACGCCGGAGCAGATCGCCAAGGACTTCCGGATCCAGGTGCGTACCTACCACCAGGAGCGGTGGATCCTCAGCACGATCCGCGAACTGAACGAGCGCAGCCGCACGGGCGGTGGCAACGGGCTCCGCCTGGTTGACTGGGAGGGCGCACAGGAGCGGCTCAAGGAACTTCACCGGCTGTACGCGAAGCTGGAAACGGTGGATCGCGACCAGGCCGAAGTCCTGAAGGAGCTGCGCTTGGCCGCGATCCTGCTCGACTTCTCCAAGACGGACGTCCGGCACATCAACGAGGACTTCCTGGACGCGGGGCTGGAGCGGCAGTTGCCCATGGGCGGTACCACGGCTGCGCAGCCGCAATCGGTGTCCATCCCCGGTCTGGGCCTGGAGGTCCCCGCCGCCTCCTCCGCCGTCGCGGAGGCCCGGGCGATGAACGACGAGATCCTTCGCACCGCCGCCCTGATGAGGAACGGAGCCTCGGATCTCGGCGACGAGCGGAAGGCCGCCGTGCAGGACGCCTGGGACAACACGAAGAAGGCGTTCGACGAAGCGATCGAGGCGGCGGGACGCAACGCCCGGCTGCGCAAGCGCAAGCAGCTCGCCCCGGCCCGGCTGGCGGAAGCCTGCGCGAGCATCGACCAGTGCGTGAGCGACCTGGTGCAGGCCCGGACCTCTCGCAGCCTGGACGAGGAGGCGTTCGATGAGGCGGTGGTCAAGCTGCGAGGCAGCCTCGTCAAGCTCGCGCAGCAGGCCGGTCGCGGGCTGCCGGAGCCGGGAGACGGCGTTGCCTGGCTGCTGGAGGCGGCCGCGGCGGAGGGCTCCCGGTGACCAGTCCTGTCAGCGAGAAGTCGCTGCGTCTCGGATTCGATGAGACCCGGACCCGGGTGGTCCTGCGGACCACGGAATCGTTCCAGCAGGAACTCGTGCAGCTGGCCGCCCGGTTTCGCACCGGCGGCCAGCTCGGCCCCCTGAGCGCCTCGGTCTCCCTGGACGAGCTGCTCGCAGATCTTGGCCTTCTCAGCACCTGGTCCGATCCGGCCGGCGTGGAGTGGGCGGATGACCTGCGGGAGCTGGTCTCCGGTGTGGTCCAGGACGCACACACCGTGCAACAGCGGCTGGCGGGGCGGGACGCGCCCGGCGAGGTTGTCCCCGATGACGTGCTCGCCCTCCTCGGCGACACCTGGAAGGGCGAACTCAGCGAGTTCCAGCGCCGCGACATCGCGAAGCTTCTGTCACTGCAGCACGGTGCGAACTTCAGCGTGCCCGGTGCCGGCAAGACCCGTGTCGCCCTCGCCGTGTACGCCGCGCAGAAGGCCGCCGGCAAGGTAAGCCGCCTGCTGGTCGTCTGTCCCAAGTCGGCTTACGAGTCATGGCGTTACGAGACCGCCGAGTGTCTCATTCACCCGCTGCGCATCAACGTCCTGGACGGCTCGTGGGACGAGTGGGCCGAGGTGCTCGTGGTGAACTACGAGCGTCTTGACCGGTCGCTGCCCATGCTGGCCGGGTGGCTCAAGGCGGGTCCCTCGATGATCATCCTCGACGAGGCGCACCGGATGAAGCTGGGCGCCCGGGGGACGTACGGGGCAGCCTGCATGGCCCTGGGGCCTCTGGCCGCGCGCCGGCTGATCCTGACCGGTACACCGGCCCCCAACGGATCCCGGGACCTGGAAAACCTGCTGGGCTTCGTCTGGCCCGGGCACGGTCAGCGCACGGTCGTGCAGGCGGTGGCCGGCGGTGATCTCGCACACGCCAGCTCGGTCCTCCGGCCGCTGTTCACGCGCACGACCAAGCATGAACTCGGTCTGCCGCCGGTTCAGCTGGGGCTTCGCTTCGTCGACATGCCGCCTCTGCACGACGAGATCTACACGGCTCTTGTGGGCGGCGAGAGGAGCGGCGCAGCGCGCGATGACCTGAGCAGCCTGGGTAAGACGGCTCTGCGTCTTCTCATGGCGGCTACGAGCCCCGCCCTGCTTCTTGAAGGAGCCAGCCGCTACGAGCCGCTCGCGTACCAACTGCCGCCACTGGATGTTCCTGAAGGCAGCTCGCTGTACTCGCTCATGCAGAATCTTCCCGACTTCGAGCTGTCGCCCAAGTACCAGGAAGCCATCGCGATCATCGCGGAGAACGCCGCTCAGGGCCGGAAGACGCTGGTCTGGACGACCTTCGTCAGGAGCCTCACCACACTGGAACGCCTGCTGGAGAAGTACAGCCCGGCAGTCGTCTACGGCGGCACCGCGGACCGTGAGGAGCAGCTCCGCCGGTTCCGGGAGGACCCGGCGTGCATGGTGCTGATCTCGAACCCTGCGACCTTGGGAGAAGGGATAAGCCTGCACCATGTGTGCCACGACGCTGTCTACGTGGACCGCGACTTCATGGCCGGCCGCTTCCTTCAGAGCCTCGACCGGATTCACCGCCTCGGGCTGGCCCCCGACACGGAGACCCGGGTGACTGTTCTGGCGGTGCGGAACTCCATCGACGAGGTGGTCGCCGAGCGCCTGGAGCGGAAGCTCGACTTCATGGGGCGCATCCTGGACGACCCCACGGTGCAGCAGCTCGCTGACCTGGAGGAGGAGCCCTCGGTGGCCGCCGGACTCGCGCCGAGTGACATAGAGGCACTGCTCAGTCACATGGGAGGTCGCTAGGACCGGCCGCGTGCTGCGGACCTCGCGGGACTACCCTCTGCGGTGTGTCCCATGATGCCCAATGGGAGGCCCCGGAAGGTTCCTGGGCTTCGTCCGCAGCACGCCGCCGTAACATGCAGGCGATCCGCAGCCGTGACACCAAGCCCGAGTGGCTCATCCGAAGGCTGGTCCACGCGAAGGGTCTCCGCTACCGCGTCGCGGCCCGGCCCCTGCCGGACCTCCGCCGGACAGCGGACTTGGTCTTCCGTCCGGCGAAAGTCGCTGTCTTCATAGACGGCTGCTACTGGCATGGCTGCCCGGAGCATTACGTGCCGCCTAGGACGAATTCAGGTTACTGGTCCGAGAAAGTCCTGCGGAACATGACACGGGACAGGGACACGGACCAGAAACTGGCGGCAGCCGGGTGGTGCGTGCTCCGCTTTTGGGAGCACGAACCATCAGACGCTTGTGCCGACAAAATCGCCCTCACGGTCTTGGGTCGGCGCAAGGGCAGCCCGGGCGGCGGAGACTGAAATCTCCAGCTGCCGGGGGACGTCTGCAACGGGCAGCGCTCCCGCCGGTTCCATCTCGTACTCGGAGAGAAGCTCCTCGCGGTGTTCGGGACGCAGAACAGCCGCAATGGCCCGGCCAACGGCTTCCGCCACCGGGGGCGGGAACGCGTTACCGACCTGGCGGTAGCGGGCGGTCTTGCGGCCCTGGAACTTCCAGTACTCGGGGAAGCCTTGAATGATCGCGGCCTGAGCGACGGTGAGCATGGGGCCGTCGGGACGGAAGAGGTCGCGCTCCGGGACGCAATTCTCGGGGTCGTTCGCGATTCCCATGCCGTCAACTCCCAAGTCCCGCCAAGCACGCTTGGCTCGTGTGGGACCAAGGTCGGCGCCGCCGTGCTTCTTTGACCCGCCTACGAGAGTGGGGGCGACGGTTTTACCTGCGGTGGCTTTCTCCCAGTCCTCGAAGATTTGCTGCCCCGTTTTCTCTCCGGGGCCAGCAGGCTGTCCGTGAACGTTCTTGTCCCAGAACTCCTTGCAGCGCGCTTCCATGCTGTCATTGAGTTCTCCTCCGACCGTTACCGGGTCTCCCTTTATTCTTGTGGGCCACCTGAACCCCTGACTGTCTGAACTTACCGCACTCTCGTGAATGGCGACCAAAATCGCGCGCGGCCGAAGCTGTGGAACGCCGAAATAGCTTGCGTCGAGACGGCGCCAGACCGAACGCATGACGATGTCCTGCTCGGTCGCGGAAAGGCCTCGATCAAGCTCGGGAACCAGGTAGCCCAGGCCGCGAAGTCTTTCGAGGATTGAGATCCGGTAATCAATGAAGAACTCTGGAGGTTCCAGGATTCCTCGAACGTTTTCAATCATCACTGCCTTGGGCCGCAAAGCTTCGATGATGTCAAGCGCGGCCGGGAAAAGGTCGCGTTCATCGTCAGGGCCCAGCCGGTGTCCCGCCAGGGAGAACGGAGGGCAAGGTACGCCGCCCGCGAGCAGATCAAGATCTCCAGGCTGCAAGCCGAGATTCTTCCGGGTGTCGGACTCCAGAAAGTCCTTGACGTCCATCGGGCGAATGGCGTCAGCCTTCTCCTGGTCCCAGCCGGGCCAGTCGCCCACGTTGGCCCGCAGGGTGGCCACGGCGTGCGGGTCCCACTCCACGAGCGCGCGGTGGTCAAAACCGGCGTTGTGCAGCCCGACGGCTTGCCCACCGGCGCCCGCGCAGATCTCGATCGAGGTCAATGGCGAGGCGAACTTCGGTCGCTTCTGGCCGCTGCGGGGCATGCAGCTCCTCCTGGATGATCATGTACAGGTCGGGAGCAGTGATCAGCGACTGCTCCCCAGCACCAAGAGTCTCGCACTTCTCGCCAGGTTCATCTGAGCGCCGGCGACAGGCTGGCCACCCGTTGTCGAACTGACGCACGATTTTGCCATACCTTGTGCCCAAGCGTGCTGCGCAGGCACTCATTCTCATCCAGGACCGCGCAAGGCCCGCTTGTGCCACACCGTCGGGCCGCCCGCTTCTTGGGCAGTGTCGTGCTTCCTCATGCACGCCGGGTGGATTGAGGGCCTGCGGGACGCGGGGGTGTGCCTCTTCAGGGGCGCGTGGTCAGTTTGCTGCGCCGTGGCACGCCACATAGCTCTTGGGCTCGCCGCACCAGCACCCCGCCCCCGTCTCCGGTGGCCAGGCGACCGCCCGTCCCCGGGCTGCCAGTGTCGTCGCGTACTGCGGGAGCAGGGTCGCGTCGGCCGGGGACGAGCCCTCCGAGGCCGCGAAGGCCTCGTACGACGGGACCGTGCCCGTGACGATGCCCAGGTTTCCCGTGCCCGACGAGGACAGCTCGCGCAGGGAGGACTCTATGGTCGACAGGTGGGTCTCGTGGGACGGGTACTCCGTGGACAGGGTCGGGTACGCCGCGAGGAGTTCCGCGAGTTCGGGTGCCGGCCAGTGGAGGACCGCCACCGGGAAGGGGCGGGAGAGGGCCTCCCTGTAGGCGCCAAGTTCGGCTTGGAGGCGGGAGATCTCGGCCTGGAGTTCTGCCGGGTTTTCCGAGCCGAGGGACCAGACGCGCTTGGGGTCGTGGAGTTCGTCCAGGGAGACGGGGGCGGAGTGGAGCGTGTCCGCCAGGGTGTCCCAGTCGTCGTGCGGGAGGCCTCGCATGCGACGGACGCGGTGGCGGCCGTAGAGGAGGGGGTGGGTCGAGGGGGTGGCTTCCGTGGCGGACGGGAGCAGCAGGCGCGCGGCCTCCGTGTACGTCTCCTCCGCCGCCTCCAGCTCGTCGTGCGCCTCCAGCGCCTCGGCGATGATCACCCAGGGGGCCGGGTCGCGCGGGGCGGTCAGCCGGATGCCGTCGATGATCGCCCGCGCCTCGGCCTCGTGGTCGTACTCCCAGAGGTTCGACGCCTTCAGGGCACGGATCAGGGTGGGGTTCTCCAGACCCTGCGAAGGGCCGTCCGATGCGGACAGCAGTCGGTCGTAGAGCGTGGTGGCCGCGGGGCGGTCGCCGGAGAGTTCCAGGTGGGCCGCGGCGCGCAGCAGGAGGGCCTCGGCGTCCTCGGGATACAGGCCGGCGGTCCGCTCCAGGCGTGCCGCTTCGGCGGTGTGGTCGACGTTCTCGGCAGGCGTGTCGGGGCGCATGGGGGACACCGTACTGCCGCCCGGTGACAAAAGTGAGGCGCGGAGGGGGCGCTCAGGCAGGGCCGCTATCTTCGGGGCGGACAGCCACAGGTGTGGGCGAACGGTGGGGGTGGCGTGCGGACGACGTCGAGTGGGGCGATTGCGGGGGGCGTAGCAGGCGAAGGGGATATACCGGGTGAAGGGGGCATAGCGGGCGAGGAGAGTGCGGCCGGGGCGGGGCGGGTCGAGCCGCCCCCGTACTGGCCCCTGCTGCTCGTCGGTGCCGCCGTCGTGCCGGGTGCCCTGCTCTATCTCGTGGGGCGGTGGGGGGACGCGCCGGCCGTGCAGGCGTGGCGGACCGTGTGTCTGGCCGTGACCGTGCAGGCCCTGCCGTTCCTGCTGCTCGGTACGGCGCTGTCCGGGGCCATCAACGCCTTCGTGCCCGAGCGGGTGTTCCGGCGCATGCTGCCGCGGCATCCCGCGCTCGCCGTTCCCGTCGCCGGGGTCGCCGGGGTCGTCCTGCCGGGGTGCGAGTGCGCGTCCGTGCCCGTCGCGAGCAGCCTCATCGGGCGGGGGGTTCCGCCGGCCGCCGCCTTCGCGTTCCTGCTGTCCGCGCCGGCCATCAACCCCGTGGTGCTGACCGCCACCGCCATCGCGTTCCCCGGGAACCCCGCCATGGTGCTGGCCCGGCTGCTCGCCTCGCTCGCCACCGCCGTCGCCATGGGCTGGCTGTGGCTGCGGTTCGGGCGGGCGGAGTGGCTGCGGCCCGCGGTGCGGCACACCGGGCACCGGGACGGCGGCAACCGCTGGGACGAGTTCCGGGCCGGGTTCCAGCACGACTTCCTGCATGCCGGCGGGTTCCTCGTGGTCGGGGCGATGGCCGCGGCCACCTTCAACGTCACCGTGCCGCGGTCCGTGCTCGACACCTTCGCCGGGTCCGCCTGGCTCTCCGTGCTGTTCCTGGCCGGGCTCGCCGTACTGCTCGCCGTCTGCTCCGAGGCGGACGCGTTCCTCGCCGCCTCGCTCACCGGGTTCCCGCCGGTGGCGCGGCTGGCGTTCATGGTCGTCGGGCCGATGGTCGACCTGAAGCTCATCGCGTTGCAGGCGGGGACGTTCGGGCGGCCCTTCGCCGTGCGGTTCTCCGCCGCCACCGTCGTCGTCGCCGTCGCGTGCAGCGCGCTGATCGGGGGAGGACTGCTGTGAAACGGTCGCTTCGGGCGGTGCTGCTCGTCCTGTGCGGGCTCGGTCTGCTGCGCATCTCCCTCTTCACCGACCTCTGCCTGCGGTACGTGAAGGAGAGCATGCGGCCCATGCTCATCGCCTCCGGGGCCGTACTGGTCCTGCTGGGGGCGGCGAGTGCCCTCCTGGACCGCCGCGCCGGGGCCGAACAGAAGGACCACGGCCACGGCCACGGGCACGATCACTCCGGTCTGCCCCGGGTCGCCTGGCTGCTGCTCCTGCCCGCGCTGAGCCTGCTCCTCTACGCGCCGCCCGCCCTCGGCGCCTACACCGCCTCCCGGCAGCCGGCCAAGCCCGTCGCCGAGCAGAGCGACTTCGGTCCGCTGCCCGCGACCTCCCCGCTGCCCATGACGCTCTCCGAGTTCACCAGCCGGGTGCAGCAGGACCGCAAGAGGGCCATCAACGGGCGGACCGTCCTGATGACCGGGATCGTCACCCCGCGCCAAGGTGGCTGGGATCTGACGCGGATCATCATCAACTGCTGTGCGGCGGACGCCCAGTCGGTCAAGGTGCGGATCTACGGCGGCACCGTCCCGGCCGCCAACGCCTGGGTGACCGTCACCGGGACCTGGCACCCCGGCGGGACGCTGGGCACCGCGTCCGCGCCGGTCGCGCTGGACGTGCAGACGGTCGAGAAGGTGCCGCGGCCCGTCAACGGCTACCAGGACGCCCTTCCGCTGCCCTCGGCCCGCACCCGGTGATGCCGTCCACCTGGACGTCCCGGCCCCTTGCGGCTATGGCCTGTTGAAGGTCTTGCGCCTACCCTGCGGGCGGCTGCCTGGAGGTGGGTGCGGATGTTCGCGGCGTCGGGCGTGCGGGTCGTACGGCACAGCGATCGGCGCAGGCGTGCCCGGCGCAGGCGGGTGCTGTGGGGCGGGGGCGAGGTGCTGGTCACGGTCGGGGTGGTGATGCTGCTGCTCGTCGTGCACCAGCTGTGGTGGACCAACCGGGAGGCGCGGCGCGGGGCCGAGCGGAAGGTGGAGGCGCTGGAGCGGGAGTGGGGGAGCGGAGGGTCCGGGGGCGGCGGGGAGTCCGGGTCGCCGACGGCGTCCCCGGCGCCCTCGCCCGCGGCCGGCGCGTCGGCCGCGGCGGTTTCCGGGGCCGGCCGGTCCGGTGGGGCGCGGCGGTCGTACGTCCCCGTCACGCTGCCCCGCAGCTCCCAGGCGTACGCCGTGCTCACCGTCCCCCGCCTGCACCTGCGGGTGCCGGTCGCCGAGGGGGTGAGCAAGGCGGAGGTGCTGAACAAGGGGTACGTCGGTCATTACCGGGGCACGCAACAGCCGGGCCAGGCAGGGAACTTCGCGCTCGCCGGGCACCGGAACACGCACGGCGAGCCGTTCCGGTACCTGCCCCGGCTGCGGCGCGGGGACGCCATCGAGGTGGAGACGCGGACGGCGACGTACACGTACGACGTCGACACGATCCTTCCGCAGACCTCGGCCACGGACTCGGGGGTCGTCCGTCCCGTCCCGCGCTCCCTCGTCAGGCCCTCCTACGGCTACACCGAGCCCGGCTACTACATCACCCTGACCACCTGCACCCCCGAGTTCACCTCCCGGTACCGGATGGTGGTGTGGGGGAAGCTGGTGTCCATGCGGCCGCGGTGAGCCGGCCGGCGGCCGGGGCGGCGTCAGGCCCGCTCCCGCAGCGCCAGCACACTCACCGCTCCCGCCGCGGCCAGGCCCGCCGACACCAGCAGGGCGATGTCCGCTCCGTGGGCGAGGGCGCCGGACGAGGTGGCGAGGGCGATGGTCAGGGCCACGCCCGCGCAGGAGCCGATGTAGCGGAAGGTCTGCTGGGCGCCCGAGCCCATCGCGGCCCTTTCCTTCGGTACCGACTCGACGGCGAGCAGGGGAAGCGCCCCGTTGAGCAGGCCGCTGCCGACTCCGCCGACGATCAGGCCGGGCAGCAGACGGGTCCAGGAGCCCGAGGCGAGGGCGCCGAGCATGGTCAGGACGGCGATCGTGTGCAGGGCGAAGCCGAGGGCGAGCTGGGTGCGCGGGGCGATGCGGCCGGCCAGGTGCTTGACCTGGAAGGCCACCAGGAAGCTCAGCCCGGACCAGAACAGGTACAGCCAGGCCGTGGACATGGGCGTCAGGTGGAGCGTCTGCTGGGCCAGGGCCGGCAGGAAGCTGAACGTGCCGATCACCGCGAGGCCGGTGAACAGACCGCCGGCGGAGGAGGCCAGGAAGCGGGGGTGGCGCAGCAGGCCGAGGTCGATCATCGGGGTGCCGGCCCGGTGCTCGACCGCGACGAAGACCGCGACCAGCAGGACGGCGGCCGCCAGGAGCAGTTCCACCGGCGCCCGGAGCCAGCCGTCCCGGCCCAGGGTCAGGGCCGCGACCAGTGACACCAGGGCGAGCCCGAAGGTCAGTGCGCCGGGCACGTCCGGCCGGCCGCCGCGGGGGGCCCGCGACTCCTGGAGGGGGCGGACGCCGAGCGCGGCCACGAGCAGTGCCGCCGCGCCGAGGACGGCGTAGGCCACCCGCCAGGACGGCAGGGCGCCCGCGACGAGCGGGCCCGCCGCGATGCCGCCGCTGACGAACGCGCCCCAGACGCCGGTCGCGTGCAGCCGGCCGCGCGCGGTCGGGAAGGCCGCCACCAGCAGGCCGAGGCTGCTCGCCAGGATCGCCGCGCTCGCCGCGCCCTGGGCGATGCGGGCCAGGGTGAACTGCCAGGTGGAGGTCGTGAACGCGCCGAGCGCGGTGGTGAGGCCGAGAGCGAGGGTGCCGGCGAGGAAGATCCGACGGCGGCCGTAGTCGTCGGCCAGGCTGCCGGCGACGAGGAGGAGGGCGGCGAGGCCGAGGGGGGTGCCGTTCAGCAGCCAGGCCTGGGCGGAGACGGAGGTGTGCAGGGCGGTCGCCGTCTGCGGCAGCGTGACCATCGGGGCGGTGTACGTCATCAGGGTCACGGCGGTCGCCGCGCTGGTCAGGGCGAGGGTGGCGCGGGGGCGCAGGGGGGCGTCCCGGGCGGTCGTGCCGCGTACGGCGGCGGGAGCGGTGGTGGCGGGAGCGGTGGTGGCGGAGTCGAGCCCGGTCATGGCGTGGTCCTGTCCTTCCGGAGCCTGGGGCGGGATGCTGAACCGACGCTCGGTTCGGTGATTGAACTTATGCGGCTCCTTCACCGTAGCACGGTAGGTTCGGTCATTGAACCTGATGTCGGAAAGTGGCTACAGTGGACGGCATGGCACTGGGCAAGGACTACGCGACACAGGAGTGCTCGATCGCCCGCGCGCTCGAGATCGTCGGCGAGCGCTGGACGCTGCTCGTCGTGCGCGACGCGCTCTACGGCGTGCGGCGCTACAACGACTTCCTGGTCCACCTGGGCATCCCGCGCGCCGTCCTGGCCGCCCGGCTGCAGACCCTGACCGCCGAGGGCATCCTCGACAAGCGCCGGTACCAGGAGTCGCCGCCGCGCGACGAGTACGTGATCACCGAGCGCGGCATCGCCCTGTGGCCCACCCTGCGCGCCCTCGGGCTGTGGGGGCGCGAGCACTTCACCGAGAGCCGGCTGCGCTACTTCCGGCACGCCGCATGCGGCACCGAACTCGGCTCGTACGGCGAATGTCCCGCGTGCGGAACCGTCGTACCGGTCCCGGACGTTGTCATGGTGCCGGGCCCCGGACTCGATCCCGACCCGGCGGATCCGGTCAGCAGGGCGCTGCTCAAGCCGAAGCGGCTGCTGGAGCCCCTGGAGACCGATCACGCCTAGCGGACCGGTCATGTAGAGCGGA
The DNA here is from genome assembly GCF_040682635.1 of Streptomyces sp. NPDC051133. Lineage (NCBI taxonomy): Bacteria > Bacillati > Actinomycetota > Actinomycetes > Kitasatosporales > Streptomycetaceae > Streptomyces > Streptomyces sp. NPDC051133. The sequence goes on from NZ_JBFBBK010000004.1 coordinate 160,529, forward strand.
CCGGTCATGTATGAGCGGACCGGTCATGTATAAACGGGGGAGCTGCGCGTGAAGGCGCAGGCCAGAGGGAGGGGGAGGCGATGATGCGCGGTCGTGTGGCCGGCGTGCGTCCCGTCGCCCTCCTGCTGTTCCTGCTGCTGCCCCTCGTCCTGCTCGACACCGGCAGCATCACCACCACCGTCGCCCTCGCCGCGACCGCCGCCGTCGGCTCCGCGCTCGCCCTCTGCTCTCTCCTCGCGGCCCGCTGCGCCCCAGCCGTCCCGCCCACCCATGTGCGGACGGCGATACGCGACCGGGCCAGACGTACGGCCTTCCTGCCCCAGCGCGATCCCGACGCGCCCGGCCGACGCCGGCCCAGGGCACCCGGCCGGGCCCTTCCGGCGACCGCCGCGTAGGGCACGTCTCACCGAGTCTCGCCATCGAGCCGAGTCTCTTCCCTCGCGTGACCCCGCGCGGGTCGTCATGCCGTTCTGATCGTTTCCGGCACGACGAGACCCCCGGAGGGCTCACCCATGTCCGTCTTCCCCGCCTTCGCCCACCTGGTCGAGCAGCTCGCCGACCTCCTGACCCCGCTCTTCCACGCCTCCGCGGCAGCCGCCGCGATCGTCCTGTTCACCGCCCTCGTACGACTCCTCGTCCACCCCCTGTCCCGGGCCGCCGCCCGCGGCCAGCGCGCCCGCACCGCACTCCAGCCGAGAATCGCCGAGCTGCGCAAGAAGCACGCCAAGGACCCGCAGCGACTGCAGCGGGCGGTGATGGAACTGCACGCCGAGGAGAAGGTCTCCCCGCTCTCCGGCTGCCTGCCCGGCCTGCTCCAGATGCCCGCCTTCTTCGTCCTCTACCACCTCTTCTCCAGCTCCACGATCGGCGGCGACGGCAACGGCCTGCTCGCCCACCGGCTGCTCGCGGCACCGCTCGGCGGGCGCTGGGCAGACGCCCTCGCCGACGGCGGGGTGTTCGGCCCGGCCGGCCTGGTCTACCTCGGTCTCTTCGCCCTCGTCGCGGCCGTCGCCGCGTTCAACTACCGGCGCACCAAGCGGACGGCGGCGGCGAACCCGGTCACGGTGGGCGCCGGTGACGGTGCCCAGGTGCCGGGGCTCGGCGCGATCGGCAAGGCCATGCCGTTCCTGTCCTTCTTCACGCTCGTCACCGTGGCGGTCGTACCGCTCGCCGCCGCGCTGTACGTCGTCACCAGCACCACCTGGAGCGCCGTGGAGCGGGCCGCGCTGTACCGGTAGGGGACGTCCGGTTACGGTCCAGTACGTGAACAGGGTCTTGCGGAGTGGACAGGCGACTTGGAGGATCGACCAGTCCTCCGATGGCTGCACCCATCGGCCGGACGCCCGCGATCGAGGGAGATGGTGACCATGAAGCTGCTGCGCGTCGGTACGGCGGGGGCGGAGCGCCCCGCGCTGCTCGATGCCGAGGGAACGCTCCGGGACCTGTCGTCGATCGTGGACGACATCGACGGCGCGCTCCTCGCCGACGACACCGCGCTCGGCCAGGTACGGGCCGCGGCGGAGTCCGGCGAACTGCCGGTGCTGGACGCGGCGGGACTGCGCGTCGGGCCGCCGCTCGGCCGCATCGGCAAGATCGTGTGCATCGGCCTCAACTACCACGACCACGCCCGTGAGACGGGCGCCCAGCCGCCCGCCGAGCCGGTGGTCTTCTTCAAGGCACCGGACACGGTCGTGGGGCCGAACGACACCGTGCTGGTGCCGCGCGGCTCCGAGAAGACCGACTGGGAGGTGGAGCTGGCCGTCGTCATCGGGCGTACGGCCCGCTACCTGGAGTCGGCCGAGGAAGGGCTCGCCCACGTCGCCGGGTACGCGGTGGCGCACGACGTCTCCGAGCGGGAGTTCCAGATCGAGCGGGGCGGCACCTGGGACAAGGGCAAGAACTGCGAGACGTTCAACCCGCTGGGGCCCTGGCTGGTGACGGCGGACGAGGTGCCGGACCCGCAGGCGCTGTCGCTGAAACTGTGGGTCAACGGGGAACTGAAGCAGGACGGTACGACGGCGGAGCAGATCTTCCCGGTGGGGGAGGTCGTGCGGTACGTCAGCCGGTTCATGACGCTGTATCCCGGGGACGTCATCAACACGGGCACGCCGGCGGGGGTGGCCATGGGACAGCCCGAGCCCAAGCCGTACCTGCGGTCCGGTGATGTGGTGGAGCTGGAGATTCCGGGTCTGGGGCGGCAGCGCCAGGAGCTGAAGGACGCCTGAAGCTCCGGGCGTTGAAGGCCGCCCCGCTTGCCACGCGGCCGTCCCGGGGGCAACCATGGCGCCGGAGCCGACAGGGCCGAAGGGTGGGGGATGGCCGCGACGGGCGCGAACGAGACCTCGGCGACCGGCCGGAGAGCGGTCAGGCCGCTGCAGTGGCTGGCCGCCTCCCTGGTGACCCTCGCCGCGGCCGCGGCCGTGGCCCTGTTCTTCACCACCGAGGTGTGCAACCAGCAGCTGGCCTCGAACGGGAAGGTCGTCACGGTCTGCCGGCACCCGCAGATGACGGATCCTCCGATGGTCGTCCTGGGCCTCGTGGTCCTGGTGCTCCTCGGAGTCTTCTTCTCCGAGGTCTCCGGATTCGGGATCACGTTGAAGCGTCAGGTGGAGGAGGCCCGGAGCACCGCGCAGGAGGCCATCCACGAGACGCGGCGGTTCGAGGAGAGGCAGCAGGAGGCGGCGGGGGATCTGGCCGACGGCGTGCGGGAGGCCCTCAGCAGGACGCGGCCGGCCGGTCGGACCGCCGCCTCGGCGCCGGACGACCCCGTCCAGCGGCTGGCGGCACGGTACAACGAGATCCGGTGGACCATGTCCAGCGGGCGCGCGCGGACGGCCGCGATGGGCGCGGTCGTGGACGAGATGATCGATCTGCTGCGCGGCGCCCGGGACTTCGATGTCGCAGGCCACCTCCGCAGCGGCGACCCGGGGCTGCGGCTGGCCGCCGCCGCGTACCTGTACGCCGATCCCGACCCGGCGTGGGGACGCGAACTCGCCGAGGCGGCGGTGTCCGAGGACAAACCCTTCAACGAGTACTGGGCACTCAAGGCGCTGCGCGAGGTGTTCCGGGGGCACTGCGAGCTGCTGGACGAGGAGACCAGGCAGCTGCTGCAGCGCCGCGCGAACCAGCTGCCCCCGGGGAACGACCGCGCCGGGCAGATCAAAAAGCTCCTGCGGGACTGCCCGGCGGGGCGCGGCGGCGGGAGCGCCGGCTGAGCCGGGTCTCTCAGCCCAGCAGTGCGGCCAGGCGGCGCCATTCACTCCTCGGCAGGGTGTCCCGCTCGGCGTCCGTGATCACCTGGAGGGCCACGTGGTCCGCGCCCGCCCGGTGGAAGGTGTCGATGCGGTCGCGGACGCGGCTGTCGTCGCCCCAGGCGAAGACCGCGTCGACCAGGCGGTCGCTGCCCCCGTCGGCCAGGTCGTCCTCGGTGAAGCCGTTCCGCAGGAAGTTGGCGGTGTAGTTCGGCAGCGCGAGGTACATGGCGAGGGCGCCACGGGCGAGGGAGCGGGCGCGGGCCGGGTCGGTCTCCAGGACCACCTTCAGCTCCGGGGCGAGCAGCGGACCGGCGCCGAGGATCTCGCGGGCCCGGGCGGTGTGCTCGGGGGTGACCAGGTACGGCACCGCGCCCGCGGCCCGGTCGCGGGCCAGCTCCAGGGTCTTCGGGCCGAGGGCGGCCAGGACCCGGCGGTCGGCGGGCACCCCCGCCGTGTCCAGGGCGTCGAGGTAGGCGACCAGGGCCGAGTACGGGCGGCGGTACTGGTCGGCGAGCTTGGCGTGGCTCACGCCGAGGCCGAGCAGGAAACGGCCGGGGTGGGCGGCCTCCACCTCGGCGAAGGCCGCCGCGCTCGTGCCGGCGTCGTACTGCCAGATGCTCTGGATGCTGGTGCCGACGGTGAGGGTGCCGGTGGTCTTCAGCAGCGGTACGGCGTGCCGGGCGGCGCTGCTGCCGCCCAGCCATACGGCTCCGTAGCCGAGCTCCTCCAACTCGGCCGCGGCTTCGCCCAGTTCGGCGCTGCGGGCGGGGTCCTCCGCGCGCAGGCCGACGTTCCAGATGCCGTACCGGCCGATCCTGTCCTTCAGTGAAATCGGGGTGCTCATGGGTGCGATCCCTCCGGGCGGGCCGTGATCATGACGTCTACGGCCATTGCCAACCCGGTGAGCCCCTCCCGTAATCCCCGGGGGCCGTCACTTGTTCAGGAACCGCTCCAGCGCCTCCACCACGAGCTCGTGGTCCTGGAGCTGGGGCAGGCCCGAGACCGTCACCGCGCCGATGACGCCCACGTCCTCGACGGTGATCGGGAACGAGCCGCCGTGGGCCGCGTAGGTGTCCGGGTCCAGCCGGGAGGAGTCCTCGAACGTGGTGCCCTTGGCGCGGAAGCGGCTGCCGACCAGGTAGGAGGAGGCGCCGTAGCGCTCGACCACCCGGCGCTTGCGGGCGATCCAGGCGTCGTTGTCCGGGGTGGAGCCGGGCAGGGCCGCGTGGAAGAGCTGCTGGCCGGCGCGGTGGATGTCGATGGCGACCGGGGCCCGGCGCTCCCGGGCCAGCTCGACCAGGAGCGAGCCGAGGGCCCAGGCGTCGTCGTGGGTGAACCGACGGAAGACCAGGCGGTGTTCCTGTGCCTGGAGGTCCTCGACGGACGGCGTCCGGGCGGGGTCGGTTCCGGGGGTGGTCCGGGGCATCAGAGGGTCACCGTCACCTTGTCGCGGGCGGACCTGCGGGCCGCTTCCAGTACGTCGAGCGCGGCGGCCGCCTCCAGCGCGGTCACCGGGTTGGGGCCGGCGCCGGTCAGGGCGTCGGCGACGGCCGCGTAGTAGGCGGGGTAGTCACCCGGCAGGGTCGGCACGGGGGTGCCGCCGCCGGTCACCGGGGACTCACCGGAGCCGGTCCGGCCCCACAGGGACTCGTCCTCGCGGCCCCAGTCGTCGGCCGTGCCCGGGCGCAGGCCCTCGCGCAGGGCCGCCTCCTGCGGGTCCAGGCCGTACTTCACATAGCCCGCGCGTGAGCCCAGCACCCGGAAGCGGGGGCCGAGCTGGGCGGTCGTCGCGGAGACGTAGAGGTGGGAGCGGACGCCGTTCGCGTGCGTGAGCGCGATGAAGGTGTCGTCGTCGGTCTCGGCGCCGGGGCGGCGGACGTCGGTCTCGGCGTACACCTCGGTGACCGGGCCGAAGAGGACCAGGGCCTGGTCGACGACATGGCTGCCGAGGTCGTAGAGCAGACCTCCGATCTCCGCCGGGTCACCGGACTCGCGCCAGCCGCCCTTGGGGCGCGGGCGCCAGCGCTCGAAGCGGGACTCGAAGCGCCAGGCGTCGCCGAGTTCGCCGTCCGCCAGCAGCCGGCGCAGGGTGAGGAAGTCGTTGTCCCAGCGGCGGTTCTGGAAGACGGAGAGGAGCAGGCCGCGCTCCTCGGCGAGGGCGGCGAGGCCGCGGGCCTCGGCCGCCGTGCCCGCGACGGGCTTGTCCACGACCACGGGGAGGCCGGCTTCGAGGGCGGCGGTGGCGAGCGGGACGTGCGTCTTGTTCGGGGAGGCGACGACGACCAGGTCCAGCTCGTCCGCGCGCTTCAGCAGTTCGTCGGCGTCGGCGGCGATCCGCACGCCGGGGAACTCGGTGCGGGCCTGCTGCTGCCGCTCCGGGCTGGAGGTGACCACGGTGTCCAGGGCGAGGCCCGCGGTGGCGGCGATCAGCGGTGCGTGGAAGACGGAGCCCGCGAGGCCGTAGCCGATCAGGCCGACGCGGAGGGGGGTGGTGTTGCGTCCTGTCATGCGTCCCACTTTCGCAACGCTGTTGCCAAAGTGCAAGCGGCGGGGAGAATGGGTGGCGTGAACACCACGGGCAGGGCGAGGGGCGACGGGCCGGCGGGCGCCAATCTGGGCGCGGTGCGGTCGCACAACACCGCGCTGGTGCTGGGGCTGCTGCGGGAGGCGGGGGCCGAGGGCATCAGCCGGCTGGAGCTGGCCGAGCGGACCGGCCTGACCCCGCAGGCCGTCAGCAAGATCACGGCACGGCTGCGGGAGGCGGGGTTCGCGGCGGAGGCCGGACGGCGGGCGTCCACCGGGGGCAAGCCGCGCACCGTGCTGCGGTTGGTGCCCGGCGCCGGGCACGCGGTCGGGGTGCATCTGGACCGGGACGAGCTGCGGGTGGTGCTGGCCGATCTGGACGGGGCCGTGGTGGGGGAGCGGCGCACGCGGGTGGACCTCGGATCGGGGGCACAGGCCGTGCTCGGCGTCGTCGCCGGTGCGGTGGAGGGGCTGGTCGCGGACGGCCTCGGCCCGGCCGGCGGGCTCGTGGGCGCCGGGCAGCCGCTGGGGGTGGGAGTGGCGCTTCCGGGGCCGCTCGACCATGCGCGAGGGGTGCTGCACCGGGTCACCGGGTTCCCGGAGTGGGACGGGTTCCCGCTGCGGGACGCGCTGGAGGAGCGCCTGGGGGTCCCGGTCGTCGTGGACAAGGACACGAACGCGGCCGCGCTCGGGCTGTCGGCCCGGGGCGCGGGCGGCTCCTTCGCGTATCTGCACCTCGGTACGGGACTGGGGGCCGGGCTGGTGATCGACGGGAGCGTGCACCGGGGGGCGCGGACCGGGGCGGGGGAGTTCGGGCACCAGGTGATCCAGCTGGACGGGCCGCTGTGCGAGTGCGGGAACCGGGGGTGCGTGGAGGCGCTGTGTCTCGCGGCCGTAGGACGCGGCGAGGCGGCGGAGGCGGCCCGGGTGCTGGGGGTCGGGGCCGCGAACCTGGTGGGGCTGCTGGACATCGACCGGGTGCTGCTGGGCGGCCGGACGGTGGCCGCGGCGCCGGAGGCGTTCGTGCGCGGGGTCGGCGAGGTGCTCGGGGCGCGGGCCCGGCGGGAGGGGGTGTTCGGCGGGACGGTGCCGGTGGAGGTGGCTCCGGGCGGGGAGCGGGTGGTCGCGGAGGGGGCGGCCCAGCTGCTGCTGGCGCCGCTGTTCGGCCGGGAGGGATGGGGCACGTGCGGTCGCGAGGGATAGGGCACGTGCGGCCGGGCGCAAGGGGGGCCAGCCGTTCGGGCCATCCGCCGCGCCGTTCCGGTGACGGCCGGGCGGTTCGCGAGCGAGCGGGCGCGGCGCGGGTACGACTCTTCGCAGGCGGCGCTCGCGGCCGCGGGGAGAGCGAGGGAGACCAGCGGTGTACGCAGCCGTCAGACGGTACGAGGGTGTGACCGACCCGGCCGAGGCCGGACGCCGGGTGAGTGAGGGCTTCGTACCGCTCGTCCGGGACATCCCCGGGCTCGTGGCCTACTACTGGGTCGACGCGGGCAACGGGGTCATGGTCTCCACCAGCATCTTCGAGAACGAGGCGGGTGCCTCGGAATCGATCAGGAGGGCGGCGGTCTTCGTACGGGACCACCTGGCGCCGCTGCTGCCCAACCCGCCCCAGGTCATGTCCGGCCAGGTCGTGGCGTCCGCCTAGCGGAGCACCCCGTACCGGCCCGGCGAGGTGGTGTGTTCATGCGACTGTGCTCCTCCCTGTCCGTCTGTCTCGCCGCGGCCGCCGTCTGCGTGCCCGCGTCGGCGGCCGGCGCGTCCGCGGCGACCGGCGCCACCTCCTGCGTCGGCTCCGACACGCGGGCCTTCCCGCTGGGCGCCCGGATCCGGGGCGGGCCCAAGGTCTACGAGGCGGGCGGCGGCTACGGGACCTGGTACATCGACCTCACCAACGGCACCCACCAGGCCTGCGCCGCCATCCACCCCGTCGTCGTCCTCGCCGACGACAAGCACACCCTCAAGCCGGACCAGCCCAAGCTGGACTTCTACGACGGCTCCCGGCCCCGGCCCGTCACCTTCGAGAGCACCGACGAGCAGGAGCTGGTCGGCGTGCTGGACGGCAGCGGGTTCGGCGGGTTCACCGTGCCGGCGGGCAAGACCGTCAGCGTCAAGGTCAGGCTCATGCTCACCTCGGACGCCGCGGCCGACCAGGTCACCGTCAATGCCGCCGTCGTCCAGCGGCGGGGCGGCGACGGGGACTGGGTCGGGGAGTCCAACGCCTACCGGTTCGGGATCGGGGTCGAGCCGGACGACCGGACCGTGCCGCCCCCCGCGAGCCCGAACCCGAATCCGCGGGACACGCGGAACGCCGACGGCGGCGACGAGACCGCGCCCCCCACCGGCCCGTCCACCGGCCCTTCCGGCAGCCCATCCGTCGGTCCTTCCGGCGCTCCTTCCACCGGCCCCCGGCCCACCGCCTCCGGCACCGCCGGCCCGGACCCCGCCCTGCCCGTGGCCGAGGAGGCGGAGGCGGCCGGGGAGCGGGCCCGGGAACTGGCGCGCACCGGACCGCAGCTCGCCCACGGCCTGCTCGCGGCCGCCGCCGCCGTGCTCGCGGTGGGCGGCGCCGCGTTCCTGCTGGCCCGCAGGCGCCGCTGAACGACGGGCCGCCGTGCGACACTTCCGGCCCCGTCTGCGACGATCCCTTGCGTGGACTACCCGAACGACCAGGCCCCCGGCGCCCCCGTCCGCTCCGGCATCCCCGAGCACGGGCGCATCCCCAAGTACTACGCGGTGAAGGCGCGGATCGCCGCCCTGCTGGAGGAGTTGGGGGAGGACAGCCACATCCCCACCGAGCGCGACCTCGCCGAGCGGTACGACGTCGCCCGGGAGACCGTGCGGCAGGCCGTGCGGGAGCTGGTGCTGGAGGGGCGGCTGCGCAGGAAGGGCCGCGGCACCGTCGTCGCCGGGCCCAAGCTCGCCCAGCCGCTGTCCCTCGCCAGCTACACCGAGGGAGTGCGCCGGCAGGGCCGTACCCCCGGCCGGACCCTCGTCACCCTCGACCGCTTCCCCTGCCCGGACGCCCTCGCCGCCGAGACCGGGCTCACCCGGGGCGAGCCCGTCTGGCACCTGGAGCGGGTGCTGCTCGCCGACGAGGAGCGGGTCGGCCTGGAGAGCACGTACGTGGCCGTCGCGCGCGTGCCCCGGCTGGACCGCGACTTCGACCCCGACTCCTCCTTCTACGGCTATCTCAAGGCCCAGGACATCGCCTTCGGGGACGCCGACGAGCGGGTCGAGACCGTGCTGGCCACCCCCCGCGAGGCGCTCCTCATCGGCACCCCGCCCGCCCTGCCGATGCTGCTGATCCACCGGATCTCCCGGGACACCGACGGCGGGCCGCTGGAGCGGGTGCGGTCGCTGTACCGGGGCGACCGGTTCTCCTTCACGGCGCACCTGCGCGGCTGACGGCCGTCGCGGGACCGACATCAGGCACTCGCGCGAGCGAAAAGCAAGCCCTCTGCTCCCCGAAAGTTCATAACGAATGGATAACGGGTCTAGCCCAAACGTGATGGGTCGTTCACGCTCTCGTTGTCAGCCGGATGTCTCCGGTTACCGAATCGCGAGGAGCGTTGCCGTCGTGAAAGTGACAGTCGTCGGAGCAGGCGTGGTGGGCACCATGCACGCCTGGCATGCAGTTCAGCGCGGCCACCAGGTCGTCCAGATCGAGCGCGAGGCCGAGGCGCGGGGCGCCTCGCTGCGCAACTTCGGACAGATCTGGGTCAGTGGCCGCGCCGGTGGAGAAGAGCTGGAGACCGCGCTGCGGGCGCGCGAGCTGTGGGAGGGCATCGGCGCGCGCGTGCCGGCGCTGGGCTTCCGGGCGAACGGGTCCCTGACCCCCGTCCGCGGCCCCCTGGAGCTCGCCGTCGCCGAGGCCGCCGTCGCCCGCCCGGACGCCGGCGCCCGCGGCTACAAGCTGCTCACCCCGGGTGAGGCCCGCGCCCTCAACCCCGCCCTGCGCGGTGACTTCACCGCCGCCCTGTACTGCGAGCGGGACGCGGCCGTGGAGCCGCGCACCGCCCAGCTCGCGCTGCGCGAAGAACTGCTGAAGTCCCCGGACTACACCTTCCTGCCGGGGCGGGAGGTGCGCGAGGTGACCGGCGCCGGAACCGTACGGGACGACCACGGGGACGTGCACCGGGCCGACGCGGTCGTGCTCTGCACCGGAGCGTGGCTCGGCGGACTGGTCCGCGAGCTGGCCGGGCCGGATCTGCCCGTGCGCCGCGTCCGCCTCCAGATGATGCAGACCGACCCGCTGGGCGAGCGGCTGCCGACCTCCGTCGCCGACGCCGACAGCTTCCGCTACTACCCGGCCTACGCCTCCCCGGCCCTGGACCGGCTCAACGCCGGACAGCCGCAGCCGGAGACCGCCGCCACGCACAGGATGCAGCTGCTCATGGTGCAGCGCGCCGACGGCGGCCTGACCATCGGCGACACCCACGAGTACGAGCACCCCTTCGCCTTCGACACCGTCGAGGAGCCGTACGAGCACCTCACCGGCGTCGTCGAGTCCCTCCTCGGCCGGCCGCTGCCGCGCGTCCGGCACCGCTGGGCGGGCGTGTACGCACAGTGCACCGAGCCCGGCCGGGTGGTGCACCGACAGCAGGTGCGCGAGGGGGTGTGGCTGGTCACCGGGCCCGGCGGGCGCGGTATGACCTGCGCCCCCGCGATAGCCGAGACCACCGCGAACGAACTGGGCTGGTGACCCCCATGAACACTGTGACCCCCACCCCGGGCGACATCCGTCTCGTCGTCCTCGACATGGCCGGTACGACCGTCGCCGACGGCGGACTGGTCGAGCGGGCCTTCGCCGCCGCCGCCGCCGAACTCGGCGTCGAGCCCGGCTCGGCCCGGCACGCCGAGCACCTCGCCCACGTCCGCGCCACCATGGGCGAGTCCAAGATCTCCGTCTTCCGGCACCTGTTCGGTGACGAGGAGCGCGCCCGGCGCGCCAACACCACCTTCGAGAAGGCGTACGGCGCACTCGTCGACGAAGGTCTCATCGCGCCCGTCCCCGGCGCCCGCGAGACCGTCGAGGAGCTGGCCGGCAGCGGCCGCACCGTCGTCCTGACCACCGGGTTCGCCCGTGTCACCCAGGACGCCATCCTCGACGCCCTCGGCTGGCAGGACCTCGTCCCGCTCACCCTGTGCCCGGCCGACGCCGGCGGGCGCGGGCGGCCCTTCCCGGACATGGTGCTGGAGGCGTTCCTGCGCACCAAGGCCGCCGAGGACGTGACCCAGGTCGCCGTCGTCGGCGACACCTCCTACGACGTGCTCAGCGGCGTACGGGCGGGCGCCGGCCTCGTCGCCGGCGTGCGCACCGGCGCACACGGGGACGCGGAGTTCCGGCCCGCCGGCGCCACCCACGTCCTGGACTCCGTCGCCGACCTGCCCGCCCTGCTCACAGGAGCCCGGTGAGATGAGCATCCGCTTCGACTCCGTCACCGTCGCCTACGACGGCAACGTCGTCCTCGACTCGCTCGATCTGACCGTCGAGCCCGGCGAGGTCATGGCGCTGCTCGGGCCGTCCGGCTCCGGCAAGACCACCGCGCTGCGGGCGGTCGCCGGGTTCGTACGGCCCGTGTCCGGGCGGGTGCTCCTCGGCGGCCGGGACGTGACGGACCTGCCGCCGTACCGCCGGGGCATCGGGATGGTCGTCCAGAGCTACGCCCTCTTCCCGCACATGCGGGTCGACGAGAACGTGGCCTTCGGGCTCCGGGCGCGCAGGACGGCCAAGAGCGAGATACGGCAGCGGGTGGCCGAGGCGCTGGAGATGACCGGCATGGCCGCCTACGCCCGCCGGCACCCGCGCGAGCTGTCCGGCGGGCAGCAGCAGCGGGTCGCCATCGCCCGCGCGCTGGCCATCCGGCCCGCCGTGCTGCTCCTGGACGAGCCGCTGTCCGCGCTGGACGCCCAGCTGCGGTCCGGGATGCTGGCCGAACTGGCGCGACTGCACCGGGAATTGCCGGACGTGTCGATGCTGTACGTCACCCACGACCAGGTCGAGGCGCTGACCCTGGCCGACCGGATCGCGGTGATGGACTCCGCGCGCCTCCAGCAGTGCGGGACACCGCGCGAGCTGTACCGGGCGCCGAAGAGCGAGTTCACGGCGTCCTTCGTGGGCGGCGCGAACCTGCTGCCGGTGACGGTCGGTTCCGGGGGTGTCGACTTCGCCGGGGCGGACCTGAAGGTCGGCACGGCGGGTGTGGCCACGGGGGCGCGGGCCACGCTGTGTGTGCGGCCGCACCTGATCGGGCTGGGCGACGGACCCAACCGACTCACCGGTGTCGTACGGGAGATCCAGTGGCGGGGGGCCACGCACCGGCTGTACGTCGAGATCGACGGGCATTCCGTCATGGCGGACGTGCGCGAGCTGAGGGATCCGCCCGGGTACGGGGAGTCCGTGAGCCTGCACTTCGCCCCGGACGACGCGGTGCTGCTGCCCGCGGGGGTGAGTCATGGCTGAGGCCGTACAGAAGGCGCGGGCCGGCCGGGGCCGGTCGCGCCCCCGCGGCGGCAGCCGCACCGCTCCCACCGCCGCGCGCTCCTCCGGGGCGCTGCTGTGGGCCCTTCCCCCGGTCGCCGCCCTCGCCCTCTTCTTCCTCTACCCCCTCGCCCTCGTCGTCCAGCAGTCGTTCCAGCCGGACAGCGGCGGCACCTCGGTCCGGCCGTACGCCGACGTGTTCGCCTCCCAGGCCTTCCGGCACGCCCTGTGGACCACCGTCTGGCTGGCCGTGGCGTCCACCGCCGGGTGTCTGGTCCTCGGCTTCCTGCTCGCGCTGGTCATCGCGTTCGTGCCCTTCCCCGGCGCGAAGGGGGTGGCGCGGTTCATCGACGTGTACCTGTCCTTCCCGTCCTTCCTGATCACGCTGGCGCTGCTGTTCATCTACGGCACGACCGGCATCATCGGCTCGTTCCAGTTCCTGACCACGCCCTGGGGTGTGCTGCTGGCGGAGGTCACCTACTTCACGCCGTTCGTGATGCGGCCGCTGCTCGCCGCCTTCTCGCAGCTGGACACCGCACAGCTGGAGGCGGCCGGTTCGCTGGGGGCGCGGGCGCCGCGGATCGTACGGCGGGTGATCCTGCCCGAGGCGCTGCCCGCGCTCGCGGCCGGCGGCAGTCTCGTCCTCGTGCTCTGCCTCAACGAGTTCGGGATCGTCCTGTTCACCGGTGCGAAAGGGGTCACCACCCTGCCGATGCTCGTCTACAGCAAGGCGATCCTGGAGTCCGACTACCCGGGCGCGTGCGTGGTCGCCGTCGTCAACGTCCTGATCTCCGTGGGGCTGTACAGCCTGTACCGGGTGGTGAGCCGTCGTGCTGGTGCATAGCCGCGGGGCCAGGTGGGCCGTGTGGGCGGTGTTCCTCGTCCTCTTCCTGCCGCTGTTCGCCCTGCCCCTCCTCGTCGTCCTCGGCGCCTCCTTCGCCACCCACTGGTCCGGGGCGCTGCCCTCGGGCCTGACCACGGCCAACTACCGCTCCGCGACCCGGGGCGAGGCCCTCCAGGCGCTCACCACCAGCCTGCTCACGGCCACCGCCGCGAGCCTGCTCGCCCTGACCGTCGGCACCTGGGCCGCGCTGGCCGGGGCCGCCCTGAAGAAGCGGTACCGGAGGGTCGTGGACGCCCTGTTCGTGCTGCCGCTCGCCGTGCCCTCGGTCGTCGTGGGCCTGTCGGTCCTCGTCGCCTTCTCCAAGCCGCCGATGCTGCTCAACGGCACCCGGTGGATCGTGATCCTGGCGCACACCGTGCTGGTCACCGCCTTCGCCCACCAGTCCGTGTCGGCGGCGATCACCCGCCTCGACCCGGCCTGTGAACAGGCCGCCGCCTCCCTCGGCGCCCGGCCCTCCTACGTCCTGCTCCGGGTGCGGCTGCCCCTGCTGCTGCCCTCGCTGACCGCCGCCGCCGGCCTGTGCTTCGCCCTGTCCATGGGCGAACTGAGCGCCACGATGATGCTCTACCCGCCCGACTGGACCCCGCTGCCCGTCCTCATCTACGCGGCCACCGACCGCGGCGCCCTCTTCACCGGCTCCGCCGTCGCCGTGGTGCTCATGGCCGCGACGCTGCTCGTCCTGTTCGCCGTCTCCCGGGTCCGCACCCGGGCGTCGTACCGCTGAACCCTCTCCCGTTCCCTCCCCGCACCCCCTGAACACGCCAGGAGTTGGCCTCGCCATGCCCAGAAACCGCCTCCCGCTCGCCGTAGCCCTCGCCCTGCTCGCCGCCCCCGCCCTCGCCGCGTGCGGCACCTCCTCCGCCGCCTCCGACGCCAAGGTCGTCACCGTCTACAGCGCCGACGGGCTGAAGGGCGAGAACGGCGACGGCTGGTACGACAAGGTCTTCGCCGACTTCACGAAGCAGACCGGCATCAAGGTCAAGTACGTCGAGGGCGGCTCCGGCGAGATGGTGCAGCGCGCCGTCCGCGAGAAGAGCAACCCGCAGGCCGACGTGCTGGTCACCCTCCCGCCCTTCATCCAGGAGGCCGACAGCAAGGGCATGCTGCAGAAGTACGAGCCGAAGGACTCCGTCCAGGTCAGCGGCGCCGACAAGGCCACGGACGGCACCTGGACCGCCGTCGTCAACAACTACTTCGGCTTCGTCTACAACAAGAAGGAGCTGAAGCAGGCCCCCAGGACCTGGGACGAGCTGCTCGACTCGAAGTACAAGAACAAGCTGCAGTACTCCACCCCGGGTGTCGCCGGTGACGGCACCGCCGTGCTCATCAAGGCCATCCACGACTTCGGCGGCAAGGAGGCGGCCCTCGCCTACCTGAAGAAGCTCCAGGCCAACAACGTCGGCCCGTCCGCCTCCACCGGCAAGCTCGCGCCCAAGGTCGACAAGGGCGAACTGCTCGTCGCCAACGGCGATGTGCAGATGAACTACGCCCAGTCCAAGACCATGCCGGGCCTGGGCATCTGGTTCCCGGCCGGCAAGGACGGCAAGCCCACCACCTTCGCGCTGCCGTACGCGGCCGGCCTGGTCACCAAGGCCCCGCACAGCGCGAACGGCAGGAAGCTGCTCGACTTCATGCTCGCGCGCAAGCAGCAGCAGGAGGTCAGCGAGATCGGCGGCGGCTTCGCCGCCCGCCAGGACGTCAAGGCCACCGACGCCAACGCCACCGCGCTCACCGGGCTGATGAACGGCGTCGACTTCTTCGAGCCCGACTGGAACGAGATCGACAAGAACCTCACGTCGTACGTCGAGGACTGGAAGTCGGCCACCGGCAGCTGAACCCTGCGGGGGTCCGGCGGGTCTTCCGGCTCCGGCCCGCCGTTCGTATGTGCCCCGCCGTCGTGGCCGGTCGCGCCCACGCGGCGGAGCCGCTTGCCGGCACAGCCCCGCGCTCCTAGGGCGCGCCGCACGCTCGTCCTCGCCCTCGGAGTTTTCGTGCCCCACCTTTCCCGTCGTTCCCTTCTCGTCAGTGCCGTCGGCGTGGCCGCCTCTGCCGGCCCGCTCGGCGGCATCGCCCGCGCCGCCGCCCGCACGCCCAAGGTGCTGGTCATCGGCCTGGACGGCTGTCTGCTCAGCCGGATCAAGGACGCCGACGCGCCGAACCTGGACGCCCTGATGGCCGCCGGCCTCACCGCGCCCAGCAGCATCTACGCCAACCCGCTCGCGCCCACCCTCTCCGGCCCCGGCTGGTCCACGCTCATCACCGGTGTCTGGCCCGACAAGCACAACGTCAAGGACAACACCTTCACCGGCGCCCGCTTCGACCTGTACCCCGACTTCCTCACCCGCGCCGAGACCGCCCGGCCCGCCCTGAACACGTACGCCGTCTCCTCCTGGGCGCCCCTCACCGACACCGTCTTCTCGGCGAAGGTCGACACCCGGGTCTCCACGCCGAGCGCCGAGTACGACACGGGCACCGCCTCCCGCGCGGTCGCCCGGCTGAAGGACGCCGACCCGGACGCGGTCTTCGTCCAGCTGGACAACATCGACCACGCCGGCCACACCTACGGCGCCGCCTCCCAGCAGTACCTGGACGCCATCCACGGCGCCGACACCCAGGTCGGGCAGATGGTGGCCGCGGTCGAGGCCCGGCCCACGTACGCGTCCGAGGACTGGCTGATCATGGTCACCGCCGACCACGGTCACACCGACCCCGGCGGCCACGGCGGCTCCACCCTGCAGGAACGCCAGACCTTCCTCATCGCCACCGGGCCGGCCCTCGCGGCCGGTTCGGTCCGGTACGACGTGAAGATGCCGGACGTCGCCGCCTCCGCCCTCGCCCACCTCGGCATCGCCCTCGACCCGGCCTGGGGCCTGGACGGCCGGCCCGTCCAGCAGCCCGTCCCCGACGACTTCGACGCCCTGCGCGGACAGCTGCAGAGCCGCGTCGACGAGACCGGCATCCCCGCCGCCGTCCTGGGCTTCACGCACACCCCGCCCGCCGGCTGGTCCGTGGACAACTCCGCCATGGGCACCGGCGGGGTCACCGAGTGGCGCGGCTGGTCCTTCACCACCGACGAGTTCTGGACCCAGGCCCAGCGCGACCAGAACCGCGAGTGCAACGTCCGCGCCCGGGGCGTCTTCGCGGTCGCCGACGGCGACGAGTGGAGCGACAAGCCGCTCGGCGGCGGCTTCGACTCCACCCTCGTCAGCCCCGCCCACCCCGTGACGGGGGGCCGCACGGCGACCCTGACGTACACCACCTACTACCGGCAGGAGTCCCCGCAGAAGGGCGAGGTCCTCGTCTCCTACGACGGCGGCACCCCGGTGAGCGTGAAGACGTACACCGCCGACGTGCCCTCCCGCACCGAGACCGTCACCCTCCAGGTCCCGGCGGGCGCGACCAGCGTCCGGGTCCGCTTCCGCTACACCGGGGGCAACAACTGGTACTGGGTGATCGACGGGGTACGGATCAGCCAGGTCTGACTAGGCTGGGGGCGTCGGTACGCCGTGGTTCCGGCGCCCCCGCTTTCTGACCGTACGTACGCCAGGAGACGCCCAACATGGCAGACCGCAAGCCCATCGAATCGTGGCTCACCGACATGGACGGGGTTCTGATCCACGAGGGCGTGCCGATTCCCGGTGCCGAAGCCTTCCTGAAGAAGCTGCGCGACTCCGGCCGGCCCTTCCTCGTCCTCACCAACAACTCCATCTACACCGCCCGCGACCTGCACGCCCGGCTGCGGCGGATGGGCCTGGACGTGCCGGAGAAGAACATCTGGACCTCCGCGCTGGCCACGGCCCAGTTCCTGGACGACCAGCGGCCCGGCGGCAGCGCCTACGTCATCGGCGAGGCGGGCCTGACCACCGCGCTGCACGACATCGGCTACATCCTCACCGACCACGACCCCGACTTCGTGATCCTCGGCGAGACCCGCACCTACTCCTTCGAGGCGCTCACCAAGGCCGTCCGGCTGATCAACAACGGCGCCCGGTTCATCGCCACCAACCCCGACAACGTCGGCCCGTCCACCGAGGGCGACCTGCCCGCCACCGGCTCGGTCGCCGCCCTGATCACCGCCGCGACCGGCAAGAAGCCGTACTTCGTCGGCAAGCCGAACCCGCTGATGATGCGCGCCGGGCTCAACGCGATCGGCGCCCACTCCGAGACCTCCGCGATGATCGGCGACCGCATGGACACCGACGTGCTCGCGGGTCTGGAGGCCGGCATGCGCACGTTCCTGGTGCTCAGCGGCGTGACCCGGCCGAAGGACGTCGACCGCTACCCGTTCCGGCCGTCGCAGGTCGCCGACTCCATCGCGGACCTCGTCGATCTCGTCTGAGTCCGCCGCCCGCGTCCGGGCCCTTCTGACCTGGTGTCATTCGATCCGGATCCACCCATATGGAGCAATCGGGCGCCCTCCGGGGATGCGAGGGCGCCCGTGGCGGGGGAGCCTCCTGGTACTGGAGGTTCACGATGGGCTCACTACGTCTCACTGTCTGTACCGGAATCCTGGCCGCGGCCGTCCTCACCCCGGCGGCCCACGCGGCCGGCGGCGGCTCGGTCTCCGTGACCCCCGCCGTTCCGGCGCCCGGCTCCGACGTGTCCCTGCACGTCGACGGCTGCCCCGGCAAGCAGGGCACCGCCGTCTCGCGGGCCTTCGTCTCCGACGCCGCGCTGACCGGCACCCAGGGCGCCCTGGCCGGTGAGACCCGCGTCCGCTCCTCCCTCGCGCCGGGCACCTACGACGTGCAGATCAGCTGCGGCGACTACGTGGTCACCGGCAGGGTCACCGTCGGCGGCAGCGGATCCGGACAGTCCGACGAGCCCACCGGGTCCCACGCCTCGCCCGTCGCCCCCGTCCCCGCGGGCGGCGGCGGCACCGCCCACTTCGCCACCGTGGCCACCAGTGGATCCGGCCCCGACACCGCCCAGACGGTGACCGGCCTGGCGCTCGCCGCGGTCGCCGCGGCCGTCTTCGGCGTCCGCGCCCGCCGGAGCCGCGGAACGCGCTGACGACCGGCATGACCGACGACCGCGAGCGCGCCGGCGGCACCGGCCGGCTCCTCACCGTCCTCGCCTGGACGCTGCTGCTGCTCGGGCTGTGGCTGTGGGGACGCGGGGTGTCCGACGGAGCGCACGGCACGGACGGACCCGACACCGGCGGGCTGTTCGCCGCCGGCCGGCCCGCCGACCCCGCCCTGCTGCCGCCCGCGGCGAAACCGCTGGGCGACGCACTTCCCCAGCGCATCGACATCCCCGAACTCGCCGTGCAGGCACCCGTGGTGACCCGCGGCCTGGACGCGCAGGGCGCCGTCGACCCGCCGCCCTTCGACCAGCCGGGCGTGGTCGGCTGGTACGGCTCCGGTCCCAAGCCCGGCGCCGTGGGGGCGGCGCTGATGGTGGGGCACGTCGACACCGCGACCCGGCCCGCCGTCTTCTACAAGCTCAGCACGGTCGAACCCGGCGAGACGGTCCGGGTGGTCCGCTCGGACGGCACGGTCGCCGAGTTCACCGTCGACGACGTCCGGGTCCTGCCCCGCACCGGTTTCGACGCCCACCAGGCCTACGGCCCGCACCGGCCCGGCCGCGCCGAACTCCGCCTGATCACCTGCGGCGGCACCTTCGACCGCGCCACCCGCAGCTACACGGCGAACGTGGTGGTCTCCGCCTACCTCACCGGAACCGCCCGCTGACACCCGTACGCGCTGCCACGCGACCTCGTGGCGGACCGGCCGGATATGCCACGATTGGTACCCGGACCACAGTGCCCAGGGGGAATCGCATGTACGACAGCAGGGGGGCCCGGTCGTCCGCGCGTGCGTCGGCGGCGGTGGTGCTGGGGGCGGCACTGCTGCTCGCCGGATGCTCCACCGGCGGGAGCGGCGGGAGCGGCGGGACCGGCGGGGACAGCGACGCGGGCCCTTCGGCACGGATCACCCAACAGCCCAAGTCCGCCGACCCGTTCTGGGTGAACCCGGACGGCACCGCGGCCCGCCAGCTCGCCGCCTACACCAAGGCCGGCCAGAAAGCCGAGGCCGGGCAGATCCGGAAGATCGCCGAGCAGCCGATGGGGGAGTGGATCGGCGGGGAGAACCCGCAGGAGGAGGCGCGCGGCTTCACCGAGGCCGCCGAGAAGTCCGACCGCACGGCCCTGCTCGTCCTCTACAACATCCCGCACCGCGACTGCGGCCAGTACTCCCGGGGCGGCGCGGCCGACGGCGACGCCTACCGGGCCTGGGTCGACGCCGTCGCCCGGGGCATCGGGGACCGCGCCGCCATCGTGATCCTGGAACCGGACGCGGTGCTCCACCTCGCCGACGGCTGCACCCCGGCCCAGTTCCAGGAGGAGCGCTACGACCTGCTCAGGGGCGCGGTCGCCAAGCTCAAGTCCCTGCAGCACACCACGGTCTACCTGGACGCGGGCAACGCCGGCGGGGGCCACGCCGACCAGATGCTCCAGGCCCTGAAACAGGCCGGTGTCGACCAGGCCGACGGCTTCTCCGTCAACGTCTCCAACTTCTACTCCACCGAGGACTCCCTCGCCTACGGCAAGCAGCTCTCGGCCCGGTTGGGCGGCAAACACTTCGTGATCGACACCAGCCGCAACGGAAACGGCCCCTACCGGTCCGGCGACCCGGCCCAGCGCTGGTGCAACCCGCCGGGCCGGGCCCTCGGAGAGACCCCGACGACCAGGACGGCCGACCCCCTGGTGGACGCCTACCTGTGGATCAAGCGCCCGGGGGAGTCGGACGGCACGTGCAAGGGGGGACCGAAGGCGGGGGAATGGTGGGCCGGTTACGCGCTCACCCTGGCCCGTAACAGCGGGTGACTACGGCACCTTCACCCACTGCGCCTTGCTGGGCGTCCCCCGGTCGTCGTCCACGAACAGCATGTACCAGCCCGACTGCACCAGATTCCGGTTCCCGGGGACGGTCACCGTGATCCTGTCCCCGGCCGTCCTGAAGTCCAGCGCGATCGACCGCTGGTCGACGTCCGTCACATGCGTCGAGGCACTCGGCCGGATCAGCCGCACCTTCTTGATCCCGGCGGCGTGCCTCGACGTGAACGTGCCCGAAGCACCCCGCGCGATCGTCTGCGGGCCCCCGCTCAACTCCGGCCGGGAGTCCCGGTACAGATACGGCGGCGTGTAGATCTCGATCCGCTGCTCGAACGTCCCCGGCTTCGTGTTCGCCTTGTCCCCGTACAGCGAGTCGGACCCGAAGAACATCACCCGCCCGTCCGGCAGCAGGATCGACCCGGAGTGGTAGTTCCGGCCCACCAGCGGATCGGCGACGCGGGTGAAGCTGTCGCTGTCGGGGTGGTACAGCCGCGCCTGCAGGATGTCCGAGTCGCCCCGCCCCCGGTAGTCCCGCGAGCCGCCGGACACCAGGACCGTGTCGTCGGGCAGGATCGAGGACTGCGGATACCGGGTGCCCTCGTCCAGCTCGGGCCCGTCCACGAACCTCGGGTCCTTCGCCTTCAGGTCGATCAGCCGGGTCCTCCTGCTCGACAGCGGCGACTCGCCGACGCCCCCGCCCCCGACCACCATGAACCTCTCGTCCTGCGCGGGAGGCAGCAGCACGGTCCCGGAGGTCTCCATCAGGTCCGGGTCGCTCAGCCCGGGCAGCCCGGTGAACTTGTTGGTGGCGACGTCCCAGACACCCGGGTGCCGGCCGACGTCGTCCGGTCCGTACCCCGCGTTCGAACCCGAGTAGAAGATCTTCCCGTTCTGCATCAGGAACAGCGCCGGGTACGTCGGGAACTGCCGGATCTTCCGGGTGTACGTCCACTTCCCGGTCCTCGGGTCGAAGATCTCGTTCTTGCCCGGCACCAGCTGGCCGATGTCGTCGAGCCCGGAGACGCCGAGGACCTTGCCGTCCGACAGGGTGGTGAGCGTCGGGTACCAGCGGGCCTCGTTCATCGGGTCGACCTTGATGTACCGCTCGGCGACCGGGTCGAACTCGTAGGCGTCGCGGATGCCCTGGAAGTCCTTCTTGTCGAGGGCGAGCTTCTGCGCGATGCCGTACGTGTTGCGCGCGTCGGCGCCGGTCAGGCCCTGGATCCGGTAGTTGTCCTGGGTGCCGGTCTCGTACCTGGTGCCGCTGCGCCGGGCCTCGACGTAGATGCGCCCGAGGCCCGGGTCGTTGCGCAGGAACGCGCCGGTCTTCGGGTCGAAGACCTTCTTCGCCCGCGGGACGAGCACCGGGTCCTTGGACACGAACGTCTTGCCGCCCGCCCTGCCGGTGAAGCCGGTGCCGGCGGGCAGCGTGATCGGCTTGTCCGGGTTCTCGTTGTGGACGATCATCAGGCCGCCGGCCCTGGTGACGTCACCCTTGAGCTTCTCGTACCGCTTCGTGCCGCCCGCGATCAGCAGATCGCCGCTCGCGAGCTGGGTGTGGCCGGTGCAGAACAGGTCGCTGGGCGTGGGGATCTTCTTGATCGTGCCCTTGACCGGGTCCCAGATCCGGGTGTCGAACTTCTTCTTGTCGAAGTTGTCCTGGTTGTTGCCCGACCCGGCGACCAGCAGCACCTTGCCGGTGTGCAGGAGCGCCGCGTGGATGGTGTCCTGGCGGTACTCCGGCGGGAACTCGACGATGTCCCAGTGGCCGTTGTCGGCCTTGTACTCGGGTCTGTTGATCTTGTACTGGTGGTACTGCGCGGCGCCGAAGCGGTACACCCACGGCCCGTTCGTCCCGGCCAGCGCGAGGACCACCGCCGTACCGATCGCAAGCCTTCGGGTACGGCGGCGGACGGCCTGGTCCTTCATTCGTCACGTCCCCCAAGTCCGCCGAGGGCGATCTTCATGGTCTGCTCGCTCTCCCCGGCCGGGTCCGCCTGCGCGGAGGCCGCCCAGGTGGGCCGCTGCTGCGGGACGCGGGCCGCCGCGTACCCCGCGGGGACGGCGTCCTGCGGTTCGGGCGCCGGCGCCGGCCGCGGCCTACTCCGCTCCTGCCGGAGCGTGTACCGCCAGGCGAGGATCGGCGACGCGGTGATCAGCAGCGCGAAGGACGCCCAGGTGAGCATCGCGGGGTGGGAGTGCCCGAGCACGAGGCCGGCGGCGAGCGAGCCGGCGAAGACCAGGATGAAGAACCAGTGGATCCGGAAGGTCCCGAACAGCGTGTCGGGGCTGGCCGACTCGCCCTTGGGCGTGACCACGAACCTGCTCTTGCGGCGCAGCACCGCGTCCATCAGCGAGCGGGCGTACACCGGTGCGGACAGGGCCGACATCACCATGCCCGCGACGCCGCCGGAGCCCTCCGGCTCGTGCGGGGAGACGTTGTGCCGGCGGTTCCAGACGTACAGGCCGATCTGGAGCGCCGAGGCGTTGCCGTACAGCATCAGCCACACGGTCGGGTCGATGTTCACACCCGAGGCGCCCAGGCCCAGGAACAGTGCGCAGCTCAGCGCCGCGAGGATCCAGTTGAGGGCGGACATCGGGTAGAAGACGATCATCATCGTGTAGTTGAAGAGCTTGCCGGGCGGCAGCGTGAAGAAGCCCTTCCAGTACTGCTTGAGGATCGTCTCGTACGTCCCCCGGGACCAGCGCAGCTGCTGGGTGAAGAAGTCGGTCCAGGCGTTCGGGCCCTCACCGACGGCGAGCACGTCCGGGGTGTAGACCGACCTCCACTTCCTCCCGGTCGCCGGGTTCTTGGCGCGGTGCATCTCGAAGCCGGTCGCCATGTCCTCGGTGATCGAGTCGTACAGGCCGCCGATCTGCCGAAGCGCCGTGATCCGTACGGCGTTGGAGGTGCCGACGAACATCGGGGCGCCGTAGCGGTTGCCGGCGCGCTGGATCAGGGCGTGGAAGAGGAACTGCTGGGACTCGGCGGCCTTGGTGACGAACGAGTCGTAGTTGCCGTAGACCTGCGGGCCGATGACGAAGCCCACGTCCGGGTCGCGGAAGTAACCCAGCATCCGCTCCAGGTAGTTGGGCAGCGGCACGTGGTCGGTGTCGACGGAGGCGAAGAAGTCGTAGCCGTCGCCGTGCGCCTCCAGCCAGGCGTTGTAGTTGCCGTGCTTGGTCCTGGCGCGGTGCGGGCCCCTGGGCCGGTTCCACCGCGCGACGCCCTTGCGGGAGAAGTGGTGCACGCCGAGCCGGGCGCAGACCTCCTTGACGGCCGGGTCGTCGCCCTCGTCCAGCAGCCACACGTGCAGCAGGCCACGGTGGCGGAGCCCGACCGCCGCCTCCAGGGTCTTCGTGACCATCTCCAGCGGCTCCTTGCCGGGCACGAAGGAGGTCAGGAAGGCGACGCGGGTGCCGGTCTCCGGGACCACCGGGACCGGGTCGCGGGCGACGAGCGTGGCGTGCGCGTTGGACAGCACGTTCAGGCAGCGGAAGAACTCGATCAGGCCGATCGAGACGAGCATGACGGTGTCGAGGGCCGGCAGGAAGCCGTAGGCCGGGTAGTCGCGTTCGGTCCAGTGGCCCGGCTGGAGCAGCCAGAACAGCAGCACGAGCGAGAGCACCGGGGCCGCGCCCAGCATGAGGGCGGCGCGGACGCGGTGCGGTTCCTGCGAGAGCAGGGACCGGTACTGCACCTTGTAGGGCCTGGCCGGGTCGGGCTGGGTGAGCGGGCCCGCGAGCCGGCTGTAGTGCTCGTAGTCGTATCTCGGCAGGCTTCTCCGGATCCGGCGGAACTGGCCCGTCCGGTGGCCGGCCGCTCTCGGCTGTGTGGTCTGTGACGGGTGGTCGTGAGCGTGGCTCCGCCCGGCGCCCCTCGGCGTCGACGTCATGAGTCATTCCCCCAGCACGCAGGTCACCGCGTGTTTCGTCGGTCCTTTCCCGCCCGGCCGGCTCCCCTCGGCCCGCGCGTGCGGAGTCAGCGGCCGGCCGCAGTCACCACGTCGTCCTCACCCGCCGGCGACATAGGACGGCGACCTTCCGGTTGCATGGATGCCCCCCTCGGCACCGATTCATGAGCGGGGCCCCCTCCCCGCCGGTGCGCAACCGGTCTCTTTCCCTCAACTGCCGCCAAACAGCGCCAGCTTGGACATCCAGGGTTCTACGGCGTTCGGCATGATCGCAAGACGCGAAACGCGGTGTTTACCGGTCAAACCCGTTCATTGTGGCGCGCGTGGGGCGCAGGTGGCGGGGGTGCGCCGGTGGTGGAGAGACGGGTGCGGATGTTGCCGAAGTGATCCCTTATGGCCTCCTCCGCCCGCAGGGAATCACCGGAGCGGACCGCGTCGAGGATCTCCCGGTGCTGGCGGCAGGTGACCCGGGGATCCTGCGGCACGTCCACCAGATCCCGCTGCACCCGGTGGAAGGCGTCCCAGAACGCCTCCAGCACCTCGCTCAGCAGCACGTTGTCCAGACCGCGGTAGAGGGTGGCGTGAAAGGCGCGGTCGGTCTCGGCGAGGCCGGCTCCCTGCGCGGCCTGGTCTTCCATGCGGTTCACGAGGGCGTCCAGTTCGACGAGGTCCGCCTCCGGCAGCCGGCCGGCGAGCCGCGACACCAGCCCGGTCTCCACGGCCTCGCGCAGCTCCAGCAGCTGCAGCAGCGAGTCCTCGCCCCGGTAGTGCCCGGCGACGGTGCGGAAGGCCAGCCCTTCGATCATGGGTGCGAACGACATCGAACCGACGTACGTCCCGAACCCGTGCCGGATCTCCACGATCCCCATCGCCTGCAGCGCCTTCAGGGCCTCCCGCACCGAGTTCCGGCTGGCCCCGAGGAGCTCCATCAGCTCGGGCTCGGTCGGCAGCGGGGCACCCGAGGGCAGCCGCCGGTCGACGATCAGCTTCTTGATCCGTTCCTGGAGGTCCCGGGCTGCCATGGCGAGAGGGTATCCGGCAATCGGGGGGATGGCCCGGTTCCGGACAGGGGGGGGCGTCCCGGGCATGCAGAAGGCCCCCCGCTTCCGCGAGGGGCCTTCCGGTCGGTGCGCCGCCAGGGACTCGAACCCCGGACCCGCTGATTAAGAGTCAGCTGCTCTAACCAACTGAGCTAGCGGCGCCTGCTGACAAGGAGAACTCTACCTGACCTGGAGTGGTGGTTCCGACCACCTCCGGGTGAGCGATAGGGCCGCCCGGCGGCGGTCGGGTACATCATTCGGACCGTCAGAGTGCGCGCCGTGGGGACAGTTGGGAAACTGATCAACGTGCACACTCGCGGACAAATCTCCCCCGAATGTGAGGCAGATCGCATGACCGCTCCGATGTTCGAAGACTTCGATCCTGCGAGCGACTGCGACTGTCCCGGCTGCGTCGACCGGCGACGGACGAGCCACCGCCCGCCGTCCGGGGGCCTGTGCGGCCGTCCGGCGGCCCCCGTGGTCGTGGTCATGGCCGCCGCCTCGGCGGCCCTGGGCGCGGTCACCCCGGCCGCCGCCGTCACCCCCGGTCCCGGTGCCGGCGGGGCGCCCACCACCGGCGACAACCCCACCGCCACCCCGAACCCCCAAGCCACACCCCGGCCCTCGGACACCCCCGGGGACGGCCAGCCCGCCACCCCCCAGGGCGCCAGATCCCAGCTGCACGGCGCCGGGGGCCCGCCGGCCGGGCCCGCCACGGTGCCGACCCCCGCCACGACCCGGGCCCAGATCATCAGCAGGGCCAAGGTCTGGGTGGCCGCGAAGGTGCCGTACAGCATGACCTCGTACTGGTCCGACGGGTACCGGCAGGACTGCTCGGGTTATGTCTCCATGGCCTGGGGCCTGCCCACCAACGAGTGGACGGGCAGCCTCGACCAGTTCGGCGTCAAGATCACCAAGGACGATCTGCAGTCCGGCGACATCCTGCTGTACCACAACCCCGACAACCCGGAATCGGGCTCGCACGTGGTGATCTTCGCCGGCTGGACGGACTCCGACCACACCCACTACACGGTCTACGAGCAGACACCCCCGCACGCTCGCAGCCAGACCACCCCCTATCCCTACTGGAGCAACGCCGACAAGTACGTCCCCTACCGCTACAAGGGCCTGACCGACGCCGCGGCGGGCACCAAGCAGCCTGCCGACACCGAACAACCCGCCGACACCACGCGGCCCGTGCCGGGCACGGGCGGTGCGGAGCCCGCCTCGCACGGGGTGCCCGGCTACCCGGGCCGGGGCCACTTCCTTCCGGGCGCGGAGAACGAGTACCTCGTCCAGCTGCGCCGGCAGCTGGCGCGGCAGGGGTTCGGCAGTTTCTACGCCGCCGACCCCGGGTCGCGCTGGAGCGAGGCGGACCGGCGCGCGGTCGAGGCCTTCCAGCGCACCCAGGGCTGGCGCGGCGGCGCGGCGGACGGCTATCCGGGGCCGGAGACCTGGCGCCGGCTGTTCCTCCGGGCCCCTGCCGCGCGCTGACGTCCCCCGCCCGGTCGGGCATGCCGCGGCACGTCCCCTTCCCCCCTGTTCATGACGCATCTGGCGCGGAGGCTGGAGGCACGCATGAGTACGAGCACGTCACACACGCCGCCCGAATCCGAGGGGCAGCCGGAGGACGCCGCGGGCCCGGCCGCCCGTCCGGCCCGGCTGATCCACAACGAGGCGACCACCGAGATCCCCGTCCACATGCTCTTCCGGGACGATCCCGACCCGGTGCAGGTGCCGCTCAGGCCCGCCGTGGTGGCCCGCCGGCAGGGCACCGGCGAGCAGCCGCGCCTCACCCGCCCCGCCCCGGTGCGCAGGCGTCCGCTGCCGGAGGTCGACGCGGGGCTGGCCGAGCGGCCGGCCCGGGTGCTGCCCGGGGCGGCCGGGGTGCTCGCCGGGGTGTGCGGCGTCGCCGGGTGCGTGGCGACCTCGTGGTGGGCGGGGGTGCTCCCACGTCTCGCGGCGCACGCGCTGCACCTTCCGGCGTACACGGGTGCGGGCCTCGGTCCCGCGCAGTGGGCGTCGTACGCCGGGGCCGGGGCGCTCACCGCGTTCGGCTTCGGCGGGCTGGCCCGGGGCAGGACCGGGCGGGCCTGGGTGCTGGGCCTGTTCGGCGGGTACCGGGGCACGGTCCGGCGCACCGGGCTGGTCTGGGTGAACCCGCTGCTGCCGCGTCGCCGGGTCGACGTGCGGCTGCGGCACTGGCGCAGCGAGTCGATGCCGGCCGCGGATCCGGACGGGATGGCCCTGCGGGTGGTCCTGCTGGTGGTGTGGCGGGTGCGGGACACGGCGCGGGCCGTGCTCGGTGTCGAGGACCACGAGACGTATCTGCGCGAGTGCGTGGAGGCGGCGCTGGCCCGGGTGCCGGTGGAGCCGGCGGGCGGCACCCGGGGCGGGGTGACGGCGGCCGGGGACGCGCTGACCCGGCTGGTGGCGGAGGAGACCGCGCCGGTGGGCATGGAGGTGTTCTCGGTGCAGCCGCTGCGGGTGGAGTACGCACCCGAGGTCGCCGCCGCCGTGCACCGGCGCCGGATCGCCGCGCTGGACGCCCGGCAGCGGGCCAGCATGCTCACCTCGGTGGTGGACTCGGTGGAGGACACGGTGACCCGGCTGACCATAAGGGGCCTGGTGGAACTCGACGACTACGAGCGCAAGGTGCTGGTGCGGGACCTGACGGTCGCCTTCTGCTCGGGACGCGGGGAGCCGGTGTAGCCGGTGCACGACGGACGTGTCGCTTGTATGGACACAGTCAAGAGGCGGCAATAATCTGGGACTTGGTCTAGACCTAGTGCACCACCCTTCCTGCACGGCTCACTGAACTCCCCACGTTCTCCAGGAGCGGCAGCATGCGCATCAAGACCACGATGTCCGCGGCCGTGCTGGCCGTGGCGACCGCCGGAGCCTTCGCGCTCTCCACCGGCGGCGCCAGCGGGCACGGCTACACCGACCTCCCCATCAGCAGGCAGAAGCTCTGCGCCAACGGCACCGTGACGGGCTGCGGCGAGATCCAGTACGAGCCGCAGAGCGTCGAGGGCCCCAAGGGCTTCCCGGCCGCGGGTCCCGCCGACGGCCAGATCTGCAACGGCGGCCTGAGCCGGTTCGCCCCGCTCAGCTCGCCGGCCACCCCGTCCGGCGGCGCCTGGCCCACCACCAAGGTGACGGGCGGCCAGACGTACACCTTCCGCTGGCAGTTCACCGCCATGCACGCCACGACGGACTTCAAGTACTACGTCACCAAGCCGGGCTGGAACCAGAACCATCCCCTGTCCCGCTCGGACCTCAACCTCACCCCGTTCCTGACGGTGCCCTACAACGGTCAGCGGCCGCCGCAGACCCTCAGTCACAGCGGCACGCTGCCGAGCGGCCTGAGCGGGCATCACGTCATCGTCGCGGTGTGGACGATCGCGGACACGGGCAACGCGTTCTACGCCTGCTCCGACGTCACCTTCTGACCCCCGCTCGGGTAAGGTCCGCGTGCGCCGGTACCGGGTGTTCCGGTCCCGGCGCACGTGAGTCCGGCAACCGATGCACAGGGGTACGCGCGCGTGGACGCCATCTTCCACATAACCATGGCCTGTCTGATCGGCTTCTTCGTCTGGGCCGCGGTGGCGCTGGTGCGCCGGACGCGGCAACGGCGCGCCGCCTGGGAGAGCGGACTGACCGCGCAGGCGCGGGTGGTGCGGGCCTGGGCCACCACCCAGGTGGTCAACAACGTGGCCCGCCGGGTGCAGTGGCACGAGTACGACTTCACCACCCGCGACGGCCGTTTCGTCCGTTTCAAGGAGAACGGCGGTCCCCGCGACCGCTCGGTGGGCGACCACATCGTCGTCCACTACGCCCCGCACGAGCCCGACCGGGCCACCGCCTCCGCTCCGCAGCCCGGCAAGGACACGGCGGCCGCCGTCTTCGGGGTGCTGGTGCTCGCCTTCTGCACCGTCTACACCGTGTACCAGTGGATCGAACTGTCCCAGTACTGATACTGAGCTTCCCTTGAGCCGAACCGCCCCTACCGGCGGGTACGTTCCTCGCACGCCGACCGAGCGGGGGCGGCGTACCGGACCTTGGGGGGAAACCATGCTCGAGCTGCTCTTCTACACCGTGCCCATCCTCATGATCGGCGGCCTCGGCTTCGCCGCGTTCCTGCTGGTCCGCCGCGCCCGGCGCATCGGCAGGACGTGGTCGCAGGGGCTGACGGCCGAGGGCCGCTGTCTGCGGATGTTCACGACGACCAGCGGGGGCGGCGGGGACGCCTCGGTGCGTACGAGCGTGCACCACGTCTACGAGTTCACCACGCAGGACGGCCGCACGGTCCGCTTCGAGGAGGAAGGCGGCCCGGCGACCGTCCTGGAGGGCGACTTCGTGACCGTGCGGTACCTGCCGGAGCAGCCCCAGCGGGCCACCGCGCTCCCGCCCTCCCACGGCAGGCTCGCCGTCGGAACCGGCTGCGGACTGGTCTTCCTCGGGGTGGCCATCGCCTTCTGCATCGGCTTCATCGTCGTGGCGCACATGGTGTTCACGGAGACGGACAGCCTGATGCCGTGACCCTCCCTTTCTGACGCTACGTCAATTACCGTGCGTGTCCATGGAGTCCACGGTGCGCACGGTCGCCGAGCTGGTCGCGGCACGGTGGGGGGACCACCGGCCGGGCCTGTGGTGCGGGGAGCTGGTCCTGACGCAGCACGAGGTCGCCGCGGGCGCCGCCGCCCGGGCGGCCCTGCTGGCCGACCTGCTGCCGTCCGGGGCCGCGCCGCATGTCGGGGTGCTCCTCGACAACACCGTGGAGTTCCCGCTCTGGCTCGCCGCGGCCGCCCTCGCCGGAGCCGCCGTCGCCGGGATCAACCCCACCCGCCGGGGCCCCGAACTGGCCCGGGACATCCTGCACACCGAGTGCCCGCTGCTGGTCACCGAGCGGGCCCACCTGCCCCTGCTGGCGGGTCTGGAGCTGCCGGGGGTGCGGATCCTCGTGACGGACGGGGACGGGTGCGGCGAGGGATGCGGCGAGGGAAGTGGCGCGGAGTACGGCGCGGAGTACGGCGCCCTCCTCGCCCCCTACGCCGACGCCGTGCCCGACCCGTCCCGGGCCACCCCCGCGGACCGGCTGCTGCTGTACTTCACCTCCGGCTCGACCGGCGCCCCCAAGGCCGCGATCTGCACCCAGGGGCGGCTGGCGGCAGCCGGCCAGGCGCTGGTCCGGCAGTTCGGGGTCCGCGCCGACGACGTGCACTACCTCTGCATGCCGATGTTCCACGGCAACGCGGTGATCGCCGACTGGGCGCCCGCGCTGGCGGCCGGGGCCGGGGTGGCGCTGCGCCGGCGGTTCTCGGCGTCCGGGTTCCTGGACGACGTACGCCGCTACCGGGCGACCTACTTCACCTACGTCGGCCGGGCGATCCAGTACGTCCTGGCCACCGAGCCCCGCCCCGACGACCGGGACAACCCCCTGCGGCTCGGCTTCGGCACCGAGGCGGGCGCGGTGGACGCCGCGGCCTTCGAGCAGCGTTTCGGGGTGCGGCTGGTGGAGGGGTACGGGTCCTCCGAGGGCGGCGCGGCGATCCAGTGGGCGCCGGGCACGCCCCGGGGCGCGGTGGGGCCGGCCGCACCCGGGCTGGTGGTGCTGGATCCGGCCACGGGGCGGGAGTGCCCGCCGGCCGTGTTCGACTCCGCCGGGCGCCTGCTCAACGGGGAGCGGGCGATCGGCGAGCTGGTGAACCGGGCACCCAGCCCCTTCGAGGGCTACTGGCGCAATCCGGCGGCGGAGGCCGAGCGGCGCAGGGGAGGGGCGTACTGGACCGGGGATCTGTTCTACCGGGACGGCGAGGGATACCTGTACTTCGCCGGGCGGACCGACGACCGCATCCGCGTCGACGGGGAGAACCTGGCCGCCGCGATGATCGAGAACATCGTCGCCCGGTACCGGGGCGCGGTGGCCGTCGCCGTGTACGGGGTGCCGGATCCGGTCACCGGGGACCAGGTGATGGCCACGATCGCCGGCACCTTCGACCCGGAGGACTTCGCGGAGTTCCTGGCCGCCCAGCCCGACCTGGGCACGAAGATGGCGCCCCGGTTCGTGCGGGTGGTGGAGCGGATGCCGGTGACGGCGACGAACAAGATCCACCGGGCGCTGCTGCGGCGGGAGGGGTACGCGTGCGCCGATCCGGTGTGGTGGCGGGGGCCGGGGGAGAGTGCGTACCGGGTACTCACCGGTGGGGATGCCGAGGGGGGTGTGGGTGGCGGAGCCCCCACTCAGCGCGGCGAAGCCGCGCAATAACAGAGATGGCGACCCAGGTCCGCGCGTTGTGCGGACCTGGGTCGCCATCGTCATCGTGCGCCGCCAGGGACTCGAACCCCGGACCCGCTGATTAAGAGTCAGCTGCTCTAACCAACTGAGCTAGCGGCGCATGACTCTCGCCTGCCTCGGATTTCGTCTTCCGCGGCTGGCGACGAAGAAAATACTACCTGGTCCCGAGGGGTGCTCGTGACCACGCACAGGTGATCGCCTACAGGGTGAGAGACAGCAGCACCGGTGCCGCGTTGCGGTTGAGGGCCTCCGCCGCCTGCTTGAGCCGGTGCGCGTGCTCCACCGGGAGGGACAGCGCCAGGCAGCCCACCGACGAGCCCGCCGTGATCGGGACGGCCGCGCAGACCGTGCCGACCGCGTACTCCTGGAGGTCCAGGACCGGCACGGTCGGCGGCTGGGACTCCAGGCGGGACAGCAGCAGCTTGTCGCTGGTGATGGTGCGCGAGGTGAGGCGGGCCATCTTGTGCCGCGAGAGGTGGTCGCGGCGGCCGTTGGGGTCCAGCTGGGTCAGCAGGCTCTTGCCGACCGCCGTCGCGTGGGCGGAGTAGCGGAAGTCGACCCACTCGTTGACCGCCGGGGTGGCCGGTCCGGCCGCGTACTGGGTGACCTTGACCTCGCCGTCGACGTAGCGGCTGATGTAGACCGCCGCGCCGACCGAGTCGCGCAGCCGGTCCAGGGTGTGCTGGAGCTTGTCGCGCAGGGCCCGCTCGCGGTCGTGCGCCGAGGTCAGGCGGCGCAGGGTGTCGCCGGTGACGTACGCCCCGTCGGTGATCTGCTCGACGTAGCCCTCGCGGCGCAGCATGCGCAGCAGGGCGGTGAGCCGCTCGCTGCCGAGGCCGGTGTGCCGGGCCAGCTCGGTGTCGGTGACGCCGGCGGAGTGACGGGCCACGGTCTCCAGTACGCGCAGCGCGTCCTGGGCGGAGTGGTACGGGGCGGTCGGCTCGTGCATCAGCGCCACGGTGGTCCCCCTGCGCTCGCCTGTCTGTGGCCGAATGTCCGGTCGGCGGATCGCTACCACGATAACGGGCAAACCCCGATCAGGGAGAGGGGGTTGGCGAGATTGAATCGCCCGCCGTGCCCCTCCCAACTGCGGCTAGTCCCCTTGGCATATGCCAGAGGTATGCCCCAGCAGCCGGACCTCCGCTGTTCCCTCCCGTCACGCTACGGAGTCACAGCACTGCGCTGAGAAATTCCCGGGTGCGGTCCTGCTCGGGGTCGCTGAAGATCTGCTCCGGCGGGCCCGCCTCGATGACCCGGCCCGAGTCGAACATCAGGACCTGGTCGGAGATGTCCCGGGCGAAGCCCATCTCGTGGGTCACACAGAGCATCGTGATGTCGGTGCTGCGGGCGATGTCCCTGAGCAGGTCGAGGACGCCCGCGACCAGCTCCGGGTCGAGGGCGGAGGTCACCTCGTCCAGCAGCAGCACCCGCGGCCGCATCGCCAGCGCCCGGGCGATCGCCACCCGCTGCTGCTGCCCGCCGGAGAGCCGGGTCGGCCTGGCGTCGCACTTGTCGGCCAGCCCCACCAGCTCCAGCAGCTCCCGGGCCCGCGCCTCGGCCTCGTCCTTGGACATCCCGAGGACCTGGACCGGTGCCTCGGTGATGTTCCGCAGCACGCTCATGTTCGGGAACAGGTTGAACTGCTGGAACACCATCCCGATCTTCTTGCGGACCTCCCGGATCTGCTTCTCCGGGGCGGGGAACAGCCGCTCCCCGTCGACGGTGATCGTGCCCTCGTCCGGTTGGGTGAGGGTCATCAGCAGTCTGAGGATCGTCGTCTTGCCCGAGCCGGACGGCCCGATCAGGGTGACGTGCTTACCGGGCTCGACGGAGAAGTTCAGCCGGTCGAGCACGGTGTTCGAGCCGAAGCGCTTGGTGACGTTCTCCAGGCGGATCAGCTCGGTCGACGGGGCGTCGGTGACGGACGACTTCGTACGGGTCTCAACGGACAAGGCGTCGCTCCAGGGCTCGCAGGAGAAGGGAGGCCAGGTAGGAGATGAGGATGAAGGCCACTCCGATCACGGTGATCGGCTCGGTGAACTGGAAGTGCTGCTGGGAGAAGAGACGGGCCCGCTGGAGCATCTCCGGCACGGTGATCACCATCAGCACCGGTGTGTCCTTGAGCATGGAGATCACGTAGTTGCCGAGGGCGGGCACCACCCGGCGGATCGCCTGGGGCAGGATCACCGCGGTCCAGGTCCGCCGCCGCGGCAGGTTCAGCGCGGTCGCCGCCTCCCACTGGCCGGCCGGCACCGCCTCGATACCGGCCCGGTAGACCTGCATGGTGTACGTCGAGTAGTGCAGGCCGACCGCGAAGACGCCGGTGGCCAGCGCCGAGAACGTCAGGCCCCACTCGGGCAGCACGTAGAAGAGGAAGAACAGCTGCACCAGCAGCGGGGTGTTGCGCACGAACTCCGTGACCACCCCGACCGGCCAGCGCACCCAGCGCAGCGGCGTCCGCATCAGCAGCGCCCACACCAGCCCGAGGCTGAACGACACCAGCGAACCCAGCGCCAGGGCCTGCAGGGTGACCAGCAGCCCGTGCCAGAAGGCCGGCATGAACGCGCTGACGGCGCTCCAGTCCCACTTCATCAGGCACCTCCGCCCATGCCCGCGCCGCCCGCGGCGCCCACGCCGGTCGTCTGCGCGCGCTTGAGCTCACGCGCCGCCGACTCCGTCCCCGGATCCTTGCCGACCCCGGCCTTCAGCCGCTTCTCCAGCCCGCGCATCAGCCGGGTCAGGACGAAGGCGATCACGAAGTAGATCACCAGGATGTACGTGTAGATCTCCGCGCTCTGCTGCAGCGCCAGCCGCACCAGGTTCGCGCTGAACGTCAGATCGCCCATGCCCATGACCGACACCAGCGCGGTGCCCTTGAGCAGCTCGACCAGCAGGTTGCAGAAGGACGGGATCATCTCCGGCACCGCCTGCGGCAGCACGATCAGCCGCATCCGCTGGGCCGGGGTGAAGCTCAGCGCGATGCCGCCCTCCCGCTGGGCCGGGTCGACCGCCTGCAGCGCGCCGCGCACGATCTCCGAGCCGTACGCGCCGTACGTCAGCCCGAGCGCCAGCGTGCCCGCCCACAGGGGCACCAGCTGCCAGCCGAAGGCGATCGGCAGCACGAAGAACACCCAGAAGATCATCACCAGCGCCGAGGTGCCGCGGAACACCTCGGTGTAGAAGCCCGCGACGAACCGCACGATCCACAGCCGGTGGGTGCGCGCGATGCCGACGACGAACGACACCGCCACGGCCAGCAGCGCGCTGAACACCAGCAGCTGGACGGTGGTCCAGACGCCTTTCAGTACCAGTTCCCAAAGCCCCGAGGTCATCCGCCGCACAGCTCCTTCGCGGTGAGATCGGTCATCTCGGCCTCGGTGAAGCCGAACGGCCTGAGGATCCGGAACAGTTCGCCGCTCTTCTTCAGCTTGCGCAGCTCCACGTTGAAGGCGTCCCGCAGCCTCGTCTCGGTGGGGCGGAACGCGAACGCGCCGCCGTCGACGTGGGGTTTGCCCTTGACCAGCGGCGCGAACGGCTTGGTGGCCTCCGCCTTGGCCGACTTCTTGACCACCTCGCGGGTGGTGAGCGCCGTACCCGCGAACACGTCGACGCGCCCGGCCTCGACCGCGTTCAGCCCCGCGACCTGGTCCGGGACGATGAGGATGTCGCCCTCCTTGTACCCGGCCTCGACCGCGTACTGGATCTCGGCGTACCCGGTGCCGGTGGCGAACTTCGCCTTCTTCTCGACGACGTCCCGGTAGGAGTGCAGCCCCTTCGGGTTCCCCTTGCGGACGATGAACGAATCCAGCATCTGGTAGTCCGGGTCGGCGAAGATCACCTGCCCGCAGCGGTCCGGGTTGACGTACATCCCGGCGGCCACGACGTCGAACTGCTGGGAGTTCAGGCCCGGGATCAGCGAACCGAACTCGGTCGGCACCGGCTGGACCCGGTCCACGCCGAGCCGCTTGAAGATCGCCTTGGCCAGCTCGGGCGCCTCACCGGTGAGCTGCCCGTCCTTGTCGATGTAGCCGAAAGGGATCTCACCGGCGATGCCGAGCCGCACGACACCCTGGGCGCGGAGCCGGTCGAGCAGGTCGCCGCCCTTCTTGCCCGACGCCGCGGCCACCCGCGTGCAGCCCGCCGCGCCCAGCGCACCGAGGGCGGCGACGCCCGCGAGCACCGAGCGCCGGGTGTGTCTGTGTTCCGCCCGTATCGTGTGTACGTCGTTCCCAAGTGGTGGAGCCATGGCGGCGCGGCTACCCAAGTGCACCCGCCGTATGCACCCTGGATTTCATGGCCGATCGATTCGTCACCGTCTCGCTCGACAAGCGGGACGTGCACTGCACGGCACGACTCCTGGACGACCGTGCGCCGCTGACCTGCGCGGCAGTGTGGGAGGCGCTGCCCCTCGGAGGCGACGTCTACCACGCCAAATACGCGCGCAACGAGATCTACGCCCTCTTCCCGCCGTTCGCCTCCACGGAACCCCCACTGGAGAACCCGACCGTCACCCCGATTCCCGGCGACCTCTGTTACTTCTCCTTCGCCGGCACCGAACTGGGCACGCAGGCCTACGGCTACGACCGCGAGGTCCGCCCGGGCGCCACCGTCGTCGACCTGGCCCTGTTCTACGAGCGCAACAACCTGCTGCTCAACGGGGACGTCGGCTGGGTCCCCGGCATCGTCTGGGGCCAGGTGACCGACGGCCTCGACCGGATGGCCGAGGCCTGCAACGACCTGTGGCGGGGCGGGGCGGCGGGCGAGACGCTCAGCTTCCGGCGGGCGTGAGCACCCGTGCCACCCCGGCCTCGTACAACGCGTGCGCCGCCCGCAGCACCAGATCGTCGCGGTGCCGGGCGGCGACGAGCTGCATCCCCACGGGCAGCCCGTCCCCGTCGGTCCCGACCGGGACCGTGGCCGCCGGCTGCTGGGTGAGGTTGAAGGGGTACGTGAACGGCGTCCACCCCGTCCAGCGCCGGTGCGCCGCACCGCTCGGCACCTCCTGCCCCGCCTCGAACGCCGTCACCGGCAGCGTGGGCGTCACCAGCAGGTCGTACCGCTCGTGGAAGCGCCCCATGCGCCGCCCCAGGTCCATGCGGACGTCCACCGCGGCCAGATACTCCAGCGCGCTCATCCGGGCGCCCTGCGCGCAGATCTCCCGCAGTCCGGGGTCCAGCAGCTGACGCCGACGCAGCGAGAACCGCTCGGTGAGCCGGGCCGCCCCGCTGAACCACAGCGCGTGGAAGGCCTCCACCGGATCGCTGAAGTCGGGGTCGGTCTCCTCGACGAACGCCCCGAGGTCCGCGAGCCGCGCCACCGCCCGCCGCACGGCCGACGCCACCGCCGGCTGGACGGCCACCTGCCCGCCCAGGGACGGCGAGTACGCCACCCGTAGCCCGCGCACACCGCCCCCCAGCGCCTCCGTGAAGGAGCCGGGGGCGGGCGGCAGCCCCGACCAGTCGCGCGGGTCGGCGCCGGAGATCACGTCCAGCAGCAGGGCCGCGTCCGCCGCGTCCCGGGTCATCGGGCCCGTGTGCGACAGCGTGCCGAACGCGCTCGCCGGGTACAGCGGCACCCTGCCGTACGTCGGCTTCAGCCCGAAGATCCCGCAGAACGCGGCCGGGATGCGGATGCTGCCCCCGCCGTCCGTGCCCAGTGACAGCGGACCCGCCCCGACCGCCACCGCCGCCGCGCTGCCCCCGCTGGAGCCGCCGGCGGTGCGCGAGGGGTCGTGCGGATTGCGGGTGACGCCGGTCAGCGGGGAGTCCGTCACGCCCTTCCAGCCGAACTCGGGGGTGGTGGTCTTGCCGAGGAACACCGCGCCGTGCTCGCGCAGCCGGGCCACCGAGGGTGCGTCCTCGTCCCAACTCGCCTGCTCCGAGATGGTTTTCGAGCCGCGCAGGGTGGGGTGGCCGCGCAGCAGCAGAAGGTCCTTGACCGTCACCGGCACCCCGTCGAGCAGCCCGGCCGGTTCGCCGCGCCGCCAGCGCTCCTCCGACTCCCGCGCCCGCGCCAGCGCGTCCTCCTCGGTCAGCCGCGCGAACGCGTTCACCTCCGGCCGGCTCCACCGCGCCCGCGAGAGGGCCTGTTCGGCCGCGTCCACGGGAGAGAACTCGCCCTTGCGGTAGCCGTCGAGGAGCCGGCCGGCGGTGAGGTCGGTGAGCTGCATGCACCCTCCCAGGGGGTCAGTGACCGGGCACGTAACCGCGCTTCTTGTCGACCACGTTCAGCAGTGATCGGCCCGCCGCCCACCGCTGGTACAACTCCACGAACTGCGTGCCCAGTTCGTCCCGCCAGCCGATGGTGTCCCCGCTCATGTGCGGCGAGACGATCAGCCCGGGCAGGTCCCACAGCGGGCTGTCCGCGGGCAGCGGCTCGGTGGTGAACACGTCCAGGGCGGCGCCCGTGATCCAGCGCCGGGTCAGGGCCTGCGCGAGGGCGTCCTCGTCGACCAGCCGGCCCCGGCCGACGTTCACGAAGAACGCCGAGGGCTGCATCACGCCGAACCGGCGGGCGTCGAACATGCCGTACGTCTGCTCGGTCAGCGGCGCCGCTGCGATCACCCAGTCCGCCCGGGAGATCAGCCGGTCCAGGTCGTCCGGGCCGTGGATACCGGTCCGCGGCACCCGCCCCACCAGCGCCGTCGTCACGCCCAGGGCCTTCAGGGTGCGCACGATCGCCCGTCCGATCGGGCCCGAGCCGACCACGCACGCGCGCGTGCCCGCCACCCGCCGGGCCTCCCGGTGCCGCCAGTTCCGCTCCCGCTGGTGCTCCAGCGTGCGCGGCAGATCCTTGGCGACCGCCAGCACCAGGGCCGCCACGTATTCGGCGATCGGCTCGTCGAAGATCCCGCGCGCGTTGGTCACCACCGTCTCGGACGCGGCCAGTTCCGGGCACATCAGATGGTCCACGCCCGCGCTCGCCGTGTGCACCCAGGCCGGCCGGGGACCGTCCCCCGGCCAGGCGTCGCGCACCGCGTGCGAGGCGAAGTCCCACACCAGCAGCACGTCCGCCGTGGGCAGCCGCTCGGCCAGGTGCGCGGCGTCCGTGTGCACGATCCGGGCGCGGCCGGTGAGCCGGCCGAGCCGGGGCGGCGGGTCGGCGTCGAGGACGAGAAGGGTGGGGAGGGTCGTCATACGGGGCGGCTCCGGGCGTCTGACATGCACGGATTATGCGCGGATTGACCACGCTCGCACCCGAACCTACCTTCGTCAACACGGGCGTACTCGCGATCCGTTGCCCACTTGTCCACTCACGGTGAGGCCGGTGCCAGCCATGGACATCTCCTTTCTCGGTGGTCCCCGCGCCCAGCGCGGTGTGGGAGTCGTGGCCCCCTTCGACTTCGCCCTGGACCGCGAGCTGTGGCGCTGGGTGCCCGACGAGGTGTCGCTGCACCTGACCCGGACCCCGTTCGTGCCGGTCGAGGTCAGCCTGGACCTGGCCCGGCTGGTGAGCGAGCACGAGACCCTCGGGGACGCCGTGCGCGCGCTGACCGCCGTCTCCCCGGAGGTCGTCGCCTACGCCTGCACCTCCGGCAGCTTCGTCGGCGGGGTCGCCGGGGAACGGGCGATGTGCGCGGCGATGAGCCTGGCGGGCGCGCCGCCCTCGGTGACCACCTCCGGCGCGCTGCTGGAGGCGCTGGCCGAGCTGCGGGTGCGGCGCGTGGCGCTGGTCACGCCGTACACCGTGTCGGTGACCCGGGCGCTGGAGGACTTCGTCGCCGAGGCCGGCGTGCAGGTGACGGGCTGCGCCTTCATGGGGCTGACCCGGCACATCTGGCAGGTGCCGTACCGGGAGGTCGTCGCCATGGCACGGCGGGCGGTCCGCCCCGGCACCGCCGACGCCCTCTTCATCTCCTGCACCAACCTGCCGACGTACGACGTGATCCCCCAGCTGGAGGCCGAGCTGCGCATCCCCGTGCTCTCGGCCAACCAGGTCACGATGTGGGCTGCGCTGCGCCGGATGGGTACCCGGGCCGTGGGGCCCTATCAGGCGCTGCTGGACGAGGCCGCGCGTGCCTGGCCCCCCGTACTGCCCGAAGAGACGCAGGAAGGCTGGACATGACCGCACTCGGATTCCTCTACCCGGGCCACTCCGCCGAGGACGACTATCCACGCATCGAGCAGCTCCTGGGCAGCGACATCCGGGTGGACCTGGTGCACACCGACATCGGCGAGGACGCGCACCGGGTGGACGCGCTGCGCGAGATGGGCTCCGCCGAGCGGCTGGGCGCGGGCATGGAGGGGCTGCGGCTGGCCGGCGCCGAGACGGTGGTGTGGGCGTGCACCAGCGGCAGCTTCGTGCACGGCTGGGACGGCGCCCAGGACCAGGTGCGCGCACTCGCCCGGCTGGCCGGGATGCCGGCCTCCTCCACGTCGTTCGCCTTCGTGCACGCGGCGCGCGAGCTCGGGGTGCGCCGGGTCGCCGTCGGGGCGACGTACCCGCAGGACGTGGCGGAACTGTTCGGCGACTTCCTGCGGGCCGGCGGTCTGGAGGTGGTGGGGATGCGCTCCTCGGGGATCGTCACGGCCGCGGAGGTCGGCACCTGGGGGGAGGAGGACGTGCTGACCCTGGCCCGGGCCGCCGACGTGCCGGACGCGCAGGCGGTGCTCCTGCCGGACACCGCGCTGCACACCGCCGCGCACCTGGCCCTGCTGGAGAAGGCGCTGTCCAAGCCGGTGCTCACGGCCAACCAGGTGACCGTCTGGGAGGGGCTGAGGCTGGCGGACCGCCGGGTGAACGCGCCGACCCTGGGCACGCTCTTCACGCGCGAGCCGATCGTGCAGGTCTGACCGGGGGCCTCCCGCGGAACGGGAAGGGCGCGGGTCGGGTCCGCCCCGGAATAAACGGAGACCGCCTCCTGTTACGGCACGGCAGGACAGCCCACGCCACAACCAGGAGGCCACACCGTGTCGGCAGACGAGATCCGGGGCACGACGCACGGGACCGCTCCCGTCCCCCTCTCCGTACTGGACCTGGCGACCGTCGGCGCGGGAAGCACCGCCGGCGACGCCCTGCGCACCAGCGTCGCGCTGTCCCGGCTCACGGAGGCCCGCGGCTTCCACCGGTACTGGATCGCCGAGCACCACTCCATGCCCGGGGTGGCCTCCTCCTCGCCCGCCGTGATCCTCGCCCACCTCGCCGCCAACACGGAGCGCATCCGTCTCGGCTCGGGCGGCGTCATGCTGCCCAACCACGCCCCGCTGGTGATCGCCGAGCAGTTCGGCACGCTGGAGGCGATGGCACCGGGACGGATCGACCTGGGCCTCGGCCGGGCGCCGGGCACGGACGGGGCCACGGCCGCCGCTCTGCGCCGCAGCGAGACCCTGAACGAGGGCGCCGACGACTTCCCGCAGCAGCTCGCCGAGCTGACCCGCTTCCTGGACGACGACTTCCCCGACGGGCACCCGTTCCGGCGGATCCACGCGATCCCGGGCCCGGTGCAGGGCACCACCGCCGGCGGCGTCCAGTCCGCGCACCGGCCGCCGATCTGGCTGCTCGGCTCCTCCGGCTTCAGTGCCCGCCTGGCCGGCCTCCTGGGCCTGCCCTTCGCCTTCGCGCACCACTTCTCCGCGCAGAACACCGTCCCGGCCCTCGACCTGTACCGGCAGACCTTCCGCCCCTCCGCGGTCCTCACCGAGCCGTACGCCCTCATCGGCGTCTCCGCGCTCGCCACGGACGACGAGCGCGAGGCCGGCCGGCAGACGCGTGCCATGGCGGTGAACATGCTCCGGCTGCGCACCGGACGCCCCGGACTCTTCCCCGACCCGGCGGACGTGGAGAAGCAGGAACTCGGCGCGATGGAGGAGGAGTTCATCGCCTCCTGGACCGCGAACGTCATCAACGGCACCGCCGGTGAGGTCCGTTCCGGCCTCGACGATCTGCAGAAGCGCACCGGCGCCGACGAACTGATGATCACCAGCCACGCCCACCGCGGGGAACTGCGCCTGCGGTCCTACGAGTTGATCGCGGACGCCTACGGGTTGCCGACCGCGTAGGACTGGGTGCCGAGCAGCTCGGAGATACGATCCGGCGACACCGGGCGGGAGT
Source organism: Streptomyces sp. NPDC051133 (assembly GCF_040682635.1). NCBI lineage: Bacteria > Bacillati > Actinomycetota > Actinomycetes > Kitasatosporales > Streptomycetaceae > Streptomyces > Streptomyces sp. NPDC051133. Next base: position 201,831 of record NZ_JBFBBK010000004.1, read on the forward strand.
ACAGCCAGCCCTGTCCGGTGTCGCAGCCGATCCGGCGCAGCCTGCTGGCCTGGGCCGAGGTCTCCACGCACTCGGCGGTGACGGTCAGCCCGAGCCGGTGGGCCAGCTGGATCATGGCCTCCACGATCACCTCGTCGGCGGGGTTGGGCGCGAGCCCCTTGGCCGCCTCCTCGTACTGGAAGCCGCGGACGAAGGAGCCGTCCAGCTTCAGGACCGACACCGGCAGCCGGCTCAGGTAGGCGAGGTTGGAGTAGCCGGTGCCGAAGTCGTCGATGGCGATGCGCACCCCCATGTCGCTGAGGGCCTGCAGGGCCTGGAGCGGGCGGCCTCCGGACCCCATCACCGCCGACTCGGTCAGCTCCAGCTGCAGCAGGTGCGGGGCCAGTCCGGTCTCGGCGAGGATCTCCGCCACGTCCGCGACCAGGTCGGAGTCCCACACCTGGCGCACGGCCACGTTCACGCTGACGAAGATGGGCGGTTCGCCGGGGTGGTCCAGCTGCCAGCGGCGGGCCTGCCGGCAGGCGGTGTTCAGCGCCCAGCGGCCCAGCTGCACGATGGAACCGTCCTCCTCGGCCAGTCCGATGAACCGATTCGGCGTCAGTGTGCCGAACTGAGGATGATTCCAGCGGATCAACGCCTCGACCCCGCTGAGCCGTCCGTCCTCCATGCCGACCAACGGCTGGTACTCCAGCGCGAACTCACCGCGCTCGATGGCGGGACGCAGGGTGGAGGCCAGCGCCTGACGGGTCATGCGGTGGGCGTTGCGCTCGGGGTCGAACAGGGTCCAGCGGCCCTTGCCGTCGGCCTTCGCCCAGTACAGGGTCGTGTCGGCGGCCTGCATCAGGCCGGTGGCGGTCGTCCCGGCCGCGTGCCGCTCCACGACGCCGATGGAGGCGGTCAGGGACAGCCGCTGGCCCGCCAGGTCGAAGGGCTCCTGCAGGGCGTTCAGCGCGGATTCCGCGAGGTCGGCGAGCTGTTCGGTGCCGGTGGAGTCCTCGACCAGCAGGGCGAACTCGTCCCCGCCGAGCCGGGCCACCAGGGGAGTGGCGGCGCGCGCGTACCCGGCCTCGTCGGCGACCCGGGTCAGGCGCTCGGCGACGGCCGCGAGGAGGCGGTCGCCGACGCGGTGGCCCAGGGTGTCGTTGACGGCCTTGAACCCGTCGAGGTCCAGATAGCACAGGCCGACCCGGCCGGTACCGGTCTGCTCGTAGGACTCCGCCTCCAGCGCGGCGGTCAGCCGCTCGAAGAACAGCGTGCGGTTGGGCAGCCGGGTCACCGGGTCGTGCATCTGCAAGTGCCTCAGCCGCGCCTGGAGTTCGCGGCGGGCGGTGATGTCGACGACCGACAGCAGTACCCCGGGCCCGCCGCCGGTCAGCGGGGCCACGGTGACCTGCACCCACACCGACGGGCCGTCGGGGTGCTTCAGCCGGCGGGTGCAGCGCAGCCGCGCCTGCCGGCCGCGCAGCACCTCGCGGTAGGCGTGCCAGGCGCGGGCGTCCGAGGCCAGGTCGACCAGTTCGGCGGCGACCCGCCCGGTCAGCGCCCCCGGGTCGGCGCCGACCAGCTCGCCGAAGGCGGCGTTGGCGCTGACGACGGCCCCTTCGCGGTCCACGACGGCCATGGAGAGCGGGGCGGCCGCGAAGACACGGTGGTAGGTGGTGTGATCACTGTCTGTTACGGCTGACCGGTCGAGGTCTGCCGCGGGCGTCGGCCCTTCGGACGTTCCGCTCACCGCTCGCTCCCGCAGTGCACTCGATCTCTGTCCGTGCCGGAAAGTGTGCCGATCATAGAGGCTGGCCCCGGGGCCTTCCAGCCGGTCTCCAGTGTCCCGGATCCGGCGGGGGTTCTGACAGATCGTTTCTGCCCGCAGCTGGACGGGTTCTTCAGGCCCCCGACCAGTTGTGACGTTCCGTGAGTGTTCCGGGGTGTCGAGCGCCGGAGCGCACCGGTGCGTGCGCGTGGCGCGCTCACCCTTCTGGTGCAGACAAACAGGGCGTAGTATGTCAAATCGCAGCAATCTGGGTGCTGGATTCCGTGAATCGCACTCGGAGGTCATGTCGTGCCCAAGTTGCGCAGCACCGCCGCTGTGGTCACCACGCTGTCGGCGCTCGCCGCGACCTCGATCCTCACCGGCCCGTCGGCCGCCGAGCCCTTCTCGACGGCCCCGTGCGCGCTGCACCGTACCGAGGCCCACCACTCGGAGGGCGTGGACAGCTGGAATCCGGACTACACCCGCCCGAACGGCACGCGCGACGCGGTGATGATCTTCCTCTCCTTCCCGGACGCCACCCCGCGCACCACCCCCGCCGAGCTGACCGCCGACCACTTCCCTGCCACCACCCGCTTCTTCACCGAGTCCTCCTACGGCAAGTTCACCCTGCGCCCACACCCGCTGGCGCACTGGCTGCGGATGCCACGCCCGTCTACGGCGTACGCCATAAAGCGGGACTGGAGCCCCGAGGACCGGGCCGCCTATCTGCGTGACGCGTTCGCCGCGGCCGACGCCGAGGTCGACTTCTCGCGCTACCAGGTCGTCTACTTCGTCGCCGACCCGGACGCACCCGGCGTCGACTCGGACGCCACCAAGGTCGTCAACCTCGACCCCCCGCAGCGGGCCGACGGCACGGACGTCCGCCGGGTGGTCACGGTCTTCGAGAAACACCCGCCCGACCGGCTGGTCCTCGCCCACGAGAGCGGCCATGTCTTCGACCTGCCCGACCTCTACCATCGCCCGGCCGACGGCAAGGGCGACTGGGACACCTACGTCGGCGACTGGGACCTGATGGGCAGCCAGTTCGGCCTCGCCCCGGACCTGTTCGCCTGGCACAAGTGGCGGCTCGGCTGGCTGGACCAGCGCCAGGTGGTGTGCGTGCGCGGCACCCGGCCGACCCGGCTCACCCTGGAGCCGGTCGAGGTGGGTCCCGGCATCCCGGCGCAGCGCGCGGGCGGCTGGCCCGGCTTCGGCCTCGGGGCCGGGGTGAAGCTGGCCGTCGTGCGCACCGGCCCGGACAGCGCCCTCGCCTTCGAGGTGCGCAGCAGGGCCGGCAACGACCGCACGACCTGCCGCGAGGGGGTGCTGATCTACCGGGTCAACAGTGGCGCGGAGTCCGGCAGCGGCCCGGTCGAGGTCGTCGACGCCCACCCGCACACCGACGCCTGCTGGGAGAACTCGGTCTATCCGCCCCTCGCCGACGCGCCGGTCTCCACCGGGGAGACCTTCACCGTGCCCGGGGCGAACGTGCGGGTGGAGGTGGAGGGGCGGACGGTGTCGGGGGCGTGGACGGTGAAGATCACGCCGGGGGCGACGGGCTGAGCCCCGCTCCGGGGCGTGCGTGTACACGAAAACGGCGGGCCGGATTCTTTCGAACCGGACCCGCCGTTTCCTTCGCGTGCGCCGCCAGGGACTCGAACCCCGGACCCGCTGATTAAGAGTCAGCTGCTCTAACCAACTGAGCTAGCGGCGCCTGCTGACGTCGTAGACCTTAGCATCCTGATCGGCGGGAGGAAAAATCGATATCCGCACCGCCGAGCGGGCCGCCCGTACGGCCGCCCACAGCAGCACCTCCGGGCCCGGCAGCCAGGGGTGCCGGGTGTCGGGGGCGACTAGCCAGCGGGAGCTGCCGGGGGTGTCGTTCCCGGTCAGGGCCGGTACGGTCACCGCGTCCCCGGGGCCGTGGCACAGCAGCGGGGGCACCTCGTCCGTGCGGTGCGACCCCCACTCCTCCCAGTTCAGCAGCGAGGGCAGCCGCTGGGCCGTGCCGGGGGCGGTGAACAGCAGGACCCGGCCCCGGAACACCGCGACCGGGCCCGATCCGGGGCCCTCGTCCCACAGCCGGTCCAGCATCCTGCGCCCGAAGATCGCGGGGGCGCTCACCACGTCGAAGACGGTGCCGCAGGGCAGCACGATCGGGGCGTCCGGGCGCTCCTCCCAGAGGGCCAGCGTGCTCCGGGGATACGTTCCTGCCGAGGCGAGCCAGGTGACGCCGTCGGGGGTGGCGCGGGTGACGTTCGGTGCGCTGCTCATGTCGTCCAGGTGTACCGGCCGTGAGCGTGCGATTCCCGTGAGTTGCGGAAAGTCGGGACAGGAGGGGACGGGGAGGAGTATCTTGCCCGCCTGGCATATGCCAGTGGGGGGAGCCAGGGGCCGACCGGGGCTAGACGGGGTCGGCGGAGGTCCGTCCCTCGCTGTTGCCCCGCATCAGGTCCCGCCCGAACTCGACCATCTTCTTCGCGTAGTCCTCGGTCCACTCCGCCCGGTCGGCGATGTCCGCCGGGGTCAGCCGGTCGAACCGGCGCGGGTCGGCGAGCTGGGCCGCCGCGACGGCCTGGAACTCCACGGCCCGGTCGGCGGCGGCGCGGAACGCCTGGGCCAGCTCGGTCGCCCGGGACAGCAGCGCCCGCGGATCCTCGATCCTCTCCAGGCCGAAGAAGTGCTCGGGATCTCCGGCCGCCTCCGCGGGCTCGAAGAGCAGGGGCGCGGGGCGTAGCCGCGGTTCGTTACGACGCGGCGTGGGCTCCGCCATGTCTCGTCTCCTCCTCGTACGGTTCGCTGTGCCCCGCCTTCGGGCGGGCCACCGTCCATTGTCCCGCGCCCACGCAAGGGGGGCCTAGGGCCGCCAGTTCACGCGGTGTTCCGAGAGGTGGGCCAGGACCGCGTGGTTCGCCTCCCAGCCGTCCGGGAACTTCACCAGGGTGCCCAGCTGGACCGGTTCCGTGGACGGGTAGTCGTCCAAGAGGTCGCCCACGCCGGCCCGGCAGACCACGATGCACGCGTGGCGGTGCCGGGAGGCCAGCACGCACAGGCGGCCCGTCTCCAGGTGGAAGGCGGTGGCGTCGGGGCGGCCGGAGAGCGGGTGCAGGACCACCGTGATGTCGTACTCGCGGCCCTGGAGGCGGTTCGCGGTGTCGACCGTCACGTCCGTCACACCGAGGTCCGCCAGAGCCGCGCGGACCGCCGCCGCCTGGTCGCGGTGGGCCGTGCCGACGGCGACGCGGTCGGCGGTGAGCGGGGCGGGGTCCGGCGAGCGCTCCGAGACGGCCGCCCCGCCGCGGTCCAGCAGACGGCGGACGACCACCGCCACCGCCCGCACCGCCTCGGGGTCCGTGCGCGGGGTGTGCCGGGCGGGCAGCTCCAGCAGGCCCCAGCCGGACTCCGCCGCCTCGTCGATCACCCGGTCCGGCCCCGAGCCGTCCGAGGGGACCGCGAAGGTCAGGCGGCGGTCGCCGTGCTCCGTGCCGCTGCGGAACGGCGTGTACGGGTAGAACGCGTCCGAGACCAGCGGGGCCGCGGAGGCCGGCAGGCGCCAGGAGACCGGCAGCCGATGCTGGGGCAGGCCCGGATTGTGGGCCAGAAGCGTGGTCACGGCCGAGGCCGACGGATCGTAGGACAGGCCCGCCCACTGCTCGCTGCCGACGATCGCGAACGGATCCAGCTGACCCGGATCGCCGACGAACAGCGCCCGCTCGAACAGGCCCGCCACGGCCAGCAGGGAGTCCGAGCGCATCTGGTACGCCTCGTCCACGATCGCGTGCCGCCACGGCTCGTCCACCTTCACGTGCGCCCACTTGGCGGCCGTGGAGAGGACGACCGGCAGGCCGTTCAGATCGGCCGCCTTCGCCGACGTGCGGACCTGCGGCAGATCGTCCAGCGCCTTGTCGTACGGGTCGCTGTCGCTGCTGTGCAGCCGGCCGACCGGCAGCTCGGGATCCTTCTCGGCCAGGCGCAGCACCAGGTCGTCCACCTGCGCGTTCGTCTGCGCCACCACCATCAGCGGGCGGCCCGCGCGGGCCAGTTCCAGGGCCGCGCGGACCACCAGCGTGGACTTGCCGGCGCCCGGCGGGGAGTCCACGACCACGCCCCGCTCGGTGCCGTGCAGGGTGTCGTCGAGGATCGCTTCGGTGGCGCGGGCGGCAGCGGCTCCGGGGTCGAAGCCGACCGTCGTCACAGCACGTCCTCCTCGGTCACAGCACGTCCTCCTCGGTCACGGCGTCGGGCGCCTCCGGCACGGCCTCGCCCGGCGGGCCGCCGTGCGTCCACGGGGTCTCCTCCTGGTCGGGCAGCTTCGCCCCGCCCCGCTGCTCGTGCTCGAACAGCGTGAAGCAGATCCGGTCGCCCTTCTCCGGCACCGACCCGGGCTCCGGCTCCTTGCCCCGGCCCATCTTGTCCACGATCCGCAGCACCAGCACACCCTCGCCCTCCAGGCCGACGAACTCCGCCGCCTGCGGCTTGCCGCCCAGTGACCGGTACACCTTCGCCCGCTCCGCCAGATGCGGCCGGTCGTCCGTGCGGACCGTCACCAGCGGGCGCGGGCTCGGCCGCTTGCTCTCGCTGTACGCCATCACGACGTCGGTCACCTCGCCCGCGAACGCCTCCCCGGCCAGCCGCCGCCCCGCCATCACCAGCGGATCGTCCAGCGCCTCCTGCGCCTCCAGCCGGGCCTGCTCACGCTCGCGCGTGGCCAGCTTGTTCGCCGCCGTCACCGCGTCGTCCCGGCGCGGCTGCGGCGGCTCGCCGGCCAGCACCCGGTCCCGGTGCCCGGTGAACGACCAGCGGTCCCGGGTCCAGCGCTCCTCGACATGCGCGCCCTCGGGCAGCGCCCGCAGCAGGTCCAGGCCCCGCCACACCGCGTCCCAGGTCGGCCGGGTGCGGCTCTCGACGAGGTCGCGGACCTCCCGCTCGGCCGCCGTGAGCGCGGCCAGCCGGTCGTCGGCGGCCAGGGCGTCCTCGGCGGCGGCGAGGGCGGTTCGCGCGCGGTCGTAGCGCTCGATCGCCGGGGCCAGCAGCTTGTTGTCGAACGCCGGGTCGGTGGCCGGACCGGCCGGCGGGCACAGCAGCTGCCCGGCCGCGTCCCGCGCCAGCTCGGCCCGGCGCGCGGCCTCCGCGCCGGAGCTGTCCTGCGGCGGGTCGATCCAGGCGAGCAGCGCGCCCAGGTGCTGGTCCTCCAGACCGGACTGGCCACTCGCCCAGTGCCGGGACAGCACCTCGGTCAGGGCGAGCAGCAGGGAGGATCCGGGGACCCGGGCCCGCTCGCCGTAGTGCGTCAGCCAGCGGCCGAGCAGCGGCACCCGGGGCGGCGCCGGATAGGGCGCCTCCGGCTCCTGCTCGGCGGTCCGGCGGAACCGCATCGACCGGCCCAGCAGCCGTACGAGGTCCAGGCCCGCGCGGCTCGGCACGACCAGCTGGGGCGCGTCCGCGCACAGCTCCACCTCGACCTTGACCCGCTTGCCGGTCTCCGGATCGGTCTCGGTGCGCTCGGCCGCCTCCACCGACTCGGCGTAGGAGTCGATGTACGGCAGGACGACGTCGGCCAGTTCGGCCAGGAACGTGAAGCGCAGATCGCGGTCGCGCGGCTGCGGCACGACCAGCAGGCGCGGGGCGTCCCGGTCGGTGCCGACCAGCGCGCCGAGCGGGGCACCGGCCTCACCGGCGGTGGTGAGCGGCACGAACACCAGCGGGCGGTCGGCCAGATGCCGGTGCCGGACGGTCGCCGCGGGCTGGGCGCGGCCGCTGCTGACCGCCTCGAGGCGGGCCAGCGTGGTGATCAGGGACATACGGCCGCCTCCGCGTCCGCCGGCGCCCCCGCGTCCGCCAGCGCCTCCGCGCGCAGGGCGGCGGCCCGGCGCAGGGCCGCCACAGCCGGGTCGTTCGGGTCGCCGCTCAGGCCGCGGGCCGCCGCGAGGACCTCCTCGACCGTGGTCAGACCGCCCAGCTCGGCGCGCAGCGGGCGGCCGAGACGCGTGACGGCGCCCGACTCCCGGGACCGCTCCCGGCAGTGGAAGGCCAGCTCGCACGCGGACAGGCAGTCGGGCGCGTACGCCGCCGGCACCGCCTCCACGGCCGCCGTCAGCTCCTCGGCGTCCCGGTCGGGCCCGAAGCAGAGCCCCTCGGGCAGCGCGTCGGCGATCTCCTCGATCCGGGTCAGCCGGGCCAGCTGGCGTGCGGTGACCGCGCGCTGCTTGCGGACGTCCACGGCGGAGCCGGCGGGCAGGTTGGAGAAGTCCTTCGGACACACCAGCAGCACCCGGTGCCGTACGCGCGGCGCCGGGTCGAGGCGGGCGGCGACCTCCTCCAGGGCCAGCACGTACACCGCCGACTGCCGGGCCGCGGCGCCGACCTTCGCCGGGTCCGCGGAGCCGTCCAGCATCGGGAAGGACTTGATCTCCACCACCGACCAGCTGCCGTCGGGGTGCACCACCACCGCGTCCGGCTCCAGGAAGGCGAGCGAACCGGCCACGTCCAGGGCGAGCATCGGGTGGTCCAGCAGCGTCCAGCCGCCCGCCTGCGTGGCCTCGCGCAGCGCCAGCGCCGTACGGGCCGTACGCCCCTCGGGGCCCTGCGCGGTCAGGTCCGGGACGGCGGCGCCCTCCGGAGGCTCGGCGCCCGGGTCGAGTCGGGCGTGCACGAGCCGCAGCAGCTCGGCGCCGCCGTCGGCCTTCACCTTCGCCTCGAACGCGTTCCCGCGCGTCAGCGCGAACTGCGACTGCCCGAAACCGGACGGCGCGCCCAGCGCACCCGCCAGCCGCGCCTTGTCCACCCCGGCGCCGTCCAGGATCGCCCGTCGCTCGCACCCCGGGTTCGCCGCGAGCGCCGCGAGGGCGCGCGCGTCCAGGGGCTTGGCGGGGACGTCGGGACCGCGCAGCTCAGCGAGCCGGTGCCGGAGCCCCTTCTCCCGCGTCGCTGGGGGAGGCGTCCGGCTCGGCTGCGGCGTCGAGCTGCGACTCGCGCTGCCGTGGAATTCGCTCACCCGCGGAAGTCTGGCATCCGGCACTGACAATCGGGGAACCCGAGCCTTCCGTGACCGGTGCGGTGCGCGGGAACAGCCGTTCCCGGACCAGGTCTGCGGCCCGCATCACCCGCGGCGCCAGCAGGAGTCCGACGCCCATCACGGCGACCCCGGCGACCGCGTCCAGGAAGTAGTGGTTGGCGGTGCCCATGACCACGAGCGCGGTGCCCAGCGGGTAGAGGACGCCGAAGACCTTCGTCGCGCGCGTGCCGCCGTACCGCCACAGCATGATGCCGCACCACAGCGCCCAGCCGACGTGCAGACTCGGCATGGCCGCGTACTGGTTGGTCATCCCGCCCATGCCGCGTGGCGCACTCGCTTCGCCGCCCCACCAGCCGTACGAGCTGTAGTGGGCCATCGTGTCGACGAAGCCGTGGTCGGCGGAGAGCAGCCGGGGCGGGCAGGTCGGCAGCAGGGTGAAGCCGATCAGACCGATGAACGTGGACGTCATCAGCCAGGTGCGGACCGCCCGGTAGTGCTCGGCGCGGGCCCGGAACAGCCAGACCAGGATGGCGGGCGTGACCAGGTAGTGCAGCGAGGCGTACCAGAAGTCGGCCGGCACGCCGAGCCACGGCTCGCGCGTGAACAGGCGGTTCAGCGGGTGTTCGGCGTTCAGGTGCAGCAGCTTCTCGAAGCGCAGGATCGCCAGGCCGTGGTCGACGGCGCCGGCGACGTCCCCGCGCGCGAGGAGGCGGCCGGCCGAGTAGCAGCCGTAGACCAGGAGGATCAGCGGAAGCTCGGTCCACCAGCGCAGCCGGGTACGGGGGGCCACCTCGGTGCCCGGTGTCTCGGTCTGCGGCATCCGATTCGCCCTCCCCCTTCTGCCTTCTGCTGTGCCGTCCGCCCGGCGGGCGACCGTGCCACTTTACGGTGTGCGTCCGTCACCCATGAGGGGCACTCCGGCCCTGGAAGACGCCGGGATCGCCCACCGGGTTGCCCGGCGCGGGCGTGAGCGATGATGGAAGGGTCTCGTCCTGTTGTTCCCGTGACGTCCGTTCGACGTCCACCTCCCGGAAAGGCCCCCCATGGCACCGCGCATCCTGCTGGCCCGGCACGGACAGACGGAATGGTCGCTGTCCGGCAAGCACACCGGCAGGACCGACGTACCGCTGCTGGAGGAGGGCCGGCGCGGGGCCAAGCTGCTCGGGGAGCGGCTGCACCGGGCGCCGTTCGACGGCCTGCCGGACGTGGAGGTGCGGACCAGCCCGCTGGTACGCGCGCGTGAGACGTGCGAACTCGCCGGGTTCGGCGAGCGGGCCGAGTCCTGGGACACGCTGATGGAGTGGGACTACGGGGCCTACGAGGGGATGACGCCGGCCGAGATCCAGGCCGTGCGACCGGGGTGGTTCATCTGGCGGGACGGGGTGCCGGAGGGGGAGAGCATCGCCGAGGTGACCGCGCGGGCGGACGAGGTGGTGTCGTGGGCACGGTCGTCCGACCGGGACGTCCTGGTCTTCGCCCACGGACACGTGCTGCGTTCCATAGGCGCCCGCTGGCTGGGCCTTCCCCTGGACTTCGCCGCGCGGATACGCCTGAACCCGACCTCACTGTCCGTCCTCGGCTGGGCGTACGGGGACCCGGCGATCGAGAGCTGGAACGACGTGGGGCACTTGGCGGGGTGAGGGGGGCGATGACGGCGACGAGCAGCGTCCCCGCCTAGGCCCGCGCGGTGCGCGGCGTGGAGGCGTGCCGTTCCAGGAAGTCCGACACACCGGACGCCCGCCGGTGCGGCAGCAGCACCCGGGCCGTGCCCGCCAGCATGCTCTGGATGCGGGAGGACTGGACCTGGTCCAGCAGGGCGAGGACACGCAGCCCGGCGGCCGCCGCCTCGTCGGGCCGCCCCTCGCGGGCCAGGTCGTCGGCCAGTTCCGCCGTGTACAGCGCGATGTTGCGGGTGAAGTGCGGGTCCTGGAGATGCGCCGCACGCCGCGCGTGCCGGGACGCCCGCCGCCAGTCGCCCAGCGTGGACCAGCACTGTGCTTCGAGACCCTCCAGCTCGGCCTCGCCGTAGAAGCTCATCCACTCGGGGTCGGCCTCCGACCGCCCCCGCTCGAACAGCGCCTGCGCCCGGACGAGCGCCTGTTCGCAGCCGGTGCGGTCGGCGAGGCCCGCCCAGCCGCCCGCCTCCCGCAGGGCGAGCAGGGACATCAGCCGCGCGGAGCCCAGCGGGCGGGCGGCGCGCTGGGCGGCCTGCGCCGCGCGCACCGCCTCCCGGGGCCGGCCGGCGTCCCGCGCCAGGAACGCGGTGTTGCAGAAGGCGTGTGCCTCCAGCCCCGGGTCACCGGTCATGCGGGCGGTGGCCAGCGCCTCGGCGTAGTGCGAGCGGGCGTCGTCGTAGCGGCCGGAGTCGTGCGCCAGCCAGCCCACGGAGATGGCGAGTTCACCGGCACCCGCGTGCAACCGGTCCGCGGTGGTCTGCCGGGTCGCGCCGGCGTCCAGCAGCGCGTAGGCGGCGCGCAACGGAGCCGCCGCGCGCCGGTAGAGGCCGTCGGCGCCGTGCCGGTCGTCGAGCAGCCGGATGCGGCGGACGGCCTCCTCCAGGGCCGCCGCCTCGGGGGTGCCGGGCCGGCGCGGCGGCCGGACCGCGGCCGTCGCGTCCGTGGTGGGCCGCAGCGGGCCCAGCGTGGCGGCGGCCACCGTGGCGCCACCGCCGGTCATGAATGCGCGACGCAGCACGTCGCTCTCCTCGTGGTTCAGTTGGTCGTTCTCATGCGTGTCGTACGGCTCGAAGGCCCCCGGTGACTCAACCGGCGGCTCACCGGGCGGCGCACCGGCGGTGAGCGCCGGGTCCGCGTCCGGGATCGCGCGGGCCGCGCGTCCGCGGACGGACGAGCGGGGCGCGAAGCCGAGGTCGGTGAGCGTCCGGCCGGGGAACATGTGCATGAACACCCGTTCGTACGCGTAGTTGGGGCAGCGGATCTCGCCCGCCTCGACCCTGCCGACATAGCGCGCGTCACAGCTCACCCGTTCACCGATCTCGCGCGCGGCACGGCGTACCAGTGCCGCGAACTCGGCCGGTGAACGACTGCCGCGCAGCTGCCGGAAGGCGAGGTTCGGCCGGGGTGGCCGTTCGGGCTGTGACGCGGTCTCGGTTGACGACGCCATGGCCGGGTCCTCTCGTGCGAACCGTCGAACCATGCCGGTGCCGGGGCGGATTCGGACGAGTTGTCCGAGTGACGCCCTGGTTCCGGCGGGCATGAACGTACCTGCTGTGAAGGACCCGCCACGCTGTGTTTGGCTACAAACCGGATATCTCATCCACGATCTGCCATGAAGTGCCATCCTTTGCGGCGCACTTGTGCCGTAGCCGTTGACGAGGTCGCGCGTTGAACTCCATGGACCGCAACAGGGCTGTGTGGTGGAGGCCGGCATGGAGACCAGCCAGAGCAACGAACCTTGTCCTACGGCGCCGTCGCCGGTGGGCGACGCGGTGTGCGACCTCGTGACGGTGCCGGCCCGGCAGGGCCTGGAGGCGGTCGACATCCTGCGCCGCGGGGCCGGGGACGCGGTCGGGCCCGTGCTCCACGACGACGGCTGCGACACCCTCGGCTTCCTGGTGCCGGCCGGCACGGCCGCCGGCTGGGACGTACCGGGCAGCACCTGCACCGAGACGAACGGCCACGGCCTCCGGCTGAACCCCGAGCCACCGGTCGAGGGCTCCGACTGGCTGCTGCCGCCCGGCGAGGCCGACCTCGCCACCGATCCGGCGGTGCTGCGCCGGGCCCTCGGGGAGGCGGCGCGGATGATCGCGGCGGCCGACAACTGCCGCTGACGCGCTCACCCGGGTCACCTGCGAAAATGGACGGATGGGCAGGTCCAGGAACACCCGGCGCAGGTCGGCCGCCGTCGAAGCCGTCACGGAGACGGTCGACGGCGGGCTCGCACAGCTCGTACCCGACCCGGACCGCGACCGGGCCTGGACCCTGCTGATCGACGGGGCGCCGCAGTCGCACGTCGACCTGGACGACCCGGGGTACCTGTCCTTCGAGTACCAGCGCCGCCTCGGCCACGTCATCGACCTCGCCGCCCCGCCCGGCAAGCCCGTGCAGGCCGTCCACCTCGGCGGTGGGGCGTTCACGCTCGCCCGGTACGTCGCCGCCACCCGCCCCCGCTCCACCCAGCAGGTCGTCGAACGGGACGCGGCCCTCGTCCAACTGGTCCGCCGCGAGCTGCCCCTGGACCCGAACGCACGCATCCGGGTGCGCTCGACCGACGCCCGCGCGGGACTGGCCAAGGTGCCGGACGGCTGGGCCGACCTGGTCGTCGCCGACGTCTTCAGCGACGCCCGCACCCCCGCCCACCTCACCTCCGCCGAGTTCCTGGACGAGGTCCGCCGTGCCCTGAGACCGGGCGGGGTCTACACCGCCAACCTCGCCGACGGCCCCCCGCTCGCCCACCTGCGCGGCCAGATCGCCACCGCCGCCGCCCGGTTCGGGGAACTCGCGCTGATCGCCGACGCGGCCGTCCTGCGCGGCAAGCGCTTCGGCAACGCGATCCTGGTCGCCTCCGACCATCCGCTGCCGCTCGCCGAACTCACCCGCCGCGCCGCCTCCGACCCGCACCCGGGCCGGGTGGAACACGGCAGGCGGCTCACCGACTTCACCGGCGGCGCCGCCCCCGTGACGGACGCGGCGGCGGTCGCCTCCCCGGCCCCGCCGCCCTCGGTGTTCCGGTGAACACCCGCCCCGGTCAGTAGGTGCCGATCTCCACGTGCGGCGGCCCGTCGTGCCAGGTGCAGAACACCGACACCCGGTCCGTGCCCCGGCTGAACTCCACCCGGATCCAGGTCTGCGTCTTCCACACCTGCATCGACCAGCCGGTCCCCGGGGTCGCCGAGACGAGCGTGGCGCTGGACGTGCCCAGCTCGAACACCGCCCGGCCGCCGTCGGTGTCGTAGGCCTTGACCTGCCCGGACGTCGGCGCGGACGCGGTCGCGGTGCGGGAGGGCGCGGTGCCGTGGGCCGGGGTGCGGGTCCCGGTGGGGGCGGGCGGCCTGCTCGACGGGGCCCGGGACGGGGTCGGGGACGGCAGGGGCCCGGAGCCCTGGGCGGTGGTGTCGGCCGCGGTGACCGGCAGGGCGCGCGGGGGGTCGTAGGCCGTCCCCGTCATCACCGTGTGCACACCCCACCACGACAGCGTGACCGCCGCTCCCGTCGCGAGCAGCCACGCCAGTACGTGTACGAGTCCTCTGCGCATCGCGGGCCATACTGCCGCACGGGGCACACCGGTTGTCCACAGGGGCCGCCCTGTCCACAGGTCCCGGACCGGTGCGGGCCGCATGGCGTACGGTGCGGCGCATGGCAAGTGTGCTCGTGGTCGAGGACGACCAGTTCGTCCGCTCGGCGCTCATCCGGCATCTGACCGACGCCTCGCACATGGTGCGCAGCGTCGGTACGGCACTGGAGGCGCTGCGCGAGGTCGCCCATTTCCGTTTCGACGTGGTCATCCTGGACCTCGGCCTGCCCGACCTGGACGGCTCCGAGGCCCTGAAGATGCTGCGCGGCATCACCGACGTGCCGGTCATCATCGCCACCGCCCGGGACGACGAGACGGAGGTCGTGCGGCTGCTGAACGCGGGAGCGGACGACTACCTCACCAAGCCGTTCTCCGTCGAGCACCTGTCGGCGCGGATCGCCGCCGTGCTCCGCCGTACCCGCTCGGCGGGCGGCGAGGTCCCGCCGTCCAGCGTCCTGCGGGTCGGCGGCCTGACCGTCGACCCGCTGCGCCGCCAGGCCGAGCTGGACGGCGTCCGGCTGGACCTGACCCGCCGCGAGTTCGACCTGCTGGCCTTCCTCGCCGGGCGCCCGGGTGTGGTCGTCCCGCGCAGGGAACTCCTCGCCGAGGTCTGGCAGCAGTCCTACGGCGACGACCAGACGATCGACGTGCATCTGTCCTGGCTGCGCCGGAAGTTGGGGGAGACGGCCGCGCGGCCCCGCTATCTGCACACCCTCCGGGGTGTCGGCGTGAAGCTCGAACCCCCCGCCGGCGGCGGCGATGCGGGCGACAGGGAGCCGGTGCGATGAGATGGGCGCTGGTCAAGGTCTGCCTGGCGGTGACCACGATGGTCGTGGTCGCGTTCGCCGTCCCGCTCGGCCTGGTCGTCAAGGAGATGGCCCGCGACCGGGCGTTCTCGAACGCCGAGCGGCAGGCCGCCGCGGTCGCGCCCGCGCTGTCCATCACCACCGACCGGGACAAGCTGGAGCGGGTGGTGGCCTCCGCCGGTGACGGCTCCGGGATGGCGGTGCACCTGCCGGCCGACGGCGGCCGGGCCGCGCTGGACCTCGGCCCGCGGCGCGCCGCCGACCGCGACATACGGGCCGTGCGGAAGCTGGGCCGCGCCTCCACCACGGCCGTCTCCGGCGGCTCGACCCTGCTGCAGCCGGTGGCGCTCGGCTCCGGTTCGATCGCGGTGGTCGAGGTGTACGTGCCCGAGTCCGAGGTGACCAACGGCGTCGGCACGGCCTGGGCGGTCCTCGCGGCCGTCGGCCTCGCGCTGGTCGTCGGCTCGGTCGCGGTCGCCGACCGGCTCGGGGTGCGCATGGTGCGGCCCGCCCGGCGGCTGGTCGAGGGCGCGCACGAACTCGGCGAGGGCAAGCTGGGCGCCCGGGTGCCGGAGGAGGGGCCGACCGAACTGAGACTGGCGGCGGCCGCGTTCAACTCCATGGCCGACCAGGTGGTCCAACTGCTGGCCAACGAGCGCGAGCTGGCCGCCGACCTGTCGCACCGGCTGCGCACCCCGCTCACCGTGCTGCGGCTGAACGCGGCCTCCCTGGGCGCCGGACCCGCCGCCGAGCAGACCCGGACCGCCGTCGCCCAGCTGGAGCGCGAGGTCGACACCATCATCCGCACGGCCCGGGAGGCCAAGCCGCAGACCGCCGCTGCCGGACCCGGCGCCGGGTGCGACGCGGCGGAAGTGGTGCGCGAGCGCATGGAGTTCTGGTCCGCGCTCGCCGAGGACGAGGGCCGCAAGTGGCGGGTGGCCGGTGTCGAGCGGCCGGTGCGCCTGCCCGTCGCCCGCGCCGACCTGGCCGCCGCGCTGGACGCGCTGCTCGGCAACGTCTTCCGGCACACCGCCGAGGGCACCGCCTTCGCGGTCGACGTGCACAACGGCGAGGACGCGGTGATCGTGCTGGTCTCCGACGCGGGCCCCGGCATACCCGACCCGGACGCGGCGATGGCCCGCGGGCGCGGCTCGGGCAGCACCGGCTCCACCGGCCTCGGCCTGGACATCGTGCGCCGGCTCGCCGAGGCCACCGGCGGCGACGTCCGCATCGGCTCCTCGGTGCTGGGCGGCACGGAGGTGCGGATCTGGTTCCAGCTGGACGGGCGCAAGCCGGTGAGACGGGGACACCGGGGCGCGGTGCGCAGACGCCGACCGGGCAAACCGGTCCCCACTGGTCTCGACCATTAATCGTCCCCGATCCCATCCTTAAGCGAACCCTAAGGTCTGCGAAGGGCGTCCGGATCAGGCCGTTTGCCCGATTCCCGCTCGCTAGCGTGCTGCCGCACCCCACCCCCCGTGAACAGCGAAGGCAGGCACGCGCATGAGCACGCACCGGCGCAGGATCAGTGGCAGGAACAAGGCGATAGGCGGCCTGGTGGCCGCAGCCGTGGTCGGTGGCGGCGCGCTCCTGCTCACCGGCACGGCGAACGCGGCCGGGGTGAACGCCGCGTACACCAAGACCAGCGACTGGTCCTCCGGTTACACCGCCCAGTACGTCGTCACCAACAACAGCCCCCAGGCCGAGAAGACCTGGACGCTGGAGTTCGACCTGCCGGCGGGCGCCACGCTCAGCTCGCTGTGGAACGGCGAGTCCAGCGTGAGCGGCCGGCACGTCACCGTGAAGCCCGCGCGGTGGGACACCGCCGGACTGGCCCCCGGCAAGTCGGTGACCGTCGGCTTCGTCGTGAACGGCGGCGGCGATCCGACCGGCTGCCGTATCGACGACACCCGGTGCTCCGCGGACGGCGGCGCGACCCCCGAGCCCAGCGGCCGTCCCACCGGGACCACGTCGCCGGCCCCCACCGCCACCCCGGGCGACAGCGCCACGCCGACCAGGAGCACCACCCCGACGCCGACCGGGAGCGCCACCCCCACCCCGAGCGCGTCCCCGACGACCGGCTCCGGCACCACCACCGCCGCCGCCGGCTTCGCACCGTACGTCGACACCTCGCTCTACCCGGCCTTCGACCTCCTCGGCGCCGCCGACGCCACCGGCGTGAAGACCTACAACCTCGCCTTCGTCACCGACGGCGGCGGCTGCACCCCCAAGTGGGGCGGTGTCACGGACGTGACCGGCGACGGCGTGGCCGCGCAGATCGGCTCGCTGCGCGCCAAGGGCGGTGACGTCCGGGTCTCCTTCGGCGGCGCCTCCGGCTCGGAGCTGGCCACCACCTGCTCCTCCGCGGACGCGCTGGCCGCCGCCTACGGCAAGGTGATCGACGCCTTCAAGCTGACCAAGGTCGACTTCGACGTCGAGGGCGGCGCACTGCCCAACACCGCGGCCAACACCCGCCGCGCCCAGGCCATCGCCAAGCTCCAGGCCCAGCACCCCGGCCTGGACGTCTCCTTCACCCTCCCGGTGATGCCCGAAGGCCTCACCCAGGACGGCGTCAACCTGCTGTCCGACGCCAAGTCCAACGGCGTGAAGACCGGCACCGTCAACATCATGGCGATGGACTACGGCCCCGCGTACAGCGGTGACATGGGCGACTACGCCGAGCAGGCCGCTACGGCCACCCAGGCCCAGGTCAAGAGCGTGTTCGGACTGTCCGACTCCGCCGCCTGGAAGACCGTCGCCGTCACCCCGATGATCGGCGTCAACGACGTCTCCTCCGAGGTCTTCAAGGTCGACGACGCCACCCAGCTGGCGGACTTCGCCAAGTCCAAGGGTCTCGGCGGGCTCTCCATGTGGTCCGCGGCCCGCGACAAGAGCTGCGACGGCGGCGCGAAGAACTCCGCCGACCCCACCTGCAGCTCGGTCGTCCAGGACAGGTTCGCGTTCTCGAAGGCGTTCCACGCCTTCGGCTGACCCGGCACCGACGGGCCCCCGAACCGGGGCGTGGCACTCCGGGGGGAATGCCACGCCCCTTCGAGCCGTGCTCAGACGGCCGGCTCCACCGACGGCAGCGTCCCCGTCCGCGCCGCCTTCGCGTACCAGTGCGCGCTCGACTTCGGGGTCCGCTCCAGCGTCGCGTAGTCCACGTAGACCGCGCCGAACCGCTTGCCGTAGCCGTACGCCCACTCGAAGTTGTCCATCAGGGACCACAGGTAGTAGCCGCGCACATCGGCGCCGTCCGCGATCGCGCGCCGCACCGCCGACAGATGGCCGTGCAGGTAGGCGATGCGCTCGGGGTCGTGGACGCGGCCGTCGGGGTCGGGCTTGTCGTCGTAGGCCGCGCCGTTCTCGGTGATGTACAGGGGCAGCCCGGGGGCCTCGCGCGTGTACCGCGTGATCAGGTCGTACAGGCCCGTCGGGTCGATCGTCCAGCCCATCTCCGTGCGCTCGCCGGGCGACTGGTGGAACAGCACGTCGTCGGCGCCCGGCCAGGGCGAGTGGTCGCTGGCCCCGTGGCCGTCCGCCCGGGGACCCTTCGCCGTGTCCGAGCCGGCCGACACCAGCGCCGGCGTGTAGTAGTTCAGGCCCAGCGCGTCCAGCGGGGTCCGGATCGTGCGCAGGTCGCCGTCGAGGACGTGCGCCCAGTCGGTCACCGACGCCGTCGCCGCGAGGAGCGACTCGGGGTAGGCGCCGTGCAGCATCGGGCCGTGGAAGACACCGTTGGCCAGGTCGTCGATCCGGCGGGCCGCCGCCAGGTCGGCCGGGTCCTGCGTAAGGGGCCGTACGACCGAGGAGTTGAGGCTGATCGCGATCTGGTTGCGGGCCGGCATCGCCGCCCGCAGCGCCGACGTGGCGAGGCCGTGGCCGAGGTTGAGGTGGTGGGCGGCGCGCAGGGCGGCGGCCGGGTCGGTGCGGCCGGGGGCGTGGACACCCGAGCCGTAGCCCAGGAAGGCGCTGCACCAGGGCTCGTTGAGGGTGATCCACTGCTCCACCCGGTCGCCCAGCGCCTCGCCGACGAGCTGCGCGTACTCGGCGAACCGGAACGCGGTGTCCCGCTCCGGCCAGCCGCCCGCGTCCTCCAGCTCCTGCGGCAGGTCCCAGTGGTAGAGGGTGAGCGCCGGCCGGATGCCGTGGGCGAGCAGCTCGTCCACCAGCCTGCGGTAGAAGTCCAGACCCCGCTGGACCGCCGGCCCCCGGCCCGTGGGCTGCACCCGGGACCAGGAGACCGAGAAGCGGTAGGAGTTCAGGCCCAGCTCCGCCATCAGCGCCACGTCCTCGCGGTAGCGGTGGTAGTGGTCGACGGCGAGGTCACCGGTCTCCCCGCCCGCCGTCCTGCCCGGCGTATGGCTGAAGGTGTCCCAGATCGAGGGGGTGCGGCCGTCCTCCCGCACCGCCCCCTCGATCTGGTACGCCGACGTCGCGGCGCCCCAGAGGAAGGCGGGAGGAAAGGTCACGGAGGAAACGGAGTCAGGCATGGAAGCGCTCCCAAAGAGGTCGTGGAGACCGACGGAGTAAAAGAAGGGGGAGAGGGCCGGGAGAAGACAGGGGCCGGAGCGGCGGTGGTCCGGCCCCCGAGGCGAGCGGCGGGTCAGCCCTTGACCGCGCCCTGCATGATCCCGCCCACGATCTGCTTGCCGAACAGCAGGAACGCCAGCAGCAGCGGCAGGGTGCCGAGCAGCGCGCCCGCCATGATCACCGCCTGGTCCGGGACGTAGCCGGTGCCCAGCGAGTTCAGCGCCACCTGCACGGTCGGGTTCTGCTGGTTCAGGGCGATGATCGGCCACAGGAAGTCGTTCCAGGCGAACACGAACGTCAGCAGCCCCAGCACGGCCATGGCCGGACGCGCCGCCGGGAAGACCACGTGCCAGATGATGCGCAGACTGCTCGCCCCGTCCACCCGGGCCGCCTCGATCAGCTCCGTCGGCAGCGCCTGCAGCAGGTACTGGCGCATGAAGAACGTGCCGAACGCCGTCACGAGGCTCGGCAGGACCACCGTCTGCAGCTGGTTGGACCAGCCGAGGTCCGACATCCACAGGTACAGCGGCACGACCGCCAGCTGCGGCGGGATCATCATCGTGCCGATGGTCAGCAGCAACAGCAGGCCGGAGAACCGGAACCGCAGCTTGGCGAAGGCGAACCCGGCCAGCGTGGAGAACAGCACCGTACTGACCGTGATCGTGCCCGCCACTAGCACCGAGTTGAACATCGCCGTGCCGAGCCCGGCCTGGTCCCAGGCGGTCTGCAGGTTCTCGAACAGGTTGCCGCCGAACCACAGCGGCGGCGGGGTCTGGGCCAGGCGCCGGTCGGTGCGCGAGGCCGCGATCGCCGTCCACACCAGCGGGGCCAGCGACACCAGCGCGAAGACCGTCAGGACGACGTAGGTCACCGGGCCCGCGTGCAACTGCTTGCCCGCGCCCAGCACCCGGCGCCGGCGCTTCTTGCCCACGGCCGGCGGAGGGGTCAGTTCACTGGTCGTCATTGGGACTTCCTCAGCCGTCGGGTGAGCAGCAGATTGACCGCGGCGACGATCAGCAGGATCAGGAACATCGACCAGGCGATCGCGGACGCCTTGCCGAGGTTGCCGATGATCCAGCCCTGGTCGTACATGTACAGGCCGAGCGTCTGGTACTGGTGCTCGGAGCCGCCCTTGGAGCCGCTGACCCCGCCGAACAGCAGCGGTTCGCCGAACAGCTGGGTCGCGCCGATGGTGGAGACGACCACCGTGAACAGGATCGTCGGACGCAGCTGCGGGATGGTGACGTGCCGGAACTGCTGCCAGCGGTTGGCGCCGTCGATCGCCGCCGACTCGTACAGATCGGCCGGGATCGCCTGCATGGCGGCCAGGTAGATCAGCGCGTTGTACCCGGTCCACCGCCAGATCACGATGGACGACACCGCGAACTGCGAACCCCAGTCCGACTCACGCCAGTTGACCGGCCCGATCCCCAGGAAGTGCAGGCTCCAGTTGACCATGCCGCCGTCCCACGAGTACAGCAGCGTGAACACCAGCGTCGCCGCGGCCACCGAGGTGGCGTACGGGGTCAGCATCACCACGCGCCACACGGTCGAGCCGCGCAGCTTGTAGTTGAGCAGATGGGCGAGGCCGATGGCCGCGAGCAGCTGCGGCACGGTCGAGATGACCCCGATGCTCAGGGTGTTCTTCAGGGCGTTCCAGAAGAAGTCCGAGGTCCACAGGTTCTTGTAGTTGTCCAGGCCCGCCCAGGTCTGGTGGTCCAGCGAGGACAGCTGCACGGTGTGCAGCGAGTACCAGGCCGTGTACAGCAGCGGGACCAGGGTGAAGGCCCCGAACAGCAGGAAGAAGGGGGAGACGAACGCGTACGGCGACGCCTTCATGTCCCAGCGGTAGAGCCGGCTGCGCCAGGACTCGGCGCCCGCCGGCGCACCGCGACCGTGAGCGCCCCGGGCCGCGCCCGGCGGGGTGCCGGGCGCGGCGTCGGCGCTCGACGCGGGGTGCGCGAGAGCCTCTTTGGAGCTGGTCACTGGCCGAGCACGTCCTTGATCTCATTCTTCGCGGCGTCCCAGCCCTGCGCGGGCGACTTGCCCTTCTGCTCGACCTGGAGGATGCCGACGTCGCTGATCGCGTTGTCGATCGGCTTGTCCTTGGCGCCGAGGGGCTGCGAGGGGATGGTCTTCGCCGAGTCGGAGAAGATCTGGGTGATCGGCGCGTTCGAGAAGTACGCCGTGGTGTCGGACTGCGGCTTCAGCCCCGTGTACACCGACGGGGTGGACGGGAAGCTGGCCTGCTTGGCGAAGACCTTCGCCTGCTGCTCGGGCGCGGTCAGCCACTTCGCCAGCGCGACGGCCTCCTTCTGGTGCTTGGTCGCGGTCGGCACGCCGAGGAAGGAACCGCCCCAGTTGGACGCCGCCGGGGCCGCCGCCACGTCCCACTTGCCCTTGCCGGAGTCACCGGACTTCTGCTCGATGTAGCCGATCATCCAGGCCGGACAGGCGACGGAGGCGAAGGTGCCGTTGGCGAAGCCCTGGTCCCAGGTCGGGTCGAACTGCTTCAGCTTCGCCGACATGTCGCTGGTCGCGACGCTCATGGCGGCGTCCCAGGCCTTCTTCACGCCGTCGGACTTGTCCCAGACGACGTTGCCGTCCTTGTCGTAGTACCGCTCGCTCGCGCCGCCGACCGCCGCGTTGTAGACGGAGGAGGCCGAGTCCACGAACTTGGTGCCCTTGGGAGCCTTCTGCATGTACTGCTTGCCGACGTCGACGTACTTGCTCCAGTCGCCCTTCCACATCTCGGCGAGCTTGGTCCGGTCGGTCGGCAGCCCGGCCTTCTGGAACAGGTCCTTGCGGTAGCAGATGGCCATCGGGCCGATGTCGGTGCCGAGCCCGATGAGCTTGCCGTCCTTGGTGGTGGCCTGGGCGAGCTTCCAGTCCAGCCACTGCGACTTGTCGACCTCCTTGCCGAGGTCCACGAACTTGTCGGCCTGGGTCTGCACGGCCTCGGTGATGTTGCCGATCTCGATGGCCTCGATGTCGTCCGTGCCGGAGCCGGCCTGGAGGCGGGTGAGCACCTTCGGCCAGTACACGTCGGTCCGGGTGGTGACGTTCTCCTTGATGGTGATGTCCGGGTGGAGCTTCATGTACTCGTCATAGAGGCCGGCCTGCTTGTAGCCGAAGACGCCGAAGGTGCCGATGGTCAGCGTGGTCTTGCCCTTGCCACTGCCGTTGCCACCGGAGCTGTCCGACGAGCCGTCGTCCGAGTCCTTGGCGCAGCCGGCCAGCAGCCCCGTGGTCAGGGCGGCGACGGCCGCGAGGGCCATCAGCCGCTGGGACCGGCGGATGCTCGTGCGCATTGCGTCCTCCTGTTGCCTGACGTGCCGACCCCCCGGCCAACTGCATGGATTCGGGCCCGTTCGTGCTCGCTGCGGCTCGGGCGGGGAACGTGCGGGACATGTATGTGTCAGGTACTGTGGGAGCGCTCCCACAAGTGATGTGTTGAAGAGTCGTCGGTTCGGGGCGGGGTGTCAAGGGACCGGACGCGCAGGGATGCGTTCGGTTATCCGAGCGTTAACCGGCCGCCGTCGGAAGCCCTGTGCCACCCGCTGCTCTGGCCAGGACTGTTAGATTCCAGCCAGCCGGATTTGGTGTCGAGGGAGGCGGAGCCCATGGCAAGCCACGGAGCGCGGAGCCGGAGCGGGGGGCGGCCCACGCTCGAGGAGGTCGCCGCCCGGGCCGGGGTCGGCCGGGGCACGGTCTCACGGGTGATCAACGGCTCGCCCCGGGTCAGCGACGCCACCCGCGCCGCGGTCGAGGCGGCGGTCGCCGAGCTCGGCTACGTCCCCAACACGGCGGCCCGCGCCCTCGCGGCGAACCGCACCGACGCCATCGCCCTCGTCGTCCCCGAGCCGGAGACCCGGTTCTTCGCGGAGCCCTACTTCTCGGACATGCTGCGCGGTGTCGGCGCCGAACTCTCCGACACCGAGATGCAGTTGCTGCTGATCTTCGCGGGCAGCGACCGGGAGCGGCAGCGCCTCGCCCAGTACCTCGCGGCCCACCGGGTGGACGGCGTCCTGCTGGTCTCGGTCCACGCCGACGACCCGCTGCCCGATCTCCTGGCCCAGCTGGAGATCCCGGCCGTGATCAGCGGCCCCCGCTCGGCCGGCGAGACGCTCACCTCGGTCGACTCCGACAACTACGGCGGCGGCCGCTCGGCGGTGGAGCACCTGCTGGCCCGGGGCCGCGGCCGCATCGCGCACATCACCGGCCGCCTCGACGTCTACGGCGCCCAGCGCCGCGTCGACGGCTACCGCGACGCCCTGCGCGACGCGGGCCGGACCGTGGACGAAAGCCTCGTCGTAGCCGGTGACTTCACGGAGGAGGGCGGCCGGCGGGCCATGTCCCTGCTGCTGGAGCGGCACCCCGACCTGGACGCGGTCTTCGCCGGGTCGGACGTGATGGCGGCCGGCG
The DNA here is from genome assembly GCF_040682635.1 of Streptomyces sp. NPDC051133. Lineage (NCBI taxonomy): Bacteria > Bacillati > Actinomycetota > Actinomycetes > Kitasatosporales > Streptomycetaceae > Streptomyces > Streptomyces sp. NPDC051133. The sequence goes on from NZ_JBFBBK010000004.1 coordinate 225,613, forward strand.
CCCGCCAGGTGCTGCGGGAGGCGGGCCGTCGCATCCCGGACGACGTGGCGCTGATCGGCTACGACGACTCCGCCATCGCCCGCCACATGGACCCCCCGCTCACCAGCGTCCGCCAGCCCATCGAGGAGATGGGCCGGGCGATGATCGACCTGCTGCTCGCGGAGATAGCCGACCGCCGCCCGGCGGCGTCCCGGGACCTGGAGCGACGGCACGCGGTGCTGGCCACGGAGCTGGTGGCGCGGGCGTCGTCGTGACGCGGTCCGCGCGGTACGTACGGGGGAAGGGGCCGCGGATCGGACGGTTAAGCCCCCCCGGCCGCCGGCGGAGAAAACGAATCAGCCGGTGACCCGTCTTTCAACGGAGTCACCGGCTGATCACTCAGGGTGAGTGACGGGACTTGAACCCGCGACATCCTGGACCACAACCAGGTGCTCTGCCAGCTGAGCTACACCCACCACGACCGGCAGTCGAACTTGTCGTTTCCCCGACCGGCCGAGAAGAAGTCTACAGGGTCCGAAGGGGTGCTCGCGCACAGGTTTTCGCGCGTGCCCCCGAGCGGACCCGTGGACCCGACGAGCGGCCTACCGGGCGGGCAGGACGTGTCTGGCGGCGATCGTCTTCGCGGTGTCGGAGTCCGGGCCGGGCTGCGGCACGAAGATCGCCTCGCGGTAGTACCGCAGCTCGGCGATCGACTCGCGGATGTCGGCGAGGGCCCGGTGGTTGCCGTTCTTCTCCGGACTGTTGAAGTACGTCCTCGGGTACCAGCGGCGGGCCAGCTCCTTGACCGAGGAGACGTCCACGATCCGGTAGTGCAGGTAGTCCTCCAGGGTCGGCATGTCCCGCAGCAGGAAGCCGCGGTCGGTGCCGACGGAGTTGCCGCACAGCGGGGCCTTGCCGGGCTCCTTCACGTACTCCTTCACATAGGCGAGGACCTGCTCCTCGGCATCCTTCAGAGTCGTGCCGTTCGGGAGCTCCGCGAGCAGTCCGGACGCGGTGTGCATCTGACGCACCACCTCCGGCATCGTCTCGAGCGCCGAGTCCGGCGGGCGGACGACGATGTCCACCCCCTCGCCGAGTACGTTCAGCTCGGAGTCGGTGACGAGGGCGGCCACCTCGATGAGCGCGTCGTCGGACAGCGAGAGGCCGGTCATCTCGCAGTCGATCCACACCATGCGATCGTTCATGTGTCTCACCTTACGGCGCGTCGCCGTGCACCGGACCCGGGTGTGCGGCGACCTTGTGGGTGCGGGAGCACGGCACAGGGGGGCGGAGGAGAACTCCGCCCCCCTGTCAGGGTCTGGCTTCAGCTGCCGTTGCGCGGTCCCGGCAGCAGGCCCACCGCGCCGGCCGCCTGGCGGCGGCTCTGCATCGGCACCCCGCTGTCGCGGTCCGAGTGCAGCACGGCGGGCGCGTGTCCCACCGGCCCGGGGCCCGGCAGACCCGCGGGCGGGCCCGGCTGGCCGGACATGCCCACCGGCGCCTCCGCCTCACCCGGCCTCTCGCCCTGCGGACGGCGGGCCCGGTAGGCGGCCCGGTAGGCGGCCGGCGACGAGCCGAGCTGGCGCCGGAAGTGCCCGCGCAGCGCGACCGGCGAGCGGAACCCGCACCGGCCCGCCACCTCGTCCACCGAGTAGTCCGACGTCTCCAGCAGCCGCTGCGCCTGCAGCACCCGCTGGGTGATCAGCCACTGCAGCGGCGCGCTGCCGGTGAGCGAGCGGAACCGGCGGTCGAACGTGCGGCGGCTCATGTAGGCGCGTGCCGCCAGGGTCTCCACGTCGAACTGCTCGTGGAGGTGTTCCAGCGCCCAGGCGACGACCTCGGCGAGCGGGTCGGCGCCGATCTCCTCCGGTAAAGACCTGTCGAGATAGCGCTCCTGACCGCCACTGCGGCGCGGTGGGACCACCAGGCGCCGGGCGAGCGCGCCGGCCGCCTCGTTGCCGTGGTCCGTGCGCACGATGTGGAGACAGAGGTCGATCCCGGCCGCCGTACCCGCGCTGGTCAGCACGTCGCCGTCGTCGACGAACAGCTCCCGTGGATCGACGTGCACCGACGGATAGCGCTTGGCCAGCGTCGGCGCGTACATCCAGTGGGTGGTCGCCGGGCGTCCGTCCAGCAGTCCGGCCGCCGCGAGCACGAACGCGCCCGTGCACAGCCCGACGATGCGGGCGCCCTCCTCATGCGCCCGGCGCAGAGCGTCGAGCGCGTCCTCCGGCGGCGGTGAGGTGATCGAGCGCCAGGCCGGTACGACGACCGTCCCGGCGCGTGAGATCGCCTCGAGCCCATGCGGTGCGGTGAGTTCCAGGCCCCCTGTGGTCCGCAGCGGGCCCTCCTCGCCGGCGCACACCAGCAATCGGTAGCGCGGCACCCCGGCGTCCTGGCGGTCGATCCCGAACACCGACAGCGGAATGGAACTCTCGAAGATGGGGCCGCCGCTGAACAGCAGCACCGCGACGATCTCCTTGCGGCGTCGCCCGGACAGTTTCCGGGCCGCGGCATCCGGCGCGGCAGTGGAGTCGTGGCTCATACTGCTAAGCCCCCCTCGGTGGTCGCGGCTCCTCGGTTGTGTCGCTCCTGCACGTTTCCCCTCGGTCCTGCACGAGTCCCCCGCCGTAAAGACAGTCAAGATCGAATCTACTGGCTCCCGCGGTCTCACGGTGACCAGTTCCACACGCCCGAGATTGTCGACATGACAACTTGGCGTGAAGCATTCGATCACGAAGCGTTGCACTCACGGGGCGTGCAGGGAAGTGCGCCTTGTCGCAGTGGCCAAACCGCGTAGGGTGCGCAGCGGCCCGTAGGCCCTTTCCGTGCAGGTGGAACGGGGGTTGGGGGGTGGTCGGGGGCCCTCCTGGGCGATATCCAGAAGTTGGCTGAAAAGAAGCGTTCGAGGGTACGGAAACAGGTCAGTCGCCCGGTGTCTGTCCCCGCGTGTGACGTCCGCCTCTTTGCGCCGCGCAACGCTCGGAGCGGCGCAGCAGAATCCGGCAGACGGCCGTGACGGCGGCCAGGCCCAGCGCGGCGCCCGCCGCGCCGGCCAGCGAGGTGCCGTACCAGACCAGGACCACGGGGACGAGCAGACAGCTGAACGCGCACCAGCGGATCACGTCGCTCGCCGTGTCCGGCGCGCGGCGCGGCTCGGAGGTGGGGCGCGGTCCGGGCATCTCGTACTCCCTGTGGCGGTGACTCACCGGGTACAACGCGCGTTCGACGGGTCGGTCACCGGCCGTACGTCTGGATGCTGTGCAAACCGCCTGTACGGGGCAGCAACCATTGCGTTACGGGCGCGGCTCGTGCATGCTCCGGTGAACCCCTACGGACGTCGGGGGCCGCTCACGGAGCGTGCGCGGGATCTGGGCTCAGGAGGCGTGCCGCCGTACCCTTGGGGGTATGGGCTTGGGAAGATGTTTCCCGGACACAGCTCCGCCGCACACTGTCGTCCCTCCCAAAAAGGATCACAACGCCGAGACAGTCATGGCCGGTCACGAATTCTTCGAACCCGCGGACCGCAAGCGGCCGGTCGCCGATCCCACGGCGGCCGATCCCCTGGCGGCGGAAGAGCCACGCCCTTCGTGCGACCCCGCCTTCCGGCACGGAGTCGTCGTCGGCTTCGACGGCTCCACCTCCAGTGAGCGCGCCCTCGCCTACGCGATCGGCATGGCCCACCGCTCCCACGCCGGCCTGATCATCGTCCACGTCGCCAACCGGCTGCCGACCACCGTGTGGGCCGGCTGCGAGCCGCCCGTCTTCGTCGACGTGCCGGACCACCGCACCGAGGTCCTCGGGCTGGAACTGGCCTGTGCGGACTATCTGTCCGAGGTGCCGTGGATCCTGGTCGAGCGGGGCGGGGACATCTGCCACGAACTCGAAGAGGTGGGGCGGGAGTACGAGGCGGACGCGATCGTCGTCGGTTCGACGCACGGCCTCGTCGGCCGGATCTTCGGCTCCGTCGCCGGGCGGCTGGCCAAGCGGGCGAAGCGGCCCGTGATCGTCATTCCGTAGAACCTCACGCTTCGTCAACTCCCTTTGTGCAGCGCGAAACTACTCGCGCGTAGAGGTGGTTTGTGCCTTTGTGAAGGGCATATACCGGTCACCGCGCAACTGCACAGCAAGAAGGGAGCCCGCCGTGGACAACGACGTCTCTGCGGGAAGCGGAAGTACTTCCGTTGTGGGCCGACTCGCCCTGGGGATCACCCTGTTGGCGTTCGGGCTCGGTACGACCGGTGTCATCGACGGTGTGGGCACGTCGGACGCCGTGACACTGGCTCACTACGTGGGCGGAGTCGCCCTGTTCCTCGTCGGCCTGCTCGCGCTCCGGGACCGTGACGGCGTCTCCGGCACGGGCTTCGTGGCCCTCGGCGCCCTGTGGTTCACCTGGGCCGTGTCGGGCTCCGGCTCGGCTCATGCGGCCGGACTCTTCCTGCTGCTGTTCGCCCTCGTGGCGCTCACGCTGACCCTCGCCGGCGGGGACACCCTCGGCCAGGCCGTGTACGGGCTGCTCTTCCTGGCGATGCTCGTGCTCGCCGTCGCGCAGTTCGCGGACAGCTCCGTCCTGACCAAGGCCGGCGGCTGGGTGGCCGTCGCCTCCGGTGCGGTGGCCTGGTACGCGGCGACGGCCGCGGTCGCCCACTGGCCGACGGTACTTCCCCGGCGTGCCGCGGGCCGGGGGGTGACGGCCACCGGCTGAAACGGAGCGGCACGGAAGGGACCCCCACGTGAAAGGTGGCACACGTGGGGGTCCGTTCTCTTGTCGTGCGGGGCGCCTACTCCACCGTCACCGACTTGGCCAGGTTCCGCGGCTTGTCGATGTCCCGGCCCAGGGCCTTCGCCGTGTGGTACGCCAGCAGCTGGAGCGGGATGCCCATCAGGATCGGGTCCAGCTCGTCCTCGTTCTTCGGGACGACGATGGTCTGGTCCGCCTTCTCCTGGGGCTGGTGGGCCACCGCGAGGATCTTGCCCTCGCGGGCCTTGATCTCCTCCAGGGCCGCGCGGTTCTTCTCCAGCAGGTCGTCGTCGGGGACGATGGCGACCGTCGGCAGGGCCGGCTCGATCAGGGCCAGCGGGCCGTGCTTCAGCTCGGAGGCGGGGTAGGCCTCGGCGTGGATGTACGAGACCTCCTTGAGCTTCAGGGAGGCCTCACGGGCCACCGGGTAGCCCCGGACGCGGCCGATGAAGAGCATCGAGCGGGCGTCGGCGTACAGCTCGGCCAGCTCCCTGACCTTCTCCTCCTGCTTGAGGATCTCGGTGATCTGCTCGGGCAGCTTGCGCAGGCCCTCGATGATCCGCTTGCCGTCGCGGACCGAGAGGTCACGGGTGCGGCCGAGGTGCAGGGCGAGCAGCGCGAAGGCGACCGTCATGTTGGTGAAGCACTTGGTCGACACCACGCAGACCTCGGGACCGGCGTGCACGTAGATGCCGGCGTCCGCCTCGCGGGCGATCGCCGAGCCGACCACGTTGACGACGCCGAAGACCCGGGCGCCCTTGCGCTTGAGCTCCTGGACGGCGGCGAGCACGTCGTACGTCTCACCGGACTGGGAGACGGCCACGTAGAGGGTGTCGGGGTCGACCACCGCGTTGCGGTAGCGGAACTCGGAGGCCGGCTCGGCGTCGGCGGGGATGCGGGCCAGCTCCTCGATCATCTGGGCGCCGATCATGCCCGCGTGGTACGAGGTGCCGCAGCCGAGGATCTTCACGCGGCGGATCTGCCGGGCCTCGCGGGCGTCCAGGTTGAGGCCGCCGAGGTGCACGGTGGAGAAGCGGTCGTCGATCCGGCCGCGCAGCACGCGGTCGACGGCGTCGGCCTGCTCGAAGATCTCCTTGTGCATGTAGGTGTCGTGGCCGCCCATGTCGTACGACTCGGCCTCCCACTCCACCGTCGTGGGCTCGGCAGTGGTGCGCGTGCCCTCGGTGGTGTAGGTGCGGAAGTCGTCGGCCTTGAGCGTGGCCATCTCGCCGTCGTCCAGGGTCACTATCTGGCGGGTGTGCATCACCAGGGCGGCGATGTCCGAGGCGACGAACATCTCCTTCTCGCCGATGCCGAGGACGACCGGGGAGCCGTTGCGGGCCACCACGATGCGGTCGGGGAAGTCGGCGTGCAGGACGGCGATGCCGTAGGTGCCCTCGATCACCCGGACCGCCTGGCGGACCTTGTCCTCCAGCTTCTCGGCGGTGGAGCGGGCGATGAGGTGGGTGAGGACCTCGGTGTCGGTCTCGGAGAGGAACTCGACGCCGTCCGCCTCGAGCTTGCGGCGCAGGTCGGCCGCGTTGTCGATGATGCCGTTGTGGACGACGGCGACCTTGCTGTCGGCCGACATGTGCGGGTGGGCGTTCACGTCGGAGGGGGCGCCGTGGGTGGCCCAGCGGGTGTGGGCGATACCGGTGCTGCCCTTGAAGCGCGCCGGGACCTTGGCCTCCAGGTCCCGCACCCGGCCCTTGGCCTTGACCATCTTCAGGCCGGGCGCCTTCGGGGACGTGACGACGATGCCCGCGGAGTCGTAGCCGCGGTACTCCAGCCGCTGCAGGCCCTCCAGGAGGAGAGGGGCGACGTCACGCTTCCCGATGTATCCGACAATTCCGCACATGTATGGGTATTCCTAGCCGTAGACGATGCGCCGCAGCTGCCTGAGCGTCAGCTCGGGCGGTGCCACCGCGCGGTATTTCAGGTCCGCCTCGATCCGTTCGAAGATCTCCGCGTTCACCAGGCCCTGGGCCTGGAGTTCGCGGTGGCGGCGCCGGACGAAGTCCCCCGTCGACTCGTCGAAGTAGGCGAGCACGTCCTGGATCACCCGCAGCGCCTCGCCCCGGCTCAGGGGTGAGGATCGCGTCAGGTGATCAACGAGTTCGTCGTGCACCCGGTAGATCCTGGGGTACCGGCGCCGGATTCGCAAGAATCGTGCCCGATATCGGGCAACCGACTGTTGTCGGGCTGGTGGATCTCTGTTCGTCGGCCGTCCACCCTGTGTCCTACGTCTCGTTGGAGATGTGGACCATTTTCAGACGCCATGGACATTCCTCGTATGGGAGTACCGGAGAAGCTGGCCGCGCGGATGAGCATGGCCGAGCAGCACGAGTACCTGCGCGCCAGATTCTCCCGGCGCACCATGATCAGAGGCGGCGCCGTCACCCTGGGCGCCGTCACGGGTGGCGCGTTCGTGACGGGCGCCACCGCCCGGGCCGCCGTGCCGACGCAGGGCGCCGCCCCCGCCGCCGAGCCGGTCGACGGCGCCCTCGTGGCCCCCTTCGGCCGCCACCTCGCCTTCGGCAACGACCCGCGCACGGAGATGACCGTCTCCTGGCAGGTGCCGGTCGCCGTGAAGAAGCCGTTCATCCGCATCGGCGCCCACCCCTGGGACCTCTCGCGCAAGATCGAGGCCGAGGTCCGCACCCTCTACACCCCGGCCGGTGTCGGCGCGAGCGGCGACCACACCCAGTACTACCTGCACGCCAAGCTCACCCACCTGCGTCCGGGCAGGACGTACTACTACGGCGTCGGCCACGAGGGCTTCGACCCGGCCGAGCCGCACCTGCTGGGCACCGTGGGCACCTTCACCACCGCCCCCGCGCACAAGGCGCCGTTCACCTTCACCGCCTTCGGCGACGAGGGTGTCGGCTATCACGGCCTGGCCAACAACGCGCTGATCCTCGGCCAGAACCCGGCCTTCCACCTGCACGCCGGTGACATCGCCTACGGCGACCCGGCCGGCCAGGGCAAGTCCACCGACACCGGCTTCGACTCGCGGACCTGGGACCAGTTCCTGTACCAGACCGAGTCGGTCGCCAAGCAGGTCCCGTGGATGCCGTCCTACGGCAACCACGACATGGAGGCCTGGTACTCGCCCAACGGCTACGGCGGCGAGGAAGCCCGCTGGACCCTGCCCGACAACGGGCCGGACGCCAAGAACCTGCCGGGCGTGTACTCCTTCGTCCACGGCAACACGGCGGTCATCTCGCTCGACGCCAACGACATCTCCTTCGAGATCCCGGCGAATCTGGGCATCTCCGGCGGAACCCAGACGAAGTGGCTGGAAACCCAGCTGAAGACGTACCGCGCCTCCAAGGACGTCGACTTCGTCGTCATCTTCTTCCACCACTGCGCCTACTGCACCTCCACGGCGCACGCCTCGGAGGGAGGCGTGCGCCAGGAGTGGGTGCCGCTGTTCGAGAAGTACCAGGTGGACCTGGTCATCAACGGCCACAACCACCAGTACGAGCGCACCGACGTCATCAAGGACGGCAAGGTCACCAAGAAGCTCCCGATCGGCGGCACCGCCTACCCCGAGACCGAGGGCGTGGTGTACGTCACCGCCGGCGCGGCGGGCCGCAGCCTCTACGCGTTCAGCGCCCCCGACTCCTACGAGGGCCACGAGCACGAGGTGGACTCGGTCGCGTCCTTCATCAACACCAAGGACGGCAAGGTCGACGAGACCGTCGCCTGGTCCCGGGTGCGCTACCTGAACTACTCCTTCCTGCGCGTGGACGTCCAGCCCGCCCCGAAGGGCCGCCAGGCCACGCTGAAGGTGTCGGGCATCGCCGAGACCGGCGACCGCATCGACCACTTCACCGTCTCCCGCACGGCGAAGTAACCCCAGCCGCCGAGCGAGCGGTCCTCGCGCGCTACATGCGCCTGAGGACCGCCTGCTTGGCCAGGGTGAACTCCTCCGCCGTCAGCACCCCGTCCCGGTGCAGCTCGCCCAGCTCACGCAGCCGCCGCAGCAGCGCGTCATGGCCGTCCCCGGCCGGCTCCGGCTCCTTCGTGAGCCCCGGCGCCTGCGCCACGGCGTCGCGCCCGGCCGCGCAGGGATGCGGCAGCCGCGCCTGTACGGCAGCGGCCACCAGGGCCATCAGCGGGTCCTTCTTGAACCCCCACAGCTCGACCGCGTTCGGGTCGTACTTGGGCGGAGCCGTGACCGGCGCCCCGCGCACCAGGAACCGCAAGTGCCCGTTCTCCAGCCCGGCCGCCGGCTGCCACTCCACGCCGACGACGTCCGGGAGCGGGATCGTACGGGGGCCGGTGGCGGCCTTGGCGTCCTCCGTCTTCCAGTTCCACTCCAGCCGCACCCGCTCCCCGTCGAAGCTCGCCGTGCCGTCCCCGGCCGACACGGACACCGGCAGCGACGGACCCGGCAGCAGATACCCGTCGACCGGGTCCGGTGACACCCCGTCCAGCAGCAGCGCGTTGCGCACCTCGTCCGCGAAGTACTCGGCGACGCCGTACCGCTCCGACTCCACCGCCAGCTGGTACGGGTCGTTGGCCTCGGCGAGCCGGCCCGCCGTGGCCTGCAGCAGGGGATCGGCGCCGTCGCGCAACCGCAGCCTGAGCCGCCCCGCCCGCTTCCCCTGCTCGAAGGAGACGCCGGCCAAAGCCTTTAGCGGCACGACGAGTTCGCCCATCTCGCGGCGGAGCAGGGGCACGTTCTTGTCCCGGCCCGGAGTGAGCCGGAGGGCCTCGCCGTCGAAGGTCCAGGTGCCGTCCTTCTGGATGATTTCCGCCATGCGGGGATTGTTTCACCGGATCTGCGGGAGAGTGGTCTCGACCACGTCTGACGGTCACTCACCTCCATGGCTCAACTCCGTCCGATGGGAGCGCTTGTGAGACGGCACCACGGCACGACTCCTCGAACGCCCCGCCTCCTCGGTTCACTGCTGCTGGTCGCGGCGGCCGGCGCCTTCACCCTCGGCGCCGCCCCCGCGGCCCGCGCCGCCGCCCCGGCCCCGCTGGACCAGGTGGTCCCGGCGCCCGCCTCGGTCCAGCCGGGCGGCACGCCGTACACCCTCACCCGCGCCACCGGCGTCCACGTCGACCACAACGCCGAGGTCCGCCGCATCGGCGCGTACCTCACCGCCATCCTCCGCCCCTCCACCGGCTACCCGGTGCCGCTCACCGACAGCGGCACCGGCGGCATCCGCCTCCACCTCGCCAAGGGCGACTTCGGCGCCGAGGGCTACCGGCTTCAGAGCGCCGCCGACGGCGTCACCCTCACCGCGAGCACCCCCGCCGGCCTCTTCCACGGCGTCCAGACCCTGCGCCAGCTGCTCCCGGCGTCCGTGGAGAGGAAGACCGTGCAGACCGGCCCCTGGCGGATCGCCGGCGGCACCGTCGAGGACCGCCCCCGCTACGCCTACCGGGGCGCCATGCTGGACGTCTCCCGGCACTTCTTCACCGTCGCCCAGGTCGAGCGCTACATCGACCAGCTCGCCCTCTACAAGATCAACGAGCTGCATCTGCACCTCAGCGACGACCAGGGCTGGCGCATCGCCGTCGACTCCTGGCCGCGCCTGGCCACCCACGGCGGCTCCACCGAGGTCGGCGGCGGCAAGGGCGGCTACTACACCAAGGCGCAGTACCAACAGATCGTCCGGTACGCGGCCTCCCGCTACCTGGAGGTCGTCCCCGAGATCGACATGCCCGGCCACACCAACGCGGCCCTCTCCTCCTACGCCCGGCTCAACTGCGACGGCGTGGCACCCCCGCTGTACACCGGCACCCAGGTCGGCTTCAGCTCGCTGTGCGTGCCGAAGAAGGTCACCTACGACTTCGCCGACGACGTGATCCGGGAGCTGGCCGCCCTCACCCCCGGCCGCTACCTGCACATCGGCGGTGACGAGGCACACTCCACCAGCCACGCCGACTACGTGGCGTTCATGGACCGGGTCCAGCCGATCGTCGCCCGGTACGGCAAGACGGTCATCGGCTGGCACCAGCTCACCGGCGCCCACCCCGCCGAGGGCGCCCTCGCCCAGTACTGGGGTCTGGACGGCACCAGCGCCACCGAGAAGGCGCAGGTCGCGGAGGCCGCCCGGAACGGCACGGGCCTGATCCTGTCCCCGGCGGACCGGGTCTACCTCGACATGAAGTACACGAAGAGCACCAAGCCGGGCACGACCTGGGCCGGCACGGTCGAGGTGCAGCGGTCGTACGACTGGAACCCCGGCGCCTACCTCGCCGGGGCACCGGCCTCGGCCGTCAAGGGCGTCGAGGCCCCCCTCTGGTCGGAGACCCTCAAGACCTCCGCCGACATCGAGTACATGGCCTTCCCGCGCCTGCCCGGCGCGGCCGAACTGGGCTGGTCCCCGGCGGCCACGCACGACTGGACCACCTACCGCCGGCGCCTGGCCGCCCAGGCCCCGCGCTGGGACGCGCTCGGCATCGCCTACTACAAGTCACCGCAGGTCCCCTGGCCGAACGGCTGACCATCCGCTGACGGGCACCCCCGAGGACCGTACTCAGGGGTGCCCGTCCGTCTCGTGCGGCCTGGTGCGGCCCGGTGCGTCAGAAGCCGGCGATCGGGTTCTCGAGGTCGCCGACCAGCTGGAGGGCGCCCGACGGATCGGTGAGGTCCACCATCTGGCGGTTGTCGCGGAGTTGCAGACGGTTGAGGCAGGACAGGGCGAACCGGGGGGCGAACATGTCGTACCGGTCGAACTTGCCGGCCAGCTCGGGGGTCGCCTCCTGGTACTCGCGGGTGACCTCGGCGACCGTGCGCCAGAAGGCGTCCTCCGCCAGGATTCCCTCGCGGGCCAGGTTCGCCGCGAGGAAGCGGAAGAAGCAGTCGAAGACGTCCGTGAACAGGGAGAGGAGCTTCTCGTCCTCGGGGACCTCGACGCGGATGCGCCGGACCTCCGGCGGCAGCACCGCGTCCGGGTCCAGCACCGCGATCTCCTCGGCGATGTCCTTGTAGACCGCCCGCTGGACCACCCCGTCCTTCAGCACCAGGATCACGTTCTCGCCGTGCGGCATGAAGACCAGGTCGTAGGCGTAGAAGCTGTGCAGCAGCGGGGTGTAGTACGCCCGCAGGTAGCGGCGGAGCCATGCGGTGGGGGACAGCCCGGACCGTTCGACCAGGGCGCCCGCGAAGGAGGCGCCGGTGTGGTCCAGGTGCAGCAGCGAGGCCATGGTGGCGAGCGACTCGCCGTCCCTCAGCGAGGGCACCGGGCTCTCCCGCCATAGCGCGGCCAGCATCTTGCGGTACGGCGAGTGGCGGTCGGTCGCCCGCTCGTACTCCAGGTGCCGGTAGCCGACGGCCGCCCGCTCCCGGACGACCGACAGGCCCGTCGACTTCAGCACCGGGTCGTTCTCGATCAGCTGGGCCAGCCAGTCGTTGATCGCCGGGGTGGCCTCCATGTAGGCGGCCGACAGGCCCCGCATGAAACCCATGTTGAGGACCGACAGGGCCGTCTTCACGTAGTGCTTGTGCGGGGCGCTGGTGTTGAAGAAGGTCCGGATGGACTGCTGGGCCAGGTACTCGTCGTCGCCCTCGCCGAGGCAGACCAGGTGCCGGCGGGCCACCTCGGCCGCGAAGGTGACCGTGAGCTTGTTCCACCACTGCCAGGGGTGGACGGGGAGGAGGAGGTAGTCGGCCGGGTCCAGGCCCTGGGCGGTGAGGGTCGCGCGGAACCGGCTCAGGGTCTTCTCGCCCAGCTCCTCCCGCAGGAAGGAGTCGTACTCGATCCCGGCGCCGGCTGTGAACGCGGCCCTGGAGCGGTGCGCGGCCAGCCACACCAGCCGGACCGGGCTCGCGGTCTCCGGGGCGTACGACAGGTACTCGTGGACGCCGAACCCGAGCCGCCCGTTGTTGGCGACGAAGCACGGGTGCCCCTCGGTCATCCCGGTCTCGATCTCCTGGAAGCCGCTGCCGGCCAGTTCCGCGGCGGTGACGCGGGGCTTGGTGAGCTTGTAGCAGATGCCGGAGAGGGTGGAGGAGATCTCCTCCAGGTAGACCGGCAGGACCTCATCGCTCAGTCCGAGGGACGCCCTCAGGTCGAGGATGAAGTCCAGTGCGGCCAGGGGGAGTTCCGTCCCGTCGCGGTGCCGGGTGACGGACCCGGGATCGATCTCCCAGTGGTCGAGGGCGCGGCGGACGGCGGTGAACCGGTAGGCGGTGCGCCCGTCGTCGCTGCGGACGACGTACCCCCCGCCCTCCCGCTCGGGTGTGATCAGCCGCTCGTGCGCGAACTCGGCGAGCGCCTTGCGTATCAGCAGGCGGTCGGCGGCCGCCCAGCGCTCGGGGGAGAGGTGGGCCACGGCGTCGGCGAGGGTCATCGGGCCACCGCCTGCTCGAACTGCTCGCGGGTGCAGAAGCTCAGCAGGGCCCTCTTCTCCGGCTTCTGGATCTCCCGCTCGGGCACGAACCCCACGGCCTCGTTCAGGGCGTGCACGGCCGTGTTGCGCACGTCGGGTTCGACGACGACCCGCCGCACCGCCGGGTCCTCGAACAGGTGCGTCATCACCGCGGTGATGACGGACCGGGTGAAGCCGTGGACGGGCGTGCCGGCCGGCGGGGTGAGGAAGTGCATGCCGATGTCCCCGGGCCGCGCCTCGTACAGCCCGGCCAGCTCCCGGTGCGCGGGGTCGTACCGTTCCATGAGGAAGGCGGGCTCGCCGGCACGCAGGCCGAGCAGCGCGTCGTGGTGCTCGTCCGCGGCGATCTCCATGTACGCCCGCTCGACGTCCTCGAGCCTCGCGTCCTGCATCATCCAGAAGGCCGCCTTGGGATGGGTGACCCAGGAGTGCAGCAGCCGGCCGTCTTTCAGCGGGTCGACGGTACGGAAGGTGAAGGTGGTGTTCGTGTCGTTCATGCGGCGAACTCCTGGAAGGCGATGCTCTTCTCGACCGGGTAGTACTCGGTCCCGAGCAGCTCGCGGATGATGTACGCGTTCCGGTAGGCGCCCATGCCCAGGTCGGGGCTGGTGATGCTGTGGGTGTGGACGCCGGCGTTCTGCAGGAAGACGCCTCGGCCGGTGACGTCGATGGCGTAGTTGCGGGCGATGTCGAAGTTGCCCCGGGAGTCGTAGCGCAGCCGGTCCCTGACGGGCTCGAGGAAGCCCGGCTCGGCGTACCGGTAGCCGGTGGCGAGGATCAGGCCCTCGGTGGTCAGCTCGTAGTCCTTCTCCTGCTCCTCCTGGCGGAAGGAGAGGGTGTACGTGCCGTCCGCGTACCGTGCGCCGTTCAGCGAGGAGTTGGTGAGCAGGCGGGTGGGGACCGGGCCGGCGAGGTTCTTCTGGTAGAGCAGGTCGAAGATCTCGTTGATCAGGTCCCCGTCGATGCCCTTGAACAGGGCTTTCTGCTCGGCGGTCAGCCGGTAGCGGGTGGCCTCGGGCAGTGCGCGGTAGTAGTCGACGTACTCCGGGGAGGTCATCTCCAGGGTGAGCTTGGTGTATTCGAGGGGGAAGAAGCGCGGGGAGCGGGTGACCCAGTTCAGCTGGTAGCCATGGACGTCGATCTCACCGAGCAGGTCGTAGTAGATCTCGGCCGCGGACTGGCCGCTGCCGACCAGCGTGATCGACTTCTTGCGCCGCAGCTCCGCCCTGTGGTGCACGTAGCGGGAGTTGTGGAGGAAGTCGCCGCCCAGGTCCCGGCAGGCGTCGGGGACGTGCGGCGGGGTGCCGGTGCCGAGGACCAGGTGCCGGGCGCGGAAGGTGTCGCCTCCTTGCGTGCGCACGACGTAGTGCCCGTCCTCGTACGTCACCTCGGTGACGGTGGTGCCGAAGCGGACGCTGCTCAGTTTCCCGGCCGCCCAGCGGCAGTAGTCGTCGTACTCGACCCGCAGCGGGTAGAAGTTCTCGCGGATGTAGAACGAATACAGTCTGCCCTTCTCCTTCAGGTAGTTGAGGAAGGAGTACGGCGAGGTCGGGTCGGCGAGGGTGACCAGGTCGGACATGAACGGGGTCTGCAGGTGGGCGCCGTCCAGGAACATCCCGGCGTGCCAGGCGAAGTCCGGCTTGGACTCCAGGAAGACGCCGTCCAGTCCGGCGATGGGCTCGGTGAGGCAGGCCAGGCCGAGGTTGAAGGGGCCGAGCCCGATCCCCACGAAGTCGTAGGCGGGGTGCGGGGCTTCAGGACGCGCGGTCAAGGGACTCTCCCAGGTACTGCTCGGCGTGGCCGGCGATCAGGTCGAGGACGGCGGCGATGTCGGCCGGCGTGGTCTCGGGATTGAGCAGGGTGAACTTCAGGTAGTGACGGCCGGCCACCTTGGTGCCCGCGACCACGGCGTCGCCGGAGGCGAACAGGGCCTTGCGGGCGTAGAGGTTGGCGCGGTCGATCTCGGCCGGGTCGGTGACGGCCGCGGGGATGTAGCGGAAGACGAGGGTGGACAGGGTGGGTTCCACGACGACGTCGTAGCGGGGGTCGGCGGCGAGCATCCGCCAGCCCTCGGCCGCCAGGTCGCAGACCTCGTCGAAGAGCTGCCCGATGCCGTCGGCGCCCATCACGCGCAGGGTCAGCCACAGTTTGAGGGCGTCGAAGCGGCGGGTGGTCTGCAGGGACTTGTCGACCTGGTTGGGGATGCGTTCCTGCACCATGCGGCGCGGGTTGAGGTACTCCGCGTGGTAGGTGGCGTGCCGCAGGGTGGCCGCGTCCCTCACCAGGACGGCGGAGGAGCTCACCGGCTGGAAGAACGACTTGTGGTAGTCGACCGTGACCGAGTCGGCGCGTTCGATGCCGGCGAGGCGGTCCCGGTGCTTCAGCGAGGTGAGCAGTCCGCAGCCGTAGGCAGCGTCGACGTGCATCCACACGCCGTACTGGGCGCAGAGTCCGGCGATCTCGGGGAGCGGATCGATGGAGCCGAAGTCGGTGGTCCCGGCGGTGGCGACGACGGCCATCGGCACCAGGCCCTCGCGCCGGCAGCGCTCCAGCTCGTGGGCGAGGGCGACGGTCTGCAGCCGCTTGTCGTGGTCGACGGGGACGGGGACGACGGCCTCCCGCCCCAGCCCGAGCAGTGTGGCGGACTTCTGCACGCTGAAGTGACCGGCCTCGGAGGCGAAGACGCGCAAGGCGGCGAGGTCCTCGCTCTTGGCCTCTTCGCGGGCGAGGAGCAGCGCCTGGAGGTTGGACTGGGTGCCGCCCGAGGTGAACACGCCGTCGGCGGCGGGGCCGAGGCCGATCCGCCGGGCCGTCCAGTCGACGATCCTGCGCTCGATGAGGGTGCCGCCGGCCGACTGGTCCCAGGTGTCGAGGGAGGAGTTGACCGCGGAGAGCACGGCCTCGCCGAGCACCGCCGGGATGACGACCGGGCAGTTGAGATGGGCGAGGTAGCGGGGGTGGTGGAAGTAGACCGCGTCGCGGAGGTACACGTCCTCCAGCTCGTCCAGGACGGCGGCGGTGTCGCCCAGCGGCCGGTCCAGGTCGATCGCGTCGACGCGGGGGGCGAGGGCGTCGACGGTGACGCCGGTGAACGGACGGTCGGTGGTGGCGAGTTTGGCCGCCACCCGCTCGACTCCTTCGGTCACGGAGCGGCGGTAGTGCTCCGCGGTGAGGCCATTGAGCAGGTGCGAGCGCATGTGGGGGTCCTCCGGGGACAGTCCGTGCGGGAGGTCGTCGTGATGAACTTAGGTTAGCCTAACTTAAGTTTTCGGGATCAAGGTAGGGGTCACCCCTGACCGCCCTCCTGTGGCGGCAAGTTGCTCCGCGAGGCGCCGCCGCGCCGGGGTCACTCCGCGGCGCGCAGTTGTTCCTCCGTCATGCCCTGCCGCCAGTAGCCGACGAAGGTGACGCGCCGCCGGTCGACGCCCCGCTCCCCGACGAAGTGCCGCCGCAACGCCTTCACCTGCCCGGACTCACCCGCGATCCACACGTACGGCCTTTCGGCGACGGGCAGTTGTGCGGCTCGTACGGCGTCGACGGCCATGGGGGACCCGTCGTGCCGTACGAGCCACGTGATCTCCGCGTCCGCCTCCGTGCGCACGTCCTGGATGTCACCGGCGTGCGGCACCTCCAGCCAGGCCCGGACCCGGGTGCCGGCCGGCAGGGTCTCCAGGACGGCGGTGGCGGCCGGGACGGCGGTCTCGTCGCCCCACAGGACGACCAGGTCGGTGTCCTCGGGCGGGCGGAACCGGATGGCGCGGTTGTCGGCGACGGCCGGCCCGAGCAGCAGGACGCGATCGCCGGGGACGGCCCGGGAGGCCCAGCGGGAGGCGGGTCCGGCCGGGGCGGCGGCGCCGGGCTCCGTGCCGTGCAGCGCGAAGTCGATGTCCACCTCGTGCGGGTCGCGCCTGAACGCCCGGAGGGTGTACGAGCGCATCACCGCCCGTACGTCGTCCGGGAGTTCACGCCACCCCTGCCACCAGCCGTCGCCCAGCTCCAGCGGGACGACGGGCTCCGGCCGGCCCGGTTGCGGCAGGAACAGGGACAGGGACTGGTCACGCCCGTCGGAGTGGAAGGCGTGCAGGTCGCTTCCGCCGAAGGTGACGCGCACGAGAGACGGCCCCAGCCGCCTCGTCCGTACGACCTGCGCGGAGAAGAATCGGAACGGGGCGGCTACGGCCGTCGTCATGTGGGCTCCTGAGGAAGGGATTCAGGGCGATGTCGGGGGAGTTGCCCGGTCAGCCGGCCTTCTCGGCCTTCTCCAGGGCCTCGGCCAGGTTCGTGAGCAGCGGCACGCACTTGTCGTACGACAGGATCGGCTCGGGCGAGCGGGCGATGACCTGCCCCGCCTTGACCGCGGGCAGCTTCTTCCAGGTCGCCCTGGTGATGTCGGCGGGCTGGATCGCCGAGGTCCGGTCGTCCATCATGATCAGGTCGGCCTGGTACTTGTCGACGTTCTCCCAGCTCAGCGACTCGTACCAGCCGCCGCCCTGCTTCTTGGCGCTCGCCGGCGGCTCGATGAAGTTCACGCCGAGGGACTTGAAGTACTCGAGGTCGACGGAGAGGTCGGTCCCGGAGACGTAGAACAGCTGGTCGCTCGCGGAGCCGGCCATCACCTTGATGTCGGGCTTGGCCCTGGCGGCGGCGCGCAGCCGGGCCGCCGCGTCCTCGAACCGCTTCTTCGCGTCCGTCACCTTCGCCGCCTTCATGTCGGCGCCGAGCGACTCGGCGAGGTCCCACATGCGCTGCAGCGGCTGGGTGAGCAGGCGGTCGTAGACGGAGATGCCGACGCTCGGAGCGAGCTCGGCGATCTTCTTCCCGGACTCCTCGGGGACGTACCAGAGGGTGCCCGCGCCGTCGAACATCGTGGAGATCAGCACGTCCGGGGCGAGGGACGCGTACTTCTCGATGTTGAACTGGCCCCAGGCGTTGCCGATGACCGTGACCTTGCTGATGTCCATGTCGCCGGCCTGCACGTCGGGCTTGCCGGCGCTGGTCCTCGTCGGGCCGAAGACGCCCTTGACCTGGATGCCGTAGTCGTGGAGCGCGGCGCCGACACCGGTGAACGCGACGATGTTCGCGGGGACCCGGTCCAGCTTCACGCTCCGGCCGCGGTCGTCCTTGAAGGACCAGGGCCCGGACGCGGCGGCCTCGCCCCCGCTCCCGGCGTCACCGTCTTTGCCCTTGCCGTCCCCGCAGGCCGCGAGCGCGGCACCGAGTCCGAGGGCGCCGCCCGCGGCGAGGAAACCGCGGCGGTTCAGATGGGTGGCACGGGCGAAGGGCATGGGTATGACTGCTTTCGAACGGGGCGGAGCGCCCGCCGGACAGGTTCGAAGGTAGGTTAGCCTAACCTCACTCGATGTCCAGGGGGTGGGGTGACGGCCCGCTCTAGGATGGCCGCGTGTTCATGTCCCTTTGCCGGCCCGCCCGTCGGCCCGCCGTGCTCCTCCTCGCGGCGCTGCTGCCGGTCGCCGGATGTGCGTTCATGGACGACACGGCCAAGGTCTCCATGGGCCAGGTCGTCGGCACATGGAAGGCGGCCGACGGCGAGGAGCTGTCCTTCGCCGCCGACCGCACGTTCATCTCCACCGGCCTCGACTCGAAGAAGCTGGCCGAGGAGTACGTGTTGTGCCCGGGTGAAAGGGCCACTGGCACCTGGTCGTTCGTCGCCGCGGACGGCAGCGCCAGTACGGCGGACAAGGTGCCGTCGGGCTCACAGCTCGCGCTCTACTTCGACGAGGAGCCGAAGAACTGCGTGTTCGAGCTGCTGGCGATCGACGGCGGCAAGACCCTCTGCGTCACCGTCGATCTCGACGACCCCTGCACCCCCGACGTCCGCTTCACCCGGCGGAAGTGACCCCGGGGCCCCTCAGCCGACCAGCCCCAGCTCGCGCGCGATCAGCATCCGCTGCACCTCGCTCGTGCCCTCGCCGATCTCCAGGATCTTGGAGTCGCGCCACATGCGGGCCACCGGGTACTCGTTCATGAAGCCGTAGCCGCCGTGGACCTGCGTGGCGTCGCGGGCGTTGTCCACGGCGACGGTGGAGGAGTAGAGCTTGGCCAGGGCCGCCTCCTTCTTGAAGGGCTCGCCGGCCACCAGGCGGGAGGCGGCGTCGCGCCAGGCCAGACGGGCCGTGTGGGCCTTCATCTCCATGTCGGCGATCTTGAACTGGATCGCCTGGTTGGCGCCGATCGGCTTGCCGAAGGCGTGGCGTTCCCTGGCGTACTTCACCGACTCGTCCACACAGCCCTGCGCGAGCCCGGTGGCGAGCGCGGCGATGGCGATGCGGCCCTCGTCCAGGATGCGCAGGAACTGGGCGTAGCCACGCCCCTCTTCACCGAGCAGGTTCGCGGCCGGCACCCGCACGTTCTGGAAGGACAGCTCACGGGTGTCCGAGGCGTTCCAGCCGACCTTCGAGTACGGGGCCGCGACCGTGAAGCCCGGGGTGCCGGACGGGACGATGATCGACGAGATCTGCGGCCTGCCGTCCGGCTTGCGGCCGGTGACGGCGGTGACGGTCACCAGACCCGTGATGTCCGTGCCCGAGTTGGTGATGAAGCACTTCGTGCCGTTGATCACCCATTCGTCCGTGTCCGGGTCCAGGCGGGCCGTCGTCCGGGTCGCGCCCGCGTCGCTGCCGCCGTCCGGCTCGGTCAGGCCGAACGCGCCCAGGATCTCGCCCGCGCACAGCCGGGGCAGCCACTCCCGCTTCTGCTCCTCGGTGCCGAACAGGTGCAGCGGCATCGCGCCCAGCGAGACACCGGCCTCCAGGGTGATGGCCACCGAGGAGTCCACCCGGGCCAGCTCCTCCAGGGCGATGCCGAGCGCGAGGTAGTCGCCGCCCATGCCGCCGTACTCCTCCGGGAACGGCAGCCCGAACAGGCCCATGCGGCCCATCTCGCGAACGATCTCGTACGGGAACTCGTGCCGCTCGTAGAAGTCGCCGATCTTCGGCGCCACCACGTCGTGCGCGAACTCCTCCACCGTACGGCGGAGTTCCTCCAGCTCGGGGCTGAGACGGTGGTCCATGCTGATCACTGGTCCTTGTGGGGCTGTGTCGTTTTACCGAACGCGCGGACGGTACGGGACGGGCTGGGCCGGTCCAGGTGGGCGGCCATCCACACGCTGGTGGCGGTGAGACGGCCGAGGTCGACCCCGGTCTCGATGCCGAGGCCGTGCAGCATCCAGACCAGGTCCTCGGTGGCGAGGTTGCCGGTGGCGGACTTGGCGTAGGGGCAGCCGCCGAGCCCGCCGGCCGAGGCGTCGACCGTGGTCACCCCGTGCTCCAGGGCCGCATAGGTGTTGGCGAGCGCCTGGCCGTAGGTGTCGTGGAAGTGCACGCCGATCATGTTGGTCGGCACGCCCTCCTCGTTGAGCAGGTTGAGCAGTTCGAGCACATGGCCCGGGGTGGCCACGCCGATCGTGTCGCCGAGGCTCAGCTCGTCGCAGCCCATGTCCCGCAGGGCCGCGCAGACCCGGGCGACCTGGTGCAGCGGGACGGCACCCTCCCAGGGGTCCCCGAAGCACATCGACACATAGCCGCGCACGTGCACGCCCCGGTCCTTCGCCTGCCGGACCACCGGGGCGAACACGGCCAGCGACTCGTCCACCGTGCGGTTGAGGTTGGCCTTCGCGAAGGACTCGGTGGCGCTGGCGAAGACGGCGACCCGGTCGGCGCCGAGCGCCAGGGCCCGGTCAAGCCCCCGCTGGTTGGGCACCAGCACCGGCAGCGCGACGCCCGGCAGGCCGCCGACCATCGGGAACAGCTGCTCGGCGTCGGCGAGCTGGGGCACCCACTTGGGGTGCACGAAGCTCGTCGCCTCGATGGTGGTCAGGCCCGCGTCCGCGAGCCGGCGGATGAACTCCGCCTTGATCTCGGCCGGTACGGTCCGCTTCTCGTTCTGCAGCCCGTCGCGCGCGCCGACCTCGTAGATCCGCACCCGCGCGGGCAGGTCCGACGCCGGTACGACCATGGGCAGTCCCTCGGCGGTCACCGCGCCACCTCCTCGTGCGGTGCGATGACGGCCAGCACCTGGTCCATGGCGACCGTCGTGCCCGGCGTCACGTCGAGCTCGGCGACCGTGCCGGCGTGCGGGGCGGAGATGACGTGCTCCATCTTCATCGCCTCCACCACCAGCAGGCTCTGTCCGGCGGCCACCTCGTCGCCGACGGACACCTTGACCACGGTGACCGTGCCGGGCATGGGCGCGGTCAGGGAGTCGGCGCCCGCGTGCGCCGCGCGGCCCAGGGAGTCCGCCACCGGGTCGTGGTCCCGCACGTGCCAGGCGTCGCCGTCCCGGCCGATCCAGTCACCGGCGCGGCGGAAGGCGTGCCGGACGCCGTCCAGGGTGACGCTCACCCGGTCCTCGGCGACGGTGTGGCCGCCGCGCGGGGTGTACGTCACCGGGTCCTGCACCCGCAGGTGGAAGGCGGGCGGCTTCGGGGTGCCGCCGAGCCGCCAGCCGCTCGGCACCGAGAAGGGGTCGACCCAGCCGTCCGCGCGGGGCTGCAGCGCCCGCGTCCGTACGGCCGCCGCCGCCTCGTACACCTCCTCCGGCACCCCGGCCGGGACCAGCTCGTCCACCACCCGCTCGACCAGTCCGGTGTCCAGGTCCCCCCGGACGACGGACGGGTGGGCCAGCAGCCGGCGCAGGAAGCCCGCGTTGGTCTGCACGCCCAGCGTCACCGTCTCGGCGAGGGCCGCCCGGAGCCTGCGCAGCGCCGTCTCACGGTCGGGGCCGTAGGCGATCACCTTGGACAGCATCGGGTCGTACAGGCTGCCCACCTCGGTGCCCTCGCTGAGCCCGGAGTCGGTGCGCACGCCGTCGCCCTGCGGCTCGTTCAGCAGCAGCACCGTGCCGCCCGAGGGGAGGAAGCCGCGCGAGGGGTCCTCGGCGCAGATCCGGGCCTCGACCGCGTGCCCGGTCAGGGTCACGTCCCGCTGCCCGAAGCCCAGCTTCTCCCCGGCCGCCACCCGCAGCTGCCACTCCACCAGGTCCAGGCCCGTGATCAGCTCGGTGACCGGGTGCTCCACCTGCAGACGGGTGTTCATCTCCATGAAGTAGTACTGCGAAGGGTCCCCGCCCGGCACGATGAACTCCACCGTGCCCGCGCCGCGGTACCCGCAGGAGCGGGCCGCCTGCACGGCCGCCTCGCCCATCGCCGCGCGTGTGGCCTCGTCGAGGAGCACGCTGGGCGCCTCCTCGATGATCTTCTGGTGGCGGCGCTGGAGGGAGCACTCGCGCTCGCCGAGGTGGACGACGTTCCCGTGGCCGTCGGCCAGCACCTGGATCTCGATGTGCCGGGGGCGGTCGATCCACCGCTCCACCAGGAGCGTGTCGTCGCCGAAGGAGGCGCGGGCCTCGCGGCGGGCGGCGGCGATCTCCTCGGCCAGCCCGTCCGCGTCCCGGACGAGCCGCATGCCCTTGCCGCCGCCGCCGGCGGACGGCTTCAGCAGTACGGGCATCCCGATCTCCCGCGCCGCGTCGGCGAGTTGGCCGTCGCTCAGCCCGCTGCCGCTGGAGCCGGGCACCACCGGCACGCCGGCCGCCTGCACCGTCTCCTTGGCGCGGATCTTGTCGCCCATGAGCGCGATCGCGTCCGCCGAGGGGCCGATGAACACCAGCCCCGCCTCCTCGCACGCGCGCGCGAAGCCCGCGTTCTCGGCGAGGAAGCCGTACCCCGGGTGCACCGCCTGCGCGCCTGCGCGGGCGGCCGCCTCGAGCAGCCGCTCCACCGACAGATAGCTCTCGGCGGCCGGCGCGGGGCCGATCCGTACCGCCGTGTCGGCCTCCCGGACGTGCCGCGCGTCCGCGTCGGCGTCGGAGAAGACCGCCACCGAGCGCACGCCCAGCGAGCGGAGCGTACGGATGACGCGTACGGCGATCTCGCCACGGTTGGCGACCAGCACTGTGTCGAACACGGTTCCCCTCCTCACATCCGGAAGACGCCGAACTGGGGGTCTCCCAGAGGCGCGTTGGCACAGGCGGTCAGGGCGAGCCCGAGCACCTGACGGGTCTCCAGGGGGTCGATCACGCCGTCGTCCCAGAGCCGGGCGGTGGCGTAGTAGGCGTTGCCCTGGTGCTCGTACTGCGCGCGGATCGGCGCCTTGAAGGACTCCTCGTCCTCGACGGGCCACTCCTCGCCGCGCGCCTCCAGCTGGTCCCGCTTGACGGTCGCCAGCACGGACGCGGCCTGCTCGCCGCCCATGACCGAGATCTTGGCGTTGGGCCACATCCACAGGAAGCGGGGGGAGTAGGCCCGGCCGCACATCGAGTAGTTGCCCGCGCCGTACGACCCGCCGACGACGACCGTCAGCTTGGGCACGCGCGTGCAGGCCACCGCCGTCACCATCTTGGCGCCGTGCTTGGCGATACCGCCCGCCTCGTAGTCCTTGCCGACCATGAACCCGGAGATGTTCTGCAGGAACACCAGCGGAATCCCGCGCTGGTCGCACAGCTCGATGAAGTGGGCGCCCTTCTGGGCGGACTCGGAGAACAGGATGCCGTTGTTGGCGACGATCCCGACCGGGTGACCGTGGATCCGGGCGAACCCGGTGATCAGCGTCTGCCCGAACTCGCTCTTGAACTCGGAGAAACGCGAGCCGTCGACCACGCGCGCGATGATCTCGCGTACGTCGTAGGGGGTACGGGAGTCCACGGGGACGGCGCCGTACAGCCCGTACGGGTCGACCTTGGGCTCGACCGGGGGCCGCACCTCCCAGGGCAGGGACCGCCGGGCCGGGAGCGTGGCGACGATGTTCCGGACGATCCTGAGCGCGTGCGCGTCGTCCTCGGCGAGGTGGTCGGTGACGCCCGAGATCCGCGAGTGGACCTCGCCGCCGCCCAGCTCCTCCGCCGTGACGACCTCGCCGGTGGCCGCCTTCACCAGCGGGGGGCCGCCGAGGAAGATCGTCCCCTGGTTGCGGACGATCACCGCCTCGTCGCT
This sequence comes from Streptomyces sp. NPDC051133, assembly GCF_040682635.1. Lineage (NCBI taxonomy): Bacteria > Bacillati > Actinomycetota > Actinomycetes > Kitasatosporales > Streptomycetaceae > Streptomyces > Streptomyces sp. NPDC051133. The sequence continues at coordinate 249,636 of NZ_JBFBBK010000004.1, forward strand.
CATCGCCGGCACGTACGCCCCGCCGGCCGTGCACGAGCCGAGCACCGCCGCGATCTGCGGGATCCCCGCGCCGGACATCCGGGCCTGGTTGTAGAAGATCCGCCCGAAGTGCTCGCGGTCCGGGAAGACCTCGTCCTGCATCGGCAGGAAGGCGCCGCCGGAGTCGACCAGGTAGACGCACGGCAGCCGGTTGTCGAGGGCCACCTCCTGGGCGCGCAGGTGCTTCTTCACCGTCATCGGGTAGTACGTGCCGCCCTTGACCGTGGCGTCGTTGGCCACGATCACGCACTCGCGCCCGGCGACCCGCCCGATCCCGGCGATCACCCCGGCCGCCGGCGCCTGTCCCTCGTACATCCCGTCGGCCGCCAGGGGGGCCAGCTCCAGGAACGGCGAGCCGGGGTCGAGCAGTGTGTCCACCCTGTCCCGCGGCAGCAGCTTGCCCCGCGCGGTGTGCCGGGCGCGCGCCTTCTCGCCGCCGCCGAGCGCCGCCGCGGCCAGCTTGGCGCGCAGCTCCTCGACGAGAGCGAGATGGGCTTGTTCATTGGCCCGCCAGGCCTCCGACGCGGGATCTGCCGCGCTCTGGAGCTCCGGTGCCTCGTGCATCCTGCGGTCCCCTCACCCGGTGATCGAACCAGTTAATGAGCGTTAACCATTTCCTTCAGGTTAACGACCGCTAACCTCGCTGTCTAGAATTACCTGCATGGTCACCAGAACCGACGCCCCCACCCGCCGCGAGCAGATCCTGAAGGAAGCCGCCCGGCTCTTCGCCGAGCGCGGGTTCCACGGCGTCGGTGTCGACGAGATAGGGGCCGCCGTCGGCATCAGCGGTCCCGGTCTCTACCGCCACTTCCCGGGCAAGGACGCGATGCTCGCCGAGCTGCTGGTCGGCATCAGCGGCCAGCTGCTGACCGGGGCCAAGCGGCGCCTGGCGGAGACGGACGGCCGGACCGGCGCCTTCGCGGTCCTGGACTCCCTCATCGAGGGCCACATCGACTTCGCCCTGGACGACCGTCCCCTGATCACCCTGCACGACCGCGAGCTGGACCGCCTGCGCGACAGCGACCGCAAGCTGGTGCGGCAGCTGCAGCGGCAGTACGTCGAGCTGTGGGTGGAGGTGGTGCGCGAGGCCTACCCTGCGCTCACCGAGCCGGCGGCCCGCTCGGCCGTCCACTCGGTCTTCGGCCTGCTGAACTCCACCCCGCACCTGGGCCGCGCGGGCACGCTGCCGGGGCGCGGGACCACGGCGGCGCTGCTGCACCGGATGGCGCGGGGGGCGTTCGAAGCCGCGGGGGAGGGGTGACCTTCCTTCGGTACGGCAGAGCCGGTAACTGACCCTCGCGTGGTCAAGCTCACCCTGGACGCACGACCGTACTCACCGGTATCTTCGGTTCTGAGCAAGCGCTTAGACATGCCGATCTGACGAGGTACGTGGAGGTGGCCGTGCGCCGTACGGTGTTCAACGAGGATCACGAGGCGTTCCGGGAGACCCTCCGCGCCTTCATCGAGGCCGAGGTCGTGCCGGTGTACGACGACTGGTTCGCCGCCGGCCAGGCCCCGCGCGACTTCTACTACAAGCTCGGCGAGCTGGGCATCTTCGGCATCAACGTGCCCGAGGAGTTCGGCGGCGCCGGCATGGACAGCCACAAGTTCGAGGCCGTCCTCTACGAGGAGACGGCCCGCGCGGGCGTCCAGTTCGGCGGCTCCGGCGTGCACGTCCTGCTCGCCCTGCCGTACATCAAGATGCTCGCCACCGACGAGCAGAAGAAGCGCTTCCTGCCGAAGTTCGTCAGCGGCGAGGAGATGTGGGCCATCGCGATGACGGAGCCGGGCACCGGTTCCGACCTCGCGGGCATGAAGTCCACCGCCAAGCTCTCCGAGGACGGCACGCACTACGTCCTCAACGGCGCCAAGACCTTCATCACCGGCGGTGTCCACGCCGACAAGGTGATCGTCTGCGCCCGCACCGCCGCGCCGACCGCCGAGGACCGCCGCCACGGCATCTCCCTCTTCGCCGTCGACACCAAGTCCGAGGGCTACTCCGTCGGCCGCAAGCTGGACAAGCTCGGCCTGAAGACCTCCGACACCGCCGAGCTGGCGTTCGTCGACGTCAAGGTCCCCGTCGAGGACCTGCTGGGCGAGGAGAACAAGGGCTTCTACTACCTCGGCCACAACCTGGCCTCCGAGCGCTGGGGCATCGCCTTCGGCGCCTACGCGCAGGCCAAGGCCGCCGTCCGGTTCGCCAAGCAGTACGTCCAGGAGCGCACCGTCTTCGGCAAGCCGGTCGCCCACTTCCAGAACACCAAGTTCGAGCTGGCCGCCTGCCAGGCCGAGGTCGACGCCGCCGAGGCCGTCGCCGACCGCGCGACCGAGGCCCTGGACGCCGGCGAGCTGACCCCCGCCGAGGCCGCCTCCGCCAAGCTGTTCTGCACCGAGGTCGCCCACCGCGTGATCGACCGCTGCCTCCAGCTGCACGGCGGCTACGGCTACATGAACGAGTACCCGATCGCCCGCCTGTACGCGGACAACCGCGTCAACCGCATCTACGGCGGCACCAGCGAGATCATGAAGACGATCATCGCGAAGGACATGGGCCTGTAAGGCCGACCGCACACGGCGGCCGGTACAACTGAAGCCATGAGCCAGGCACTCCAGGACCTCCTCGATCTGCTCGACCTCGAGCAGATCGAGGAGGACATCTTCCGCGGCCGGTCCCGCTCCGCAGTCGTCCCCCGCGTCTTCGGCGGGCAGGTCGCGGCGCAGGCGCTGGTCGCCGCCGGGCGGACGGTCCCCGCGGACCGGCCGGCCCACTCCCTGCACGCCTACTTCCTGCGCCCCGGCGACCCCGGCGCGCCGATCGTCTACACCGTCGACCGCATCCGCGACGGCCGGTCCTTCACCACCCGCCGCGTGGTCGCCGTCCAGCACGGCAAGCCGATCTTCCACCTCTCGGCGTCCTTCCAGACGCACGAGGAGGGCCTCGACCACCAGGCGCCCATGCCGCCCTCCCCGGACCCGGCGACCCTGCCCACCTCCCATGAGCGGCTGCGCGGCTACGACCACCTCGCGCCCGAGGTCGTCGAGAAGTTCCTGGAGGCCCGTGAGGCGATCGACCTCAGGTACGTGGACGAGCCGCCGTACGGGAAGTTCGGCGAGCCGCGGGAACCGCACAGCCAGGTCTGGTTCCGCACCAACGGCAAGCTCGACGACGACCCCCTGCTGCACGTCGTCCTCGCCACCTACGTCTCCGACATGACCCTCCTCGACTCCGTGCTGCTCGCGCACGGCCGCGGCGGCTGGGCGGTCGGCGACGTCGTGGGCGCCTCCCTGGACCACGCGATGTGGTTCCACCGGCCCTTCCGTGCCGACGAATGGCTGCTGTACGACCAGGAGTCGCCGTCCGCGCACGGCGGCCGGGGCCTGGGCCAGGCCCGGATCTACACCCAGGACGGGCAGCTCGCCATCTCGGTCATCCAGGAGGGTGTCGTCCGGATCCCCCGGTGACCCATCGCCCTGATGAGCGGACATTAGTTTCCTGGGGTGCCGAGTGACGGATGCGGTACTAGGCTCTTTGGGTGAAGCCGCAAGTGCACGGCATGCGCGGCCGACGAGGTCCCGGGAAGACCTGTGACCTCAGCCGCGGCACCGGAGGGCGCACCAGCGCCCGGGCGGGCCGCAGGCGTCGACCGAACCGGCGTGTCGCACCTCTCCAGCGGTGACATCCGAAGACCGTGCCGCACTCTTCCCCTCTTGTCCGTGCGGCGGCGGCCATCCACCTCGCGCCCTCCCGTCCGGGAGCCGCGAGAGACGATGGGAACGGAAGGTATCCCCTATGCGAGCACAACGCACGAGGCGCCTTTTCGCCACGTCCGCAGCCGGTGTGCTGCTGGCCGGTGGAGCCGCCCTCGGCGCCGCGGGAACCGCTTCGGCGGGAACGTACGACCACCACGACAACCGCGGTTCCTACAGCTGGGGCTGCGACGACGATGACTGGTGGGGCGGCGACTGCGGCGGTGGCTATGGCGGCTATGGCGGTGGCTACGGTGGCTATGGCGGCGGCTATGGCGGTGACCACGGTGGTGGCGGCTATGGCGGTGACCACGGTGGTGGCGGCTATGGCGGTGACCACGGTGGCGGCGGCTACGGCGGCGGTGACCACGGTGGCGGCGGCTACGGCGGCGGTGGTGGCGGAGGCCACGGCGGCGGTGGTGGCGGAGGCCACGGCGGCGGTGGTGGCGGAGGCCACGGCGGTGGCGGAGGTGGCGGCCACTGAACCAACACCCACCTGAACCCGATGTGCGACCCCGCCCGCGGGGCCGCACATCCCGTCACTCCAGGCCGGCCGCGGCCAGCAGGAACGCCGTCATGGGGTCGTAGTGGCGCGGGCTGACCACGTGGTCGTCGAGCGGTACGACCACCTGGACGGTGCCCTCGGACTCGGCGAGGAACAGCGCCGGGTCGTTGCAGTCGGCGTACCCGACCGAGTCGACGCCGTGCTGTCCCGCGTATCCGGCCCAGCCGTGGTCGGCGACGACCAGGTCGGGCAGCGGGCGTCCCGCGCGCTCAAGTCCGTGCAGAATGGCCCGCATCGGTTCCCCGGAGTGCGTGTGCCACAGCGTCGCCCCGTGCTCCAGCACGGCCACGTCCGCGAACTGCATCACGTACCCCTCGTCCGTCTGCAGCCCGTCCGGGATGACGACGATCTCGCAGCCCGCGGCCCGCAGCGCGGCGGCCGTGGCCCGGTGCACGTCCAGCAGGCCCCCCGGGTGACCGGTCGCGAACAGCACCCGCTGCCGCCCCTCCGCCGCCTTGCGCAGCCGCGCCGCCATCCGCTCCAGCGCGTCCACGGTCAGCTCGGGGTCGATGGTGTCCTGCCCGTACCGGTACTCGGGATCGTCGTTGACGCCGGCCCGCTCGGCCATCACGGCGAGCACGTCCTGCTCGTCCGCCCACCGGTCGCCCAGCTCCAGACCGAACCAGTAGTGGCGGTCGCCGTTGGCCAGCTTGCGGTAGTGGGAGAGGTTGTTCTCGCGGGGCGTGGCGACGTCCCCCGCGATACGGGTCCTCACCAGGTGGTCGACGAGCTGGGCGCGGCTGGGTGTCCCGGGTATCGGCATGCCTCCCATTGTGGGCCAGCGCACCGCGGGCGTCCTCGGCATATCGCCCGCTGGGACGGGGGTCACTCGCCCCGTCAGCCGTGCCGCAGCGCGAACCACAACTCCATGCGCACGTCCGGGTCGTCCAGGTCGGCGTCCAACTGGGCCGCGCAGCGGGCGATCCGCTGCCGCACGGTGTTGCGGTGCACGTCCAGCGCCACCGCCGTACGGTCCCAACTGCCGTGCAGCGACAGCCAGGTGCGCAGCGTCTCGGTGAGCTCCGGCCGGCCGGCGAGCGGTGCGAGCAGCGCGCGGGCGTGGGCCTCCGCCTCCGCCGGGGGCACCAGCCCGGCCAGACCGGCCCCGGCGCCGTGCCGGGCCAGCGGGGAACGCGTCGCGCGGGCCCGGGTCAGGGCGCGCGCCGCCTGCATGTCCGCGGCCGGCCACTCGTGCGGGCCGACGGCCGCACTGACCCCCAGGGTCCAGCCGGGCACCGGCGCCGGCTCACGCCCGGCGGGCACCAGCACCCGTACGACGTCGTGCCGCAGGTCGACCAGCGGCGACCCGAGGGCCGCGCCCAGCGCGGACGCGGCGACGGCGTCCGGCGACTGCGCCTCGGGCCGGGCGTGCACGACGACCCACCCCCGGCCGCCGAGCAGCGGCGCGACCTCCTCGGGCGGCGCGCCGAGCAGCACCCGCACCAGAGCGGAGGAGCGGGCCGCGCCGGCCCCGCTCTGGTGCTCCCCGGTCAGCAGGGACAGCAGCACGGCGGCCACGGAGGCGATGGTGTGGTCCCCGGGTTCACGGCCGGGCGAGACGACACCGAGCACGAAGCCCTCTCCCGAGCCGAGGGCGTAGGCGGCCAGGTGGGTGTCCCCGAGCGACTCGGTGGCGGAGGCGGGGCGCGCGGCCGGGGCGGGGGCGGCGGCGGGGGCGGCGGCAGCAGGGGAGGCGGCGGCCGGGTCCGCGGCGGCGGGCAGCGGCCGTACCACCGCGGCCAGGTCCGCCAGTGCCGCGCGCACCCGCTGGGCCGGCTCCCGGCCCGCTCCCGCGAGTTCCGTGCCGTCGGGGCCGTAGAGCACCGCGCGGCCGGAGAGGTGCCGGGCCAGGCGGTGCAGCACCGAGGGCACCGGGTCCGGACGGGCGGCGGCGGAGGCGAGGCTCTGCTGGGCCTCCGTCACGCGGCGCAGCTCGGCCAGGCGGGCCTGCGCCATCAGCTGCCACACCGCGCGGGCCACCCCGGAGAAGGTGGTCTGCGGCGGGACCTCCAGCAGGGGCAGGCCGTGGGTGTCGCAGGACTCGACGAGGGCGCGCGGCACCGTGTCGTGCACCGGGGCCAGGCCGAAGCCCAGGGCCGCGCCGCCCGCCGCCACGATCCGGGACACGTAGTCGTCGAAGTAGCCGCCCGCGCCGGCCGCCTCCGGGATGTGCACCCCGGCCGTGAGCAACAGCTCGCCGCCCAGCAGATACGGGTACGGGTCGGCCATCTCCGAGGTGTGCGCCCAGTGGATCACGATCGACGGATCGGCCGGGCCGGCGACCTGGCGCAGGGCCAGGTCCTCGCGGGCCAGCAGGGCCGAGAGCGGTACCGGTGGGGTCGGTGGGACGGCTGGGGCGATCGTTTCCGGCATGGTGTGCGTTCCCTCCATCCGGTCCCGTTCGTATGGATGAAACGTACACTTCGCAGTCTCTTTCCAGCCACTTAGTGTCAACACGGAACGGCAGCCGCGGGTACGGGCGGATGTCCTCGCGATCCGCTGCCGTCACACCCCCACGTCTCTGCACGACACGCCACCGACAGTGCGCGAAGGAGGGCTGCCTCATGGCCGTCGACTACACAGTGATCGTCGTCTATCTCGCCGGCATGCTGGCCATGGGCTGGTGGGGCATGCGCCGCGCCAAGTCCAAGAGCGATTTCCTGGTGGCGGGACGCCGCCTCGGGCCCGCCATGTACTCCGGCACCATGGCCGCGATCGTCCTCGGCGGCGCCTCCACCATCGGCGGCGTGGGCCTCGGCTACCAGTACGGCCTCTCCGGCGCCTGGATGGTCTTCACCATCGGCCTCGGCCTGCTCGCCCTGTCGGTCTTCTTCTCCGCGCGCATCGCCCGCCTGAAGGTCTACACCGTCTCCGAGATGCTGGACCTGAGGTACGGCGGCCGGGCGGGGGTCATCTCCGGCGTGGTCATGTGGGCGTACACCCTCATGCTGGCCGTCACCTCGACCATCGCCTACGCCACGATCTTCGACGTCCTGTTCGACATGAACCGGACCCTCGCGATCGTCCTCGGCGGCTCGATCGTCGTCGCCTACTCGACCCTCGGCGGCATGTGGTCCATCACGCTGACCGACATGGTCCAGTTCGTCGTGAAGACCATCGGCGTGCTGCTCCTGCTCCTGCCGATCGCGGTCGTCAAGGCGGGCGGCTTCAGCGAGATGAAGGCCAAGCTGCCGACCTCGTACTTCGACCCGCTGGGCATCGGCGGCGAGACGATCTTCACCTACGTCCTGATCTACACGTTCGGCATGCTGATCGGCCAGGACATCTGGCAGCGCGTCTTCACCGCCCGCACCGACAAGACCGCCCGGTGGGGCGGCACCGTGGCCGGAACCTACTGTCTGGCCTACGCCGTCGCCGGCGCGGTGATCGGCACGGCCGCCAAGGTGCTCTACCCCAAGCTCGGCAGCCCCGACGACGCCTTCGCCACCATCGTCAAGGACGAGCTTCCCGTCGGCGTGCGCGGCCTGGTGCTGGCCGCCGCCCTGGCCGCCGTGATGTCGACCTCCTCCGGTGCCCTGATCGCCTGCGCCGCCGTCGCCAACAACGACATCTGGTCGCGGCTGAAGGGCGCCGTACGACGTGACGGCGAGCAGCACGACGAGGTCGCGGGCAACCGCGCCTTCATCCTGATCATGGGCGTGGCCGTGATCGGCACGGCGATCGCGCTGAACAACGTGGTCGAGGCGCTGACCGTGGCGTACAACCTGCTCGTCGCCGGCCTGCTCGTGCCCATCCTCGGCGGCCTGCTGTGGAAGCGCGGCACGGTGCAGGGCGCGCTGGCCTCCGTGATCGTCGGCGGTCTCGCCGTGATCGGCCTGATGGCCGGGTACGGCATCCTCGCCAACGAGCCCGTCTACTACGGCCTGCTCGCCTCCCTCGCCGCGTACGTCGTCGTCTCCCTGGCGACCAAGCCCACCGACGAGACCGTTCTCGCCACCTGGCGCGAGCGCCTCGCCGGCCGGAACCCCGAACTCGCGTCCGAACCGGTCCCGGCTCACCAGTAGAGTCGTATGAAAAGCAGTGCATGCGCGACGAAGCGCAGGAAAGAAGGCATTTCACCATGAGCAGCAACGAGACGCCCCGCGGCCCCGTCGACTCCTCCCGCGTCCCGCGGTACGCCGGCCCCGCGACCTTCGCCCGGCTGCCCCGCCTCGACGAGGTCGGCACCGCCGACGTCGCCGTCGTGGGCGTGCCGTTCGACTCCGGCGTCTCGTACCGGCCGGGCGCCCGTTTCGGCGGCAACGCCATCCGCGAGGCGTCCCGGCTGCTGCGCCCCTACAACCCGGCGCAGGACGCCTCCCCGTTCGCCCTGGTGCAGGTCGCGGACGGCGGCGACATCGCGGTCAACCCGTTCAACATCAACGAGGCCGTCGACACCATCGAGGCCGCCGCGGACGACCTGCTCGGCACCGGCGCCCGCCTGATGACCCTCGGCGGCGACCACACCATCGCCCTGCCGCTGCTGCGCTCGGTCGCGAAGAAGCACGGCCCGGTGGCCCTGCTCCACTTCGACGCGCACCTCGACACCTGGGACACCTACTTCGGCGCCGAGTACACCCACGGCACCCCGTTCCGCCGCGCCGTCGAGGAGGGCATCCTCGACACCTCGGCCCTCTCCCACGTGGGCACCCGCGGCCCGCTGTACGGCAAGCAGGACCTCACCGACGACGAGAAGATGGGCTTCGGCATCGTCACCTCGGCCGACGTCTACCGCCGGGGCGCCGACGAGGTCGCCGACCAGCTGCGCCAGCGCATCGGCGACCGCCCGCTGTACATCTCCATCGACATCGACTGCCTGGACCCGGCCCACGCGCCCGGCACCGGCACCCCGGAGGCGGGCGGCATGACCTCCCGCGAGCTGCTGGAGATCCTGCGCGGCCTGGCGTCCTGCAACCTGGTCTCGGCGGACGTCGTCGAGGTGGCCCCCGCGTACGACCACGCCGAGATCACCTCGGTGGCGGCCTCCCACACCGCCTACGAACTGACCACCATCATGAGCCGCCAGATCGCGGCGGCCCGCAACGCCTGACGCTCCTTAGGGGGATCGAGAGCAGTGACTCACGACCACGACCTGGTACTCCGCCCGACGCCCGCGCAGACGGAGGCCGCGCTGAACCCGCCCCCGGGCCGCAACGGCGGAGACCTGGTCGTGGAGACGCTGGCCGGGCTCGGCGCGACGACCGTCTTCGGCCTGCCCGGCCAGCACGCCCTCGGCATGTTCGACGCGCTACGGCGTTCCTCCCTGAGCTACGTGGGCCTGCGGGTGGAGAACAACGCGGGCTTCGCGGCGGACGCGTACGGCCGGATCACCGGCGAGGCGGCCCCGCTGCTGCTCTCGACGGGCCCGGGCGCGCTGACGTCCCTCGCCGCCCTCCAGGAGGCGGCAGCCGCCTCCGCCCCTGTCCTGGCCATCAGCAGCCAGATCCCGACGGCGGGCCTGGGCGGCGGCCGCCACGGCTACCTCCACGAACTCCCCGACCAGGCGGCATCGTTCCGGGGCGTGGTCAAGTCCGTCCACACGGTCCGCACCCAGTCCCAGATCCCCTCCGCGATCGCGGCGGCCTGGAAGTCGGCGCTGACCGCTCCGCACGGCCCGGTGTGGGTGGAGATCCCGCAGGACGTGCTGCTGGCCGCGACGGCGCTTCCGGTGGTGACGGCGCCGGACGCCACGCCCGAGGATCTGGTCCCGCGCCCCGAACTGACGGCGGTGGCGGCCGACCTGCTGTCGCACGCGGCCCGCCCGGCGATCATCGCGGGCGGCGGGGTCGTACGGTCGGACGCCTCGGGCAAGCTGCTCCAGCTGGCCGAGAAGCTGGACGCGCCGGTGGTGACCACGTTCGGCGGCAAGGGGGCGTTCCCCTGGGAGCACCCGCTGTCGATGCAGTCCTGGCTGGAGGACCGCCACACGACGGACTTCCTGGAGGACGCGGACGTCCTGCTGGTCGTGGGCTCGGGCCTCGGCGAACTCTCCTCCAACTACCACACGTTCAAGCCCCGCGGCCGAGTGATCCAGATCGAGGCGGACCTCGGCAAGCTGGAGTCCAACCACCCGGCCCTCGGCATCCACGCGGACGCCCGGCCGGCGCTGCAGGCCCTGCTGGAGACGGTGGAGGAGCGGACGGACCCCACGGCGCCGGAGCGCGTGCGGGCGTTGCTGGCCCGTGTCGCGGAGCGCCTCGCGTCCCAGGAACTCACCCTGGAACAGGACGTGCTGGCCTCGGTCCGCCGAGCCCTGCCGTCGGGTGCGCCCTCCTTCTGGGACATGACGATCCTGGCGTACTGGGCCTGGTCCGCGTTCGATCCCCGCGGCACGAACGTCATGCACTCGGCCCAGGGCGCCGGCGGCCTCGGCTACGGCTTCCCCGCGGCGCTGGGCGCGGCGGCGGCCGACCCGACCCGCCCGGTCCTGGCGGTGTCCGGCGACGGCGGAGCCCTGTACTCGATCGCGGAACTGGCCACGGCCAGGCAGTACGACCTCCCGGTCACCTGGCTGATCGTCGACGACGGCGGCTACGGCATCCTCCGCGAGTACATGACGGACGCCTTCGGCCAGGCGACGGCGACGGAACTGACCCGCCCCGACTACGTGGCCCTCGCGGAGTCCTTCGGGGTACCCGGCGTCCGTACGACACCGCAGACCCTGGAGGAGGACCTGCTGAAGGCCCTGTCCACACCGGGCCCCTCGGTGGTCGTACTCCCGGCGGTGCTGCGGATGTTCGCGCCTACGCACCTGGGCCGCTGAGCCCCTTCAGTGATGCGATGAACCGACCGAAGGCTCCGGCAGGGAAGGTGAGGGTGGCTCTGGCCGGGGCCTTGGAGTCGCGGACGGCTATGTGGGCGGGGGTGTGCGCGACCTCGACGCACTCGTTGCCGTCGCCCTCGCCGGAGTAGGACGACTTCCGCCAGTTGTCGACGTTGACCATGGGATGCCTCACAGCTCCTTCGCCAGCCGGTGAATGAAGTCCCGTGACTGATCGGGCTCGAGTGCGACTTCCTCCACCTTACGGAAACGCGTTCGGTAACTGGCGAGTTGAGCTTCCGAGTCGATGAAGACGGTTCCATGAGGTGCGTCCCGTACCACCGTGTCCAGCTGGGGTAGCGGGCCGACCGCGTACGTCATCGTGCTGGAGGCTCGGGCGAAGCCGTCCAGGTCGAAGGGGATGACGCGCACGGTGACGTGGTCCGCTTCGGAGACCTCGACCAGTCGGGCGAGCTGCGCCCTGGAGGTGGCGCGGTCGCTGACTCGGATGCGCAGTGCAGCCTCATGGATCACCGCTTCGTACGGGATGGCGAACCGTTGGCGTGCCCTTCGGTGCTGGATGCGCAACTCCAACTCGTCGTCGGTCAGTTCAGGAAGCCTGGACGAGAAGACCGCACGCGAGTAGTCCTCCGTCTGCAGCAGGCCCGGCACATAGAGGATCGCCACGTGACGCAGGAACGCGGCGTGGTGCTCCAGCTCGGACAGGTCGAGGAACGAAGTGGGCAGCAGGCCCCGGTACTCCTCCCACCAGCCGCGCGTCCGATCGGCAGCCATCGCGACCAAGGCGTTGACGAACTCGTCGTCGGTGCAGGCGTAGTGCGAGGCGAGGCGACGGATGCGCTGCTCGCTGACGCCCGCGAGTGCCGACTCGATATGCGTGATCTGAGCCGGGTTCACGCCGAGCAGCGCGGCAGCCTGACGGGAATTGAGCCCCGCAGCCTCGCGGAGTCTGCGCAGCTCCGTCGCCAGCCGCAGCTGACGTGCCGTTGGCTCGCGCCTCTTCACCATCGACTGGGCCTCCTGACACGTCTGTAGAGAACGACCCGTTCGGTGACAGATTACGCGATCTGCTTGTCCCGTCCCTAGATTTAGATCTACCGTCGGTGACGTAGCGCACACGCAGCGGAAGTGCACCGCGTCGTCCTGCCATGACGGCCGCGGCAATGCCACCGCGCGCCAAATCCCCTTCCTCTCTTCGGAGTTGATGACGCATGCCCGAAACCGAGTCCTGGGACTACACCCTCTACATCCCCAACGACCTCAGAGCGGTCACGGTGTGCCGCCGCACCCTGCGCCTGATCCTGACCCTGCACGGTCTGACCGGTCTGGTGGATGTCGCGGAGTTGCTGGCGACGGAACTGGTGTCCAACGCGGTGCGGCACACGAAGGGGCCGGCCGCGCTCAGGGTCCGTCGTACCCCGGAGGGCATGGTGTGGATCGGCGCGTGGGACACCGACCCGGCCCCGCCGGACCCGCCACGCCCCCTGGAGCAGGTGGCGGAGCTGGAGTGGGAGGACGGGCGGGGGCTCGGTCTCGTGCGGGCTTGTTCGGAGTACTGGGGGTGGCAGCCGGCGGCCCGGTTCGGGGACCGGGGGAAATACGTGTGGTGCGAACTCGCGGCGGCCTAGCTCGTTGATCACCGCGATGGAAAGGAGAGCTGATGGTCGGCTCGTCGCATGAGGCGCTGCACCGGATCTTCCAGAAGGATCCGACGCTGCTGACGAAGGCGTTACAGAAGGTCCTGCACGTCCCCTTCCCAGTCCGATCCGCCTCGGGTTCCGGGACTGGCACTCGCTGACGGTGCGTCCGCTGGTGCTGGGCCCGGACAACGTGCCGGTGATTGCGGACGAGCGGCAGGCCGAGAAGGACGTCCCCCTTGCGGTGCTCTCGGCCATGACACACGGTCGTGGACCGCATGCTCCGGCCATACTGGAATCCCTGGCCGCCGCCCTGCGGACCATCGATTCGGACACCGCCGCAGTGTTCGTGCAGTTCGTCGACTCCTGCCTGACCGACCCCCAGGCACAGCAGATGTGGAGGGACCTGATGACGGCGATCCAGTACTTCTGGCGACACCCGCTGGCGGAACAGGTACGCGAGGAAGGCCGAGAACAAGGCCTGGAACAAGGACGCGTCCAGGACCGCCAGGAGATGACCCTGCGCATCCTGGAATGGCGCGGCGTCGCGGTGCCCGACTCCGTTCGCGAGCGGGTGATGACCTGTACGGACTTGGAACAGTTGGAGGTCTGGGCCCAGCGAGCCGTGCACGCCGAGGCCGCGACGGAGCTGTTCGACAAGGCGTGAGCCAGGTGGCGCCGTCCTGATGCTTCTTCAGGTAGGTGATCAGCTCACTGCTCGTCGTGCCTCCCATGGGGCCGCCGTCGAGGGGCGCCGCGCCGTTGCGTGGCACCGCCCGTGCCGCCGAGTGCCTGGCCTGAGCCGGGGAACTCGCCGTCCCGGCCGCCGGTGCCACCGCCCGGCGGATCGCCGTTCGTGCCGCCCGGCATCCCGCCTGCCTCGGTGCTTGCACCGTTCCCCCGGGCGCCGCGGGAGAAGCCGCCCCGACCCCCGCCCGGCCCGCCGCCGAAGTCGCCGCCGGTCGTGGCAGGGCACCTTGCAGCCCGGCGAGGGGTACGGACTGTGGCCCACCTGGGCGCAGGTAGTGGGACGGACGGTCAGGTCAGCAGCTTCGGGAACTCCTCCCGGAGGGCGGCGATCTGGGCGTCGTATCCGGCCCGGTGGTCGGCCGACTTCGCGAGGCTGAAGTTCTTCTCGGGCAGCCGTCCCTGCTCGAGGAAGGACGGTATCGACCGGAATGTGGCGGCCGCAGCCTTCCCGTGGTCGCCTCCCCGGACGCACGCCGCGGTCAGGTCGTCGTACAACCCCTCCCTGAGCTCGCTCAGCCGGGACGGCAGGTGGTCCTTCGCCCCGTGGTCCTCGGGGCCGGGCGGCGGCCCGGGCGACCCCTTCGAACTCCCACCCCTGGAACACCTGTACAACCATCCGCTGCCCCGGCGAGTCCACTCAGGCAGCGCACGGGTGCGCGCAACGGCGTTCAGGGGGACGCCCGTACGACGTTCAAGGGGAACTTTCCATGACTTACCGGACATTCGGCCGGGCCAGAGTGGGCGCCGCCGCCCTCGGTGCCGCGCTGCTCATACCGGCCGTGACCGCCGCCGCCACGCCGGCCGCCGCGACCACGCCCACCGTCAGCTGCACCTCCGCCAAGGCGGGCCTGGCCACCAAGCTGCAGAAGGACATCACCGCGGCCCTGGCCACGCGCAAGAGCACCGTCGCCCTCGGCCTGTACGACCGCAGCACCGGCACCACCTGCACGCTGCGCGCCACCAGTGCCTACGACTCGGCCAGCACCGTCAAGGTCACCGTGCTCGCCACCCTGCTGTGGGACGCCAAGAAGCACAACCGCTATCTGACGACCACCGAGCAGTCGCTCGCGACGGCCATGATCACCAAGTCGGACAACACCGCGACGAGCAAGCTGTGGAAGCAGCTGGGCCTCACGAAGATCAAAGGCTTCCTGTCCGCCGCCGGGATGACGAAGACCACGCCGGGCGCGAACGGCTACTGGGGTCTGACCCAGGAGAACGTCACCGACGAGCAGAAGCTGCTGAAGCTCGTCACCGCCAAGAACAGCGTGCTGAGCGACAACTCCCGTGCCTACATCCTGAAGCTCATGGGCCAGGTCGTCTCCAGCCAGCGCTGGGGCACCCCGGCGGGCGCGCCGTCCACCGTCTCCGTGCACGTCAAGAACGGCTGGCTGCAGCGCTCGACGCACGGCTGGCGGGTGCACAGCCTCGGCACCTTCAAGGGCGCCGGCCACGACTACATGATCTCGGTGCTGACGCAGGACAACAGCACCATGGACTACGGCGTCACCACCATCCAGAACGTCGCCAAGGTCATCCACAGGGACCTCGTGCCGACCACGTCGAGCACCGCCGTCTACACCCCGACCAGCCGGCCGAGCGAGGCGTACGTGGCCACGCCGCCGCAGGGCTGACACCCGGCTCCACGACGGGCCGGCCACGGACGGGCCGGCCCGCCGCCGGGAACGCCGTCACCGCGAAGGGCACCCCCGTGATTCCTCGGACACGGGCCCTGGGAACATGCGAACACCTTTCATCGAACGCCCGTGTGACCTACGGGCGTTCAGACGTCCAAGGGGGAAGTTCCGCATGACCCATCGGATATCCGGCCGTACCGCGGCACTGGTGGCGGCCCTCTCCGCCGCGCTGCTCGCTCCGGTCGTCGCCGTCACGGCCGCCGCGGCCCCCGCGCCGGCGCCCGCCGTCAGCTGCACGTCCGGCACGGCGGGCCTCGCCGCCAAGCTGACGAAGGACATCACGGCCGCCCTGAAGAACCACAAGGGCTCCGTCGCACTGGGCCTGTACGACCGCTCCGGCAACACCACCTGCACGCTGAACCCGGCCACCGCCTTCGACTCGGCCAGCACCGTCAAGGTCACCGTGCTCGCCGCCCTGCTGTGGGACGCGAAGAAGACCGGCCGCCACCTCACGGACACCGAGTCCGACCTGGCCACGGCCATGATCACCCAGTCGGACAACGACGCCACCAGCGCGCTGTGGAAGCAGCTCGGCGTGGCGAAGGTCCAGGGCTTCCTGACCGCGGCCGGGATGACGAAGACCACGCCGGGCGCGGACGGTTACTGGGGTCTGACCCAGGAGAACGTCACCGACGAGCAGAAGCTGCTGAAGCTCGTCACCGCCAAGAACAGCGTGCTGAGCGACAACTCCCGTGCCTACATCCTGAAGTTGATGGGCCAGGTCGAGGCCGACCAGCGCTGGGGCACCCCGGCGGGTGCGCCGTCCACCGTCTCCGTGCACGTCAAGAACGGCTGGCTGCAGCGCTCGACGCACGGCTGGCGGGTGCACAGCCTCGGCACCTTCGACGGCGCCGGCCACGACTACATGATCAGCGTGTTCACGCAGGACAACAGCACCATGGACGACGGCGTCGCCACGATCCAGAGCATCGCCACGGCGATCCACAAGGACCTGGTCCCGGCGAAGTCCGGCGTCACCCGGTACACCCCGACCGGCCGCCCGCGGGAGGCGTTCGTCGCCACTCCGCCCCGGACGTGACGCCTCTGACGGCCTGACAGGGTTTCACGGTGCGGTCTCCCGCAGGTCACCGGACCGCCCTACGGTGACCGGCATGCGCCTGAGAACCGTACTCGCCACCCTCACCGCCGGCCTGGCGGCGGCCACCTGCCTGACCGCCGCCGGGCCGGCCGGTGCCGCCTCCGCCGAGAGCCACGCCTGTTCCCCGGCCGTCTCCCTCGACCGCTTCTCCGACGCGCTCGACAAGACGACGTACGGCGGCACCTTCGTCGGCAACTTCTCCGCCCTCGCCGTAGACCGCGACGGCTCGCTCGCGGCCCTGGAGGACCGTTCCTCCCTCTTCGGCCTGGACCCGGCGACCCTCCGGCCGAGGTCCGCCGTCCACCTCGCCGACGAGAAGGGCGCCGACCTCGACTCCGAGGGCCTGGCCGTCGATGGTGACGGCACCCGGCTGATCACCTCCGAGACCGAGCCCTCCGTACGGCGCTACTCGCCCGACGGCAGGATCCTGGACCGCCTCCCGGTGCCGTCCTCCCTCCAGGTCGCCCCGGCCGGCCGCGCCACCGCCAACCAGACCTTCGAGGGCCTCACCCTGCTGCCCGGCGGGCGGACGCTGCTGGCCTCCATGGAGTACGCGCTCTCGGGGGACTCGGCCGGGATCGTCCGCTTCCAGACCTGGCGGCGCCACCGGGGCCACTTCCGGCTCGCCGCCCAGTACGCCTACCGCACCGACGCCGGTCTCGGCGTCCCCGAGGTCCAGGCCACCCCCGACGGCCGCCTCCTCGTCCTGGAGCGCGGCTTCACCGCCGGCGTCGGCAACACGGTCCGCCTCTACCTGGCCGACCCGCGCCACGCCACGGACACCAGCGGCATCGACAGCCTCACCGGGCAGCCCGGAGTCCGGCTGATCGGGAAGACCCCGCTGGCCGACATCGCCGACTGCCCGTCCCTCGGCGCCACGGCGAAGCAGCCCCAGCCCAACCCGCTGCTGGACAACATCGAGGGCATGACGATCACGGGCCGTGACCGCGCCGGGCGGCTGCGGGTGCTCCTGGTGAGCGACGACAACCAGAACGCGGCACAGACGACCCGCTTCTATTACCTGCGGGTACGGGTGTGACCCCGCGCCCCCCGATTGTTGCGGAGGGATGAAATCCGCTTCGTTTCGCGTTGGTGTCTTCCGGTAGAGCAGGTCGACAGGAAGGCACCGGCGTGGAAGCGCAACGGGGATGGGCGCGACGGCTGGCGGGGTACGCCTGGCGGTATCCGAAGGACGTCGTCCTCGCCCTCGGCTCCTCCCTGGCCGGCATGGCCGTCATGGCCCTCGTCCCCCTGATCACCAAGGTGATCATCGACGACGTCATCGACACCCACACCCGCTCCATGACCCCCTGGGCCGCCACCCTGATCGGCGCCGCCCTCGTCGTCTACGTCCTCGCCTACGTCCGCCGCTACTACGGCGGACGGCTCGCCCTGGACGTCCAGCACGACCTGCGGACCGAGATGTACGGCACGATCACCCGCCTCGACGGCCGCCGCCAGGACGAGCTGTCCACCGGACAGGTCGTGGGCCGGGCCACCAGCGATCTCCAGCTGATCCAGAGCCTGCTCTTCATGCTCCCGATGACCATCGGGAACCTCCTGCTCTTCCTGATATCCCTGGTGATCATGGCGTGGCTGTCGCTGCCGCTGACCCTGGTCGCCCTCGCCGTCGCCCCCGCCCTCGGCTGGATCGCCAAGCGCAGCCGCAGCAAGCTGCACCCCGCCACCTGGTACGCGCAGGCCCAGGCCGCCGCCGTCGCGGGGGTGGTCGACGGCGCCGTGAGCGGCGTACGCGTGGTGAAGGGCTTCGGGCAGGAGGAGCAGGAGACGGACAAGCTGCGCCAGGTCGGCCGCCGCCTCTTCGCGGGCCGCCTGCGCACCATCCGCCTGAACAGCAAGTACACCCCCGCCCTGCAGGCCGTACCCGCGCTCGGCCAGGTCGCCATGCTGGCCCTCGGCGGCTGGCTCGCGGTGCGCGGGCACATCACCCTCGGCACCTTCGTCGCCTTCTCCAGCTACCTCGCCCAGCTGGTCGGCCCGGTCCGCATGCTCGCCGTGGTCCTCACGGTCGGGCAGCAGGCCCGCGCCGGCACCGAGCGCGTCCTGGAGCTGATCGACACCGAGCCGACGCTGCGGGACGGCACCAAGGAACTGCCCGCCGACGCGCCCGCCACCGTCGAGTTCGACGACGTCTCCTTCGGCTACGACCACGGCCCCAAGGTCCTCGACGGGCTCAGCTTCGAGATACGCCCGGGTGAGACCCTCGCCGTCGTCGGCTCCTCCGGCTCCGGCAAGTCCACCCTCTCCCTGCTGCTGCCGCGCTTCTACGACGTCACCCACGGTGCCGTCCTGATCGGCGGCCACGACGTCCGCGAGCTGACCCTCGACTCGCTCCGGGCCGCGATCGGCCTGGTCCCCGAGGACTCCTTCCTCTTCTCCGACACCGTGCGCAACAACATCGCCTACGGCCGCCCGGACGCCGGCCAGGAGGAGATCGAGGCCGCCGCCCGCGCCGCCCAGGCCGACCGGTTCGTCCGGGAGCTGCCCCAGGGCTACGACACCAAGGTCGGCGAGCACGGCCTGACCCTCTCCGGCGGCCAGCGCCAGCGCCTCGCGCTCGCCCGCGCCCTGCTCACCGACCCGCGGCTGCTGGTCCTGGACGACGCCACCTCCGCCGTGGACGCCCGGGTCGAGCACGAGATCCACGAGGCCCTCGAACAGGTCATGGCGGGCCGCACCACCCTGCTGATCGCCCACCGCCGCTCCACCCTGAACCTCGCCGACCGCATCGCCGTCCTGGACGGCGGCCGGCTCGCCGACGTCGGCACCCACGAGGAGCTCCAGGAGCGCTCGGCCCTCTACCGCCGTCTGCTCACCGACCCGGACGAGCTGGGCGGAGTCTCCCCCGGCCACACCGCGCCCGCCCTGCCGCCCGAGGACACCTCCGTCCGCGACGAGCTGGACGCCGAGTTCGACGCCGAGCGCGGGGTCACCCCCAGGCTGTGGACCGGCGACCGCGAACCCAAGGACCAGGCGCTCTCCGGCACCCCGGCCACCCCCGCACTCCTCGCCCAGGTCGAGGCGCTGCCCCCGGCGGCCGACACCCCCGACATCGACGAGACGCGCGCGGTCCGCCCGGAGCAGTCGTACGGCCTGCGCCGTCTGCTGCACGGCTTCGGCGCGCCCCTCCTGATCAGCCTGCTGCTGGTCGCGATGGACGCGGGCGCGGGCCTGCTGCTACCGGTGCTGATCCGGCACGGCATCGACCAGGGCGTGTCCCGGATGGCGCTCGGCGCGGTCTGGGCGGCGTCCCTGCTGGGCCTGCTGACCGTGCTGGTGCAGTGGGCGGCGCAGTACGGCGAGACCCGGATGACCGGCCGTACCGGCGAACGCGTGCTGTACTCCCTGCGCCTGAAGATCTTCGCCCAGCTCCAGCGGCTCGGCCTCGACTACTACGAGCGCGAGCTGACCGGCCGGATCATGACGCGGATGACGACGGACGTCGACGCCCTGTCCACCTTCCTGCAGACCGGCCTGGTCACGGCGTTCGTCTCGGTCGTCACCTTCTTCGGCATCATGGTCGCCCTGCTGGTCCTCGACGTGCAGCTCGCCCTGGTCGTGTTCGCGACGCTGCCCCCGCTGATCGTGGCGACCTTCTTCTTCCGCCGGGCGAGCGTGCGGGCGTACGAACTCGCCCGCGAACGCGTCTCGGTGGTCAACGCCGATCTGCAGGAGTCGGTGGCCGGGCTGCGGATCGTGCAGGCGTTCCGGCGCGAGCGGGACGGCGGGCGGCGGTTCGCCGAGCGCAGCGACAGCTACCGGCGCGCCCGCACCCGCGGCCAGTGGCTGATATCGGTCTACTTCCCGTTCGTCCAGCTGCTGTCCTCGGTCGCCGCGGCGGCGGTCCTGATGGCGGGCGCGCACCGCATCGAGGCCGCCACCCTCACCACGGGCGCGCTGGTCGCCTACCTGCTCTACATCGACCTGTTCTTCGCCCCCGTCCAGCAGCTGTCCCAGGTCTTCGACGGCTACCAGCAGGCCACGGTCTCCCTGGGCCGCATCCAGGAGCTGCTGCGGGAGCCGGCGTCCACGAAGCCGGCGGACGAGCCGCTGGACGTGCCGTCCCTGCGGGGCGACATCGCCTTCGAGGACGTGCACTTCGCCTACGGCGCCGCCGACGCGGCCGACACCGCCGACGCGGCGCTGACCGGCATCGACCTGGTGATCCCCGCGGGCCAGACGGTGGCGTTCGTCGGCGAGACGGGCGCCGGCAAGTCCACCCTGGTCAAGCTGGTCGCGCGGTTCTACGACCCGACCGCCGGCCGGGTCACGGTCGACGGCACCGACCTGCGGACCCTGGACATCACCGCGTACCGGCACCGGCTCGGGGTGGTCCCGCAGGAGGCCTACCTCTTCCCGGGCACGATCCGCGACGCCATCGCCTACGGCCGCCCCGACGCCACCGACGCCCAGGTGGAGGCGGCGGCACGGGCGGTCGGCGCGCACGAGATGATCGCCACGCTGGAGGGCGGCTACCTGCACGAGGTCGCCGAGCGCGGCCGCAACCTCTCGGCCGGACAGCGCCAGCTGATCGCGCTCGCCCGCGCGGAGCTGGTCGACCCCGACGTCCTCCTGCTGGACGAGGCCACGGCCGCCCTCGACCTGGCCACGGAAGCCCAGGTCAATCAGGCCACCGACCGCCTGGTGGGACGCCGTACCACGCTGGTGGTCGCCCACCGGCTCACCACCGCCGCCCGCGCCGACCGCGTGGTGGTCATGGACCACGGCCGGGTCGCGGAGGACGGCACCCACGAGGAACTGCTGGCGCTCGGCGGCCGGTACGCCGAACTCTGGCGGACCTTCCTCGGCCGCCCCGAACCCGAGGAACCGGTCGCCGCCTCCCGCTGACCCCGCCGACGCGTCCTCCTGACGGTCGTGCAACCATCCGACACACCCGCGCGTCCGTACATCAGTACGGTCGTCGGGTGTGTGACCGGAGTCGGGGAGGACGAGAGTGGACAGTGGTGCGATACGCCGACGCCTGGCGCTCGGCGCGGCCGTGCTGGCCGCGTCCGGGGCGCTGGCCCTGGTGGGATCCGGTACCGCGCAGGCGGCGGCCGACGGCACCTGCGCGGGACACGAGGTGCGGACCCTGCCGTTCAGCACCGGCGTCACGCACGTCTACAAGCACGACGGCTACGTCTGCGCCGTCACCGTCGCCAGACACCCCGGCGCCCCCCAGACGATGTCCGTCAGCGTCCAGGCCCGCGGCAGCCGCCCGGTCGTCGACGAGGGCCGCTACCGGCACCTCGCGGGCCCGGTGTCGGTCCATGCCGGCCACCGCTGCGTGTGGATCAGGGGCTCGGTCGGGACGGCGTCGAGGAGTTCCGGCTGGATCCTCTGCTGATCCGCATCCCGGTCAGCCGGCCGCGGGCAGCCCCGCGAACGCCTCGTGGAAGCCGGGGAACGTCTTGCGGACGCACCCGGGATCGTCGTACGAAAGACCCGGCGTGCGCAGGCCGGTGACCGCGAAGGACATCACGATGCGGTGGTCGCCGAAGGACGTGATCTCCGTGCCGGGCGCGGGGGAGCCGGGCTCGATCTCGATCCGGTCGGAGCCGGTCCGCACCCGCACGCCGAGCCGCCGCAGGTTCTGCGCGCAGGCCTCCAGCCGGTCGCATTCCTTCACCCGGGTGTTCGCCACGTCCTCGATACGGACCGGACCGGAGGCGAACGGCGCGATCGCCGCCAGCGTCGGCATGGTGTCGGAGATGTCCCGCTCGGGGCCTCTCGGCTGGACGCCTCCCCGCCGGAACCCCTCCCGGCTCGGCGCTTCCCGGCCGGACGACGCCTCTCGCGCGGCCGGGGGGAACCCGTCGGCCGCCGTCTCCGTCCAACGCCCAGGTTGCCGGACGAGTCTTCCGTGCCGTGGTGTCGGCCCCTCGCGACTGGCCGCGAACGCCGACCCACCCTCTCCGCCACGGCACGGCCGACAGCCCGCCGCCACCGGCGCGCCCCCCTGAATGCGCCGGTGGCGGCCCCTCGCTGGTTACTGTGCATTCCCTTGACGGAAAGAAACTTCCCGGATATTGGTGACTCCTCGGAAGTTTCCTTCAGCGGTTCTCCTCTGGAAGGAGCGCACGTGCACGACACCAGCACGGGAAGCACGGGACACACCGCACGGCCGTCCAGACGCGCCGTGCTCGCCGCCACCGCGGGCCTCACCGCCGCGCTGACCGTCCCGACGACCGCCCACGCCGCCACCCCCGACGAACGCCGGCTGCGCGCCCTGATCTCCCGGATGGCCCTGGAGGAGAAGGTCGGCCAGCTCTTCGTGATGCGGGTCTACGGCCACTCCGCCACCGCCCCCGACCAGGCCGACATCGACGCCAACCTCAAGGAGATCGGCGTCCGCACCGCCGCCGAGCTGATCGAGACGTACCGGGTCGGCGGGATCCTCTACTTCACCTGGGCCCACAACACCCGGGACCCGCACCAGATCGCGGACCTCTCCAACGGAATCCAGCAGGCCTCCCTGGGCCTGCCGCGCGGTCTGCCGGTGCTCATCGCCACCGACCAGGAGCACGGAGCGGTGTGCCGGGTCGGCGCGCCCGCCACCCTCTTCCCGGGCGCCATGGCCATCGGCGCGGGCGGCTCCCGCTCCGACGCCCGCACCCTCGGCCGGATCTCCGGCACCGAGCTGCGCGCGATGGGCATCAACCAGGACTACTCGCCGGACGCCGACGTGAACGTCAACCCGGCCAACCCGGTCATCGGCGTCCGCTCCTTCGGCGCCGACCCGGACGCGGTGGCCCGGCTGGTGGCCGCCGAGGTGAAGGGCTATCAGGACGCCCGGGTCGCGGCGACCGCCAAGCACTTCCCCGGGCACGGGGACACCGCCGTCGACAGCCACACCGGCTTCCCCGTCATCACCCACAGCCGCGACCTGTGGGAGAAGCTGGACGCCGTGCCGTTCCGGGCCGCCGTCGCCGCCGGCATCGACTCGATCATGACCGCGCACATCCAGTTCCCCGCCCTGGACGACTCCGGTGACCCGGCCACCCTCTCGCACCCGATCCTCACCGGCATCCTGCGCGAGGAACTCGGCTACGACGGCGTCGTGATCACCGACTCCCTCGGCATGGAGGGCGTCCGCACCAAGTACGGCGACGACCGGGTACCGGTGCTCGCCCTGAAGGCCGGCGTGGACCAGCTCCTCAACCCTCCGTCGCTGGACGTGGCCTGGCACGCCGTACTGCGGGCCGTGCAGGACGGCGAACTCACCGAGGCCCGGCTCGACGAATCGATCCTGCGCATCCTGCGGATGAAGGCCCGCCTCGGCCTCTTCGACCACACCTCCACCACCCGGGCCGGCGTCGACCGCGCGGTGGGCACCAAGTCCCACCTGGCCACCGCCGACCGGATCGCCGAGCGCACCACGACCCTGCTGGTCAACGAGGACGGCATCCTCCCCTTCGACCGCCGTGAGCGGCGCCGCGTCCTGGTCGTGGGCGCCGACCCCGCTTCCCCGTCCGGCACCACCGGCCCGCCCACCGGCGTGCTGGCCGCCGCCCTCACCGAGCTGGGCTTCACCGCCACCGCCCTGTCCACCGGCACCGCACCCTCCGCCGCGACCGTCACCAAGGCCGTCACGGCGGCGCAGGACGCGGACGCGGTGGTCGTGGCCACGTACAACGTGACGGCGGGCAACTCCCAGCGGACGCTGGTCGAACGGCTGCTGGCCACCGGCAGGCCGGTGGTGGCGGTGGCCGTCCGCAACCCCTACGACGTGGCCCAACTCCCCTCCGTCAAGGGCTGCCTGGCGACCTACTGCTGGACCGACGTCGAACTGCGCGCCGCCGCACGGGTGATCGCCGGGCGCGTCTCCCCGCGCGGCAGGCTGCCGGTGCCGGTGCAGCGGGCGGACGACCCCGCACAGGTGCTGTACCCGATCGGACACGGGCTGACGTACTAGGCGTACGTCACACCTCGGGCGTACCGCCCGCAACAGGCGGAAACCCTCCGGCACGTCTGGCGTGGCCCCCGCACCGGGGGTCACGCTGGGCGGGGGTGCATGGGGGGTTCGCGATGAAGGGTGCCGCAGGCGTGCCGCGTCGACTGCTGCCGGCCGCGCTCGCCGCCGCCCTGTCGGCCACCCTGCTCACCGCCTGCCAGGGCCCGGCGGACGCACCGGTCGCCAACGCCCGCCCCACACCGGGCGCGACCGCCGGCTACGGCGCGGAGTTCCTCGGGGTCGGCGAGTGCAGCTCCTTCGGCACGACCAGCTTCACCGAGGTGCCCTGTGCGAGCGAGCGCGCGGCGGCCAGGGTCGTCGCCCGCTACGACGGCACCGCCACCGACGGCCCGCTGTGCCCGGCGACCACCGACTTCGTGCTGCACATCAGTGCCCAGGCGGGCGCCGCCGACGAGGACGGCGACGGCGCCATCCCCCAGGGCTACGCCTGCATGCGCAACCTGGAACCCCCGCACCCCGGCGACCCCGGCGCCGGAGGCGGCCCCCGCACCGTCCCGGGCGACTGCGTGTACGACTCCGGTGCCGGCCAGGTCCGCGAGACGGCCTGCGACGGCTCGGGCGGACACCGGCCGCAGTACCGCATCACCGAGGCCGCCCGCACCCGCACGGACTGCCCCGCCTCGACCGCTCTTTACGTCCAGCTGGGGGGACGCGAACCGGTGGGCTGCGCCCGGCGCGTGTGACCCCCCGGGGCCGGCGGGCTCACGCCGCTACCGCGCCGTTCCGCAGTTCCGGTGTCGCCGTCGCCACCGCCGCCACCGCCAGCACGCACAGCAGACCCCCGCTGACCAGGGCGGTCGTACCCGACGTCCAGCCGGCGAGGAGACCGCCGCGCACATTGCCGAGGCTCGGGCCCGCCTGGCCGACGATCACCTCGGCCGCCGTCACCCGGCCGAGCAGCGCGTCCGGCGTGCGGGTCTGCACGAGCGTGGACCGGGACACCACCGCGGTGGCGTCCGCCGCCCCGGCGAGCACGAGCAGCGCGAGACCGGTCCACGGGCTGCTCGACAGGCCGAAGAGCAGCAGGGCCATGCCCCACGTCCCCGACGCGCACAGCATCACCGGGCCCGGCCGGGCGAGCCGGGTCAGCGGGCCGGACAGCACGGTCGCCGTGACACCGCCCACCGCCAGCGCCGACAGGAACAGCCCGAGAGTGCGCGGATCACCGCCGAACCGCTCGGCGTTCACCAGCGGGAACAGGCTCACCGGGAACGACAGCACGGTCGCCGCCAGGTCGGTGATCAGCGCGCCCCGCACCACCCGGTGACCCGCCAGGAAGCGAAGCCCGTCCAGCACGCCGTGCATCCCGGCCCGCGACGGCTCGCCCTCCGGCGGCAGCGCGGGCAGCCCGAAGGCGCCGTAGAAACCGAGGCCGAAGCTGAGGACGTCGAGGAGGTAGCAGGCCCCGATCCCCAGCCAGCCCAGCAGCACCCCCGCCAGAGCCGGACCGAGCAGCATCATCGACTGGCCGCTGACCTGCTGCAACGCCAGCCCGGCGGCCACCTGCTCCCGGGGCAGCAGACGCGGCACGAAGACACCGGCGGCCGGTGCGCCGAGTGCGCCGAAGGCCGACTGCGCGGCGACGAGCAGCAGGATCGCCCCCACCGGCACATGCCCGGTGAAGCCCTGCACGGCCAGCAGCAGCGAACACACCGCCTGGCCGACGGTGGCCGCGAGGAAGACCCGCCGCCGGTCGGCCCGGTCCGCCCAGGCCCCGGCGAACAGCCCGAACACCACCAGCGGCAACGCCTGCGCCAGCCCCACCGCCCCGGTCCAGGCGGTGCTGCGGGTCACGTCCCACACCTGGTACATGACCGTCACCATGGTCAGAAACCCGCCGAACACGGACACGGTCCGCCCGATCAGCAGCCGCCGGAAGACGGCCGAGGTACGCAGGGGCTGGATGTCGACGAGCGGCTGGATCACCGAGGGAGGCTAGCGGGGCGCCGATCCTCTGACCAGTGAATAAACCGGCGCCCGCAGCCTCGGACGCACGGCCGCGCTACGCCGCCTCACCCAGCAGACGCAGCAGGCGCTCGCGCCCCGCCCCCAGCAGGCCCGCGAGCGGCGCCGCCTCCTCGTACCACCGCTTCTCGTACTCCCAGCAGAGCCACCCGTCCCACCCCTGCCGCGACAGCACATCCACGCACTCGGTCAGCGGCAACACGCCCTCACCGAGCGGCAGCGGTGTCGTGTCCTCGGCCGAGGCGATGTCCTTGACCTGCACATACCCCAGGTGCGGAGCGAGCGCCGCGTAGGTCTGCTGCGGCTGCTCCCCGCCCAGCCAGGTGTGCATCACGTCCCACAGCGCGCCCACCTGCCGGTGTCCGACCGGGCCGAGGATCCGGATCGCGTCGGCGCCGGTGCGGTGCGAGTCGTGCGTCTCCAGCAGGATCCGCACGCCGAGCGCGGAGGCGTCCTCGGCGGCGGTGCCGAGCCGGCGGGCGGCGAGGGTGTCGGACTCCTCGCGGGGGCGGTCGGGGTCGGCGCCGGGGAAGACCCGGACGAAGGGGGCGCCGAGGTCGTGGGCGAGCTGGAGGAGCTGCCGGATCTCCTCCAGTACGGGCGCGTCGTCACCCGGCGCGGCGACGCGCGCGTAGCCGCCGAGGCCCAGCACCTCGACCCCGGCGCTCTTGAAGAGGGCCGCGGTCTCGGCGCGTTCGGCGGGGGAGAGGCCGGTATGGACCGGTTCCTCGGGATGGGCGCGCAGTTCGACCCCGTGGTAGCCGTGCGCGGTCGCGAGCGCGAGGACCTCCGGAACGGGCAGGCCGGGGACACCGAGAGTGGAGAACGCCAGCTTCATGGGCACGGACCCTACTCGTCACTCGCCCGATTCGCGCAGATCCAACCGCCAGTCCTGGCCGACCAGATCCTTTCCGAAGGAGCGGTGCGGCTTCTCGGCGACGAGCGCGAAGCCGTGCCGCCGGTAGATGCGGCGGGCACTGCTCAGCACGTCGTTGGTCCACAGCACCAGGTCGTGGTAGCCGACCTCGCGCGCGAAGCCGACGACCGCGCCGACGAGCCGGTCGCCGACGCCCCGCCCGCGCGCGCCGGGTTCGACGAGCAGCAGCCGCAGCCGTGCGGTACCGGGCGCGTCGTCCCGCACGCACATCACGCACCCCACGGGCCGGCCGCCCGACTCGGCGATCCACACCCGCTCCAGATGCGGGTCGTGGTCCTCGGCGAAGTCGGCGACGATCCGGGCCACCAGCCCCTCGTAGTCGGTGTTCCAGCCGTACTCGGCCGCGTAGAGGGCGGCGTTGCGCTGCACGATCCAGCCGAGGTCACCGGGCCGGGGCTCGCGCAGCACGACCTCCTCGCGCGGCTGCTCGTCCCCGAGGACGGTCCGGATGGTCCGCATGGCCTCCGCCAGCCGGGACCGGTCCTCCGGGGCCACGGTGTCGAGCAGCGCCCCCACGGTGTCCCGGGCCCGCTCGTCGAGCAGCCCGGCGGCCTCGCGCCCCCGCGCGGTGAGCCGGACCCGCCGCCGCCGGGGATCGCTCTGCGACGGCCCGCGCTCGATCAGCCCGCCCTCCTCGAACTTGTTCAGGATCCGGCTCAGATACCCCGCGTCGAGATCGAGTCCGGTCCTCAGGTCGGCCGCGTCGAGATGGGGGACCTGGGCCAGCTCGTACAGCACACGGGACTCGGTGAGGGTGTACGGCGCGTAGAGGTGGCGCCCGTAGTCGAGGGCGCCGATGACGCCCGTGTAGAAGCGGTTGAAGGCACGGACGTCCTGAACGGTCATGATCGTCCCCGGATACTTGACTCAGTCAGAGGTTTCTTTCCGAGACTAGGCCCGCCGCGCCCCCGCGTCCACGCCTGCGCGTCGACTCGCGCGGGCCGGGCGCGATCCACCCCTTGGCCGTACGGCTGATCACTTACGGCGGTGAGGACCGCCGGCCTTCGGAAAACTCACCGGTACCACGTACGGCCCGCGCGTCGACGCCGACGGCCCGCAGCTTGCGCGCGAGCAGCTCGGTCTCGGGGAAAGTGCCGCCGTATCCCCGCTCCAGCAGCGCCCGGACCTCACCGAGCCCGATCCCGAGCTCCCGCCGCAGGACACGCATGACCGTCACCCGGTCGGCCGACGGGCCCAGCCGCAGTTCCGTGCGCCCGTGCTCGGCGAGCATCCGCTCCCGCGGTCCGGCCGGCAGCTCCCTGCCGCACGCGGCCACAGCGCCGCCGCACCGCGGGCAGACCACCTCGGTGTCCCACCGCAGTGAGTCGTCCGCCAGGAGGACCTGGGCTCCCTGCCACCGCGCGGTACCGGCGCAGGACGGGCAGGGGGCAGGGCCTTCGAGACCTTCGAGGACGGGCGTTCCGTACGGTGTCCGGGCCACGGCGTCCGAGCCGTTCCACGGCACGCCCGCGTCACCACCCGCCGAGGGGTGTCCGGCTCCGCCGTCCGGCCCGGGGGCGCCCCCCGCGGACGGGGCCGACCCGCCGGCCCGTGGACGAGCCGCGCCGCTCAACGCCGCGGCACCCCCGTCGACCCCCGCACCATCAACTCCCCGCGCACCGAGGCGATCCCCCCGGGCGGCGGCTCCTCCCGGCCCATGGCGACGCGGCCCGCCCGCGCCCCCGCCTCCGCCAGCGGCAGCCGTACCGTCGTCAGCGCCGGCACCGCGTCGATGCTGAACGGCAGGTCGTCGAAGCCCGCCACCGAGACGTCGTCCGGGATCCGCAGCCCCGAGTCCCGCAGCGCCGCGCAGGCGCCCAGCGCGACGGAGTCGTTCGCGGCGACGATCGCCGTCAGCGAGGGGTCCCGGCGCAGCAGCTCCAGCGTGGCCTCGTAACCGGACCGCCGGTCGTAGCGGCCGTACACCGTCCAGCCCGGGTCCTCCTCGACGCCGGCCCCCGCCAGCGCCTCGCGATGACCCTCCAGACGGTGGCGGGTCGTCGTGCGCTCCTCGGGGCCGGCGATGTAACCGAGCCGGCGGTGGCCGAGGCCGAGCAGGTGCTCGGACAGCCGGCGCGCACCGCCCCGGTTGTCGAAGGTCAGCGTGATCGCCCCGGTCTCCGGTGCCGGCGGGCGCCCGCACAGCACCACCCGGGTCCCGGCCTCCGTCAGCTTCCGCAGCTTCGCCGCGACCGCCGCCGCGTGCGGCGCGTCCTCCACGGCCCCGCCGGTCAGCACCACGGCCGCCGCCCGCTGCCGCTGGAGCAGGGTGAGATACGTCAGCTCACGCTCGGGCAGGCCCCCCGTGTTGCAGACCACCGCAAGCCGCTCGCCGCCCGCCCGGCCCCCCGGCCCGCCGATCTCGGCCTGGATCGCGCTCGCCATGATCCCGAAGAACGGGTCGGCGATGTCGTTGACGAGAATGCCGACCAGGTCGGAGGTGGCCGCCGCGAGGGCGCTCGCCGGGCCGTTGAGGACGTAGTCCAGCTCGTCCACCGCCCGCAGCACCCGCTCGCGCGTGGACGCGGCCACCGGGTAATTGCCGTTCAGCACGCGCGACACCGTCGCGGGGGAGACCTGGGCGCGGGCCGCCACGTCCGCCAGGGTCACGGTCATCTGTCGTCCTCCGGTCGCGCATGTCGTCGTACGCCCTCGTAGACAGCCAGGTCCTGCCGCTGGTTCCGAGAGCGTGTCGAGCAGACCTTAAAGCCAGGCACCCCTCCTGTTCGTCCCCTCGAACAACTCGAAAGGGACACGGTCTTGTACGGACCACGGTCCAGGGGTAGCTTCTCAGCGGATAGAAAGCGCTTGCTGCACACTGGCACGCCGTGCGGACCGCCGTACTGATCGGGGCGCCCGGCGCCCACGAAGGGGACTGACGTGACACGCAAGACGGTGCGGATCGCCATGAACGGAGTGACCGGGCGCATGGGCTACCGCCAGCACCTCGTCCGGTCGATCCTCGCCCTGCGCGAGCAGGGCGGCCTCGACCTCGGCGACGGCACCGTGCTGTGGCCGGAGCCGATCCTCCTCGGCCGCCGTGAGCACGCCCTGCGCGAGATCGCCGAGCGGCACGGCCTGGAACACGTCTCCACCGACGTCGACGCCGTCCTCGCCGACGACGGCGTCGACCTCTACTTCGACTCCCAGGTCACCTCCGCCCGCGAAGAGTCGGTCAAGAAGGCCATCGCCGCAGGCAAGCACGTCTACACCGAGAAGCCGACGGCGACCGGACTGGCCGGCGCCCTCGAACTGGCCCGCCTCGCCCACGCCAGGGGCATCAAGCACGGCGTCGTCCAGGACAAGATCTTCCTGCCGGGTCTGCTGAAGCTGAAGCGGCTCGTCGACGGCGGCTTCTTCGGCCGCGTGCTCTCCGTCCGCGGCGAGTTCGGCTACTGGGTCTTCGAGGGCGACTGGCAGCCCGCCCAGCGCCCCTCCTGGAACTACCGTGCCGAGGACGGCGGCGGCATCGTCGTCGACATGTTCCCGCACTGGGAGTACGTCCTCCACGAGCTGTTCGGCCGCGTGCGGTCCGTCCAGGCCCTCGCCACCACCCACATCCCGCAGCGCTGGGACGAACAGGACAAGCCCTACGACGCCACCGCCGACGACGCCGCCTACGCCATCTTCGAACTCGAAGGCGGCGCGATCGCCCAGATCAACTCCTCCTGGGCCGTGCGCGTCCACCGCGACGAACTGGCCGAGTTCCAGGTCGACGGCACCGAGGGCTCGGCGGTCGCCGGCCTGCGCGGGTGCCGCGTCCAGCACCGGTCCGCGACCCCCAAGCCGGTCTGGAACCCGGACGTCCCGGCCACCGAGGTCTTCCGCGACCAGTGGCAGGAGGTCCCGGACAACGGCGACTTCGACAACGGCTTCAAGGCCCAGTGGGAACTGTTCCTCAAGCACGTCTACGCCGACGCCCCCTACCACTGGGACCTGCTGGCCGGAGCCCGCGGCGTGCAGCTCGCCGAACTGGGCCTGCGGTCCTCCGCCGAAGGCCGCCGCATCGACGTACCGGAGATCGCGCTGTGACCATCCGACTCCCCGTGGCCGACGGCACCCTGCGCACGTACGAGCCGCGCACCGACCCCCTGACGGTCACCCCCGGCACCCCCTTCACCTCCCGCACGGTCTTCTCCGCGGCCCACGTCGTCGCCGACCCGTTCGCCGACACCACCCCCGACGGACCCGCCGCCGTCGACTGGGACGCCACCCTCGCCTTCCGCCGCCACCTGTGGTCCCACGGACTCGGCGTCGCCGAGGCGATGGACACCGCCCAGCGCGGCATGGGCCTGGACTGGGCGGGCGCGGCCGAGCTGATCCGCCGCTCGGCCGCGGAGGCGAAGGCCGCCGGCGGCCGGATCGCCTGCGGAGCCGGCACCGACCAGCTCACCGGCGGCTCGCTCGCCGACGTCCGCGCGGCCTACGAGGAACAGCTCGCGGTCGTCGAGGAGTCCGGCGCCCAGGCGATCCTCATGGCCTCGCGGGCCCTGGCGGCCGGCGCCTGTGGACCCGAGGACTACCTGGAGATCTACGGCCATCTCCTGCGCCAGGCCGCCGAGCCGGTGATCCTGCACTGGCTGGGCCCGATGTTCGACCCGGCGCTGGAGGGCTACTGGGGATCGGCCGACCTGGACGCGGCGACCGAGGTGTTCCTGGAGGTCATCGCCGCGCACCCGGAAAAGGTGGACGGCGTCAAGGTGTCATTGCTGGACGCGCGTCGGGAGACCGACCTGCGCCGCCGTCTGCCGCGCGGCGTCCGCTGCTACACCGGCGACGACTTCCACTACCCCGAGCTGATCGCCGGCGACGCCCAGGGCTTCAGCCACGCACTGCTCGGCGTCTTCGACCCGCTCGGCCCGCTGGCGGCCCAGGCGGTACGGGTCCTGGACACGGGCGACGTGCGGGGCTTCCGCGACCTCCTCGACCCCACCGTCGAGCTGTCCCGCCACCTCTTCCAGGCCCCGACCCGCTTCTACAAGACCGGCGTCGTCCTCCTGGCCTGGCTCGCCGGCCACCAGACCCACTTCACGATGGCCGGCGGCCTCCAGTCGGCCCGCTCCCTGCCGCACCTCACCCGCGCCTACGAACTCGCCGACGGACTCGGCCTCTTCCCGGACCCGAAGCCGGCCGAGGAACGGATGAAGAACCTGCTGTCCCTGTACGGAGTGGACCAGTGAGCGATCTGGCGCGTTTCAGCATCAACCAGATGACGGTCAGGCAGCTGTCCCTGCCGGAACTCGCCGACGCCTGCGCCCGGTCGGGCGTCGGCCGGGTCGGCCTGTGGCGCGAACCCGTCCAGGAGTACGGCCCGGAGCAGACCGCCAAGCTGATCCGGGACGCCGGGCTGACCGTGACCACCCTGTGCCGCGGCGGCTTCCTCACGGCGATCGACCCGCAGGCGCGGGCCGCGGCCCTGGCCGACAACCGCCGCGCGGTGGACGAGGCGGCCACACTCGGCACGGACACCCTGGTCCTCGTCTCCGGCGGCCTCCCGGCGGGCAGCAAGGACCTGCGGGCGGCCCGCGAACGCATCGCCGACGCCCTCACCGAACTGGCGCCCTACGCCGAGGAGCACGGCGTCCGCCTCGCCATCGAGCCCCTGCACCCCATGTACGCCTCCGACCGCTGCGTGGTCTCCACCCTCGCCCAGGCCCTGGACCTCGCCGAACGCTTCCCCGCACACCAGGTCGGGGTGGCCGTGGACACGTACCACGTCTGGTGGGACGACCAGGCCCCCGCCCAGATCGCCCGCGCCGGCGCGTCCGGCCGCATCCACGCCTTCCAGCTCGCCGACTGGACGACCCCGCTCCCCGAGGGCGTCCTGAACGGCCGCGGCCAACTCGGCGACGGCGCGATCGACATGCGCGAATGGAAGACGTACGTGGACGCGGCCGGCTACACGGGCCCGATCGAGGTCGAACTCTTCAACGAGGGGCTGTGGTCACGGGACGGCCGAGCGGTACTGAAGGAGACGGCGAAGCGTTTCGTGCAGCACGTGATCAGAGGAACCTGAGGGCCGATCCAGGGGCTGCCGGGGCTGACCTGCGGGCTGACCTGAGGGCGGGAAGCAAAGGAACCCAGGAACTCAGCGCTAGAAAATCCAGGGGCCGGATGCAACCCTTCCCCCGCCTCCGATGTGTCGGTGAGCCGGTGATGTTGTGGCCGTCGGTTGATCGGTTGCCGTGGGGCCGCCCGCTTCTTGGTGAGTCTCGGGCTGGAGCGAGGCGAGTCGACGGCGCTTCGCGTCGGCTGCGCCGATGGCCCTTCCACCCCGACCACGCCCCGCTGTCAGAGCCCCCCGGTACCGTCGGATCATGGCGGAGCAGGCGGGGAACCAGGCCGGTGAGCGGCGGTTCGTTGTGCTCGAAGGCGTGCTGGAGCGGATCACGTACGCCAACGAGGAGAACGGCTACACGGTCGCCCGGGTCGACACGGGCAGAGGCGGCGGTGACCTCCTCACGGTGGTCGGCGCGCTGCTCGGCGCCCAGGCGGGGGAGTCCCTGCGGATGGAGGGCCGCTGGGGGTCGCACCCGCAGTACGGCAAGCAGTTCCACGTCGAGAACTACACGACGGTCCTGCCCGCCACGGTCCAGGGCATCCGGCGCTATCTGGGGTCCGGGCTGGTGAAGGGGATCGGCCCCGTCTTCGCCGACCGGATCACCCAGCACTTCGGGCTGGACACCCTCCGCATCATCGAGGAGGAGCCGAAGCGGCTGATCGAGGTGCCCGGTCTCGGGCCCAAGCGGACGAAGAAGATCGCCGACGCCTGGGAGGAACAGAAGGCGATCAAGGAGGTCATGCTCTTCCTCCAGACCGTCGAGGTGTCGACGTCCATCGCCGTGCGGATCTACAAGAAGTACGGGGACGCGTCGATCTCCGTCGTCAGGGAGCAGCCCTACCGCCTCGCCGCCGACGTCTGGGGCATCGGCTTCCTCACCGCCGACAAGATCGCCCAGTCCGTCGGCATCCCGCACGACAGCCCGGAGCGGGTCAAGGCGGGCCTGCAGTACGCCCTGTCCCAGTCCGCCGACCAGGGCCACTGCTTCCTGCCGGAGGAGCGGCTGATCGCCGACGCCGTCAAGCTTCTGCAGGTCGACACGGGGCTGGTCATCGAGTGCCTCGCCGAGCTGGCCGGCCCCCCGGCGGAGGGCGAGGACCCCGGGGTCGTACGGGAGCAGGTGCCCGGCCCGGAGGGGGACGCCGAGCAGCCCGTCACGGCCGTCTACCTGGTCCCTTTCCACCGGGCCGAGGTGTCCCTCGCCTCCCGGCTCCTGGGCCTCCTGCGCACCGGCGAGGACCGGATGCCGGCCTTCCGGGACGTGGACTGGAACAAGGCGCTCACCTGGCTGGGGTCCCGCACGGGTGCCGACCTCGCCCCGGAGCAGGAGGCGGCCGTCAGGCTCGCGCTGACCGAGAAGGTCGCCGTGCTGACGGGCGGGCCCGGCTGCGGCAAGTCCTTCACCGTCCGCTCGATCGTGGAGCTGGCCCGCGCCAAGCGGGCCAAGGTGCTGCTCGCCGCCCCCACCGGGCGGGCCGCCAAGCGGCTGGCCGAGCTGACCGGCGCCGAGGCGTCCACCGTGCACCGGCTGCTGGAGCTCAAGCCGGGCGGGGACGCGGCGTACGACCGGGACCGGCCGCTCGACGCCGACCTCGTGGTCGTCGACGAGGCGTCCATGCTCGACCTGCTGCTCGCCAACAAGCTGGTGAAGGCCGTACCGCCGGGGGCGCACCTGCTGTTCGTGGGGGACGTGGACCAGCTGCCCAGCGTCGGCGCCGGGGAGGTCCTGCGGGATCTGCTCGCCGACGGCAGCCCCGTCCCCGCCGTCCGGCTCACCCGGGTCTTCCGGCAGGCCCAGCAGTCCGGTGTCGTCACCAACGCGCACCGGATCAACGCCGGGCAGCATCCGCTCACCGACGGGCTGAAGGACTTCTTCCTCTTCGTCGAGGACGATACGGAGGAGGCGGGGCGGCTCACCGTGGACGTCGCGGCGCGGCGGATTCCGGCCAAGTTCGGGCTGGATCCGCGGCGGGACGTGCAGGTGCTGGCGCCGATGCACCGGGGGGCGGCCGGCGCGGGCGTGCTCAACGGGCTGTTGCAGCAGGCCATCACCCCGGGGCGGCCCGATCTGGCGGAGAAGCGGTTCGGCGGCCGGGTGTTCCGTGTCGGAGACAAGGTCACCCAGATCCGTAACAATTACGAGAAAGGGAAGAACGGTGTCTTCAACGGCACCGTGGGCGTCGTCACCTCGCTCGACCCGGTCGAACAGCGCCTGACGGTGCTGACGGACGAGGACGAGGAGGTTCCATACGAATTCGACGAACTGGACGAACTGGCACACGCGTACGCGGTGACCATCCACCGGTCGCAGGGGAGTGAATATCCCGCGGTGGTGATCCCGGTCACGACGGGGGCATGGATGATGCTCCAGCGGAACCTGCTCTACACGGCGGTCACGCGGGCCAAGCGGCTGGTCGTCCTCGTCGGTTCACGCAAGGCGATCGGTCAGGCGGTGCGCACGGTGTCGGCGGGGCGGCGGTGCACGGCCCTCGATTTCAGGCTCGGCGTGGCTCATCACGAAAAATGATCGATCAAATGAGTCATGTGGGTCACAGAGCACTTCCAGATGCCCCCTCCGAGGGGGCAGGATGAGCAGGTTGGCGGCACTGAGTGCCGCCGATAGGCCCAATGGTCGACCCCGAGTGCACTCTCCTGAGCCAAATGGGGGATGGTAGAGACAGTCAGGGCACCTCGAAGATGAGGCACTACGTCGGTGAGGGAAGACGTGAGCGACAACTCTGTAGTACTGCGGTACGGCGACGGCGAGTACACCTACCCGGTGGTCGACAGCACCGTCGGCGACAAGGGCTTCGACATCGGGAAGCTCCGCACCCAGACCGGTCTGGTGACTCTGGACAGCGGTTACGGCAACACGGCCGCCTATAAATCCGCTGTCACCTACCTCGACGGCGAGGCGGGCATCCTCCGCTACCGCGGCTACCCCATCGAGCAGCTGGCCGAGCGCTCCACCTTCCTCGAGGTGGCGTACCTGCTGATCAACGGCGAGCTGCCCACCGTCGACGAGCTGACGACGTTCAAGAACGACATCACGCGGCACACGCTGCTGCACGAGGACGTCAAGAACTTCTACAAGGGCTTCCCGCGCGACGCCCACCCGATGGCCATGCTGTCCTCGGTCGTCTCGGCGCTGTCCACCTTCTACCAGGACAGCCACAACCCGTTCGACGAGAAGCAGCGCAACCTCTCGACGATCCGGCTGCTCGCGAAGCTTCCGACGATCGCGGCCTACGCGTACAAGAAGTCGATCGGCCACCCGTTCGTCTACCCGCGCAACGACCTCGGTTACGTCGAGAACTTCCTGCGCATGACCTTCTCGGTCCCGGCGGACGAGTACGAGCTGGACCCGGTCGTCGTCTCCGCGCTCGACAAGCTGCTGATCCTGCACGCCGACCACGAGCAGAACTGCTCGACCTCCACGGTCCGCCTGGTCGGCTCCTCGCAGGCGAACATGTTCGCCTCGATCTCGGCCGGCATCAGCGCCCTGTGGGGCCCGCTGCACGGCGGCGCCAACCAGTCCGTGCTGGAGATGCTGGAGGGCATCCAGGAGACCGGTGGCGACGTCGACTCCTTCATCCGAAAGGTGAAGAACAAGGAGGACGGCGTCCGCCTGATGGGCTTCGGCCACCGGGTCTACAAGAACTTCGACCCGCGCGCCAAGATCATCAAGGCCGCCGCGCACGACGTGCTCTCCGCCCTCGGCAAGTCCGACGAGCTGCTGGACATCGCCCTGAAGCTGGAGGAGCACGCGCTCTCCGACGACTACTTCGTCTCGCGCAGCCTCTACCCGAACGTCGACTTCTACACCGGTCTGATCTACCGGGCCATGGGCTTCCCGACCGAGATGTTCACGGTCCTGTTCGCCCTCGGCCGCCTGCCGGGCTGGATCGCCCAGTGGACCGAGATGATCAAGGAGCCGGGCTCCCGCATCGGCCGCCCGCGCCAGATCTACACGGGCGTCGTCGAGCGCGACTTCGTGCCGGTCGAGGAGCGCTGACACCTGCCGGTGAGGGGCGCCGATCTTCCGGTGCCCCACTGCGGCGGTGCGCCTCCCGTGGCGGGTGTCCGCTCGTTGCCGCCGGCCCGGAAGGGCGGGGGCTCCGGGGCTGCGGCCGGGGGTCCGGGGGTCGCCCCCGGGTCGGCACGGCCACGGGCGTCGTCGAGCGCGACTTCGTGCCGGTCGAGGAGCGCTGACACCTGCCGGTGAGGGGCGCCGACCTTCCGGTGCCCCACTGCGGCGGTGTGTCTCGTCATGGAGTTCCAGGGCCTGCCCCACGGGGTGGGCCCTGAGGTCGCTGTGCGCAGCAGAAGGCGCCCTGGCGCCGGTCCCCCCACGGGCCGACGACCAGGGCGCCTTCCCATGTCCCGGTGCGGATTCCCCCCACGGGATCCGGCCGGGCGCTCGGAGAGACAGCGCCTGAATTCGCTGTCGGTGAGCAGAACGAGCAAAACTCGCCCCACTCCAGTGACACGGTGCGATCTGCCGGGACAACGCACGCAGGGAGGGCCGCTCAAAGCTTCCCGGTGTACGTGCCCCGGCAACGCATCTCTGAGGAAGTCCCCCAAGACATCCCCAGATGTCAGTCAGCGCCCCCCAAGACGCCGGTCTGACATCGCCAACTTAGACCTTCGAACCCCTTCGATGGTTACGTTCGCATCACTGTGATCTGCGTCTCTTGCATATGTCCTATAGGTGCGCAAGAGCCCCGATACAGAGATCGAGGCTCAAGCGTAAGGATGATGCGCGAGCCTTGTGAAGAGCTTATGTGAGGCTCGCGCCGGACTCCAGGGGGACTCTTACATCGGCTGCTCCTAACCCCCGGTAACCCCCGGGGACTTCACCGGAACCGGCGCAGTCGCAGACTGTTCGTCACCACGAACACCGACGAGAAGGCCATCGCCGCCCCCGCGATCATGGGGTTGAGCAGCCCCGTGGCGGCCAGCGGCAGCGCGGCCACGTTGTAGCCGAAGGCCCACACGAGGTTCCCCTTGATGGTGGCCAGCGTCCGCCGCGCGAGCCGGATCGCGTCCGCGGCCACCCGCAGGTCCCCGCGGACGAGCGTCAGGTCACCGGCCTCGATCGCCGCGTCCGTGCCGGTGCCCATGGCGAGGCCCAGGTCGGCGGTGGCGAGCGCGGCGGCGTCGTTGACTCCGTCGCCGACCATGGCCACGGTCCGCCCCTCGCGCTGCAGCCGCCGTACGACGTCCACCTTGTCCTCGGGCAGCACCTCGGCGTACACGTTCCCGGAGTCGATGCCGACGGTCCTGGCGACCGCCTCGGCGACCGTCCGGTTGTCCCCGGTGAGCAGCACCGGGGTCAGCCCGAGGGCGCGCAGTTCCCGTACCGCCCCGGCGCTGCTCTCCTTGACCGCGTCGGCGACGGCGAGGACCCCGCGGGCCCGCCCGTCCCAGCCGGCCACGACGGCCGTACGGCCCTGCTCCTCGGCCTCGCGTGCCGCGCGGGCCAACTCCTGCGGAAGGTCCTCGTAGAGGCGCCCCACGGTCACCTCACGGCCCTCCACGCGCCCGCGCACGCCCCGCCCGGGGACGTTCTCGAAGTGCTCGACCGGCGGCAGCGATCCGGCGCGTTCCTCGGCGCCGGCGGCGACGGCGCGGGCGACCGGGTGTTCGGAGGCGTGCTCCACGGCTCCCGCGAGCCGCAACAGCTCCTTCTCGTCCTCGCCGTCCGCGACGTACACCTCCAGGAGGGTCATCCGGCCGGTGGTGACGGTGCCGGTCTTGTCCAGGACGACCGTGTCGACGCGGCGTGTGGACTCCAGGACCTCGGGGCCCTTGATGAGGATGCCGAGCTGGGCGCCACGGCCGGTGCCGACCATCAGCGCGGTCGGCGTGGCGAGGCCCAGCGCGCAGGGGCAGGCGATGATCAGGACGGCGACTGCGGCGGTGAAGGCGGCGACGGTGTCCCCGGTGACGCCCAGCCAGACGCCGAAGGTGCCGGCCGCGATGAGCAGGACCACGGGCACGAACACGGCGGAGACCCGGTCGGCGAGGCGCTGCACCTCGGCCTTGCCGTTCTGCGCGTCCTCCACCAGCCGGGCCATCCGCGCGAGCTGGGTGTCGGCGCCGACCCGGGTGGCCTCGACGACCAGCCGGCCGCCCGCGTTGACCGTGGCCCCGGTGACCCGGTCGCCGGGGCCGACGTCCACCGGCACCGACTCGCCGGTCAGCATCGACGCGTCCACGGCGGACGCGCCCTCGACCACCGTGCCGTCGGTGGCGACCTTCTCGCCGGGACGCACGACGAACCGGTCGCCCACGGCCAGGGACGACACCGGCACCCGCACCTCACGGCCGTCCCGCAGCACCGCCACGTCCTTGGCGCCCAGCTCCATCAGCGCCTTCAGGGCGGCCCCGGCGCGCCGCTTGGAGCGGGCCTCCAGATACCGGCCCAGCAGGATCAGCGCGACGACGCCGGCGGCGACCTCCAGATAGATGGTGGAGGCGCCGTCCATCGCCGAGACGGTCAGGCGGAACTCGTCGTGCATGCCGGGCATGCCCGCGTCGCCGAAGAACAGCGCCCACAGCGACCAGCCGAACGCGGCCAGCGTGCCGACCGAGACGAGGGTGTCCATGGTGGCGGTGCCGTGCCGGGCGTTGGTCCACGCGGCCCGGTGGAAGGGCGCCCCGCCCCAGACGACGACGGGCGCGGCGAGGGTGAGCGAGAGCCACTGCCAGTCGTCGAACTGCAGCGCGGGGATCATCGCGAGCAGCACGACGGGCGCGGCGAGCAGTGCGGAGACGAGCAGGCGGTGCCGCAGGGCGCCCAGCTCGGTGTCCCGCTCGGGGGTCTCCGGGGCCGTCTCGGTGGCCGGCTGCGGCGGCGCGGGCTCCTCGGCGGTGTAGCCGGTCCGCTCCACGGTGGCGATCAGGTCGGCCACCTCGACGCCCTCGGCGTAGCTGACCTTGGCCTTTTCGGTGGCGTAGTTGACGGTGGCGCTGACGCCGTCCATCCGGTTGAGCTTCTTCTCCACCCGTGCGGCGCAGGAGGCGCAGGTCATGCCGCCGATGAGCAGCTCGACCTCGGCGGTCGTACCTGAGGTTATGGCGGTCTCTGCGGTGCTGGTCATGTCCGGACTCCAGACATCGGACCGGACCGTACGGAGCCAGTATCAGCTGGTCGGCGCGGCCGGTCGGGGAAACGGGCGTACGTCTCAGGCCCTGCCGGCCAGCTCGAAGCCGGCCTCGTCGACGGCGGCGCGCACGGCCTCGTCGTCCAGCGGGGCGTCGGAGACGACGGTCACCTCGCCGGTCGACGCCACGGCCTTCACCGAGGTCACGCCGGGGATCTCGGAGATCTCGCCGGAGACCGAGCCCTCGCAGTGGCCGCAGCTCATACCGGTCACCTTGTAGACCGTGGTGACGGAGCCGGGGGTGTCGGTCTGAGCGCTCATGTCGTTACTCCTCGTCGAGGCGTGCGGGGCAGATGGGTCCCAGCAGGGAACCCCATGCTCCTCACACTATACCCCTAGGGGGTATTCCTCCAAGAGGACTCGCGGAGTGTCAGCGATCGCACCCAGCCGACGCCGGCCAGTGCGACCAGGAGGCACCCGCCG
This sequence comes from Streptomyces sp. NPDC051133, assembly GCF_040682635.1. Taxonomy (NCBI): domain Bacteria; kingdom Bacillati; phylum Actinomycetota; class Actinomycetes; order Kitasatosporales; family Streptomycetaceae; genus Streptomyces; species Streptomyces sp. NPDC051133. Next base: position 290,502 of record NZ_JBFBBK010000004.1, read on the forward strand.
ATCGAGAACAGGGCGAAGAGGTGCTCCTGCCCGGCGGTCGGCCAGGCGGGGGAGCCCGGCAGCAGCCGCCCGGCCGGGCCGCCGCCGGCCAGGCGGGCCACCAGCCGTGCGGCGATGCCGTGTGCCGAGTCCCACAGGAGGTGCAGCAGGCAGACGCCCAGATAGGTGCCGACGACCGGCGCCGCGCACCGGAAGCTCCCGCCCACGCGCCGCAGGGACAGCAGCACGCCGCCGGCGAGCGCCGTCCACAGCCCGTGGCCGAAGGGGGCGAGTACCCCGCGCAGCAGCTCCGTCTCCAGCAGTGTCCGCAGATCGACGCCCCCGGTGGAGAGGGTCGCGTCGAAGGCGTACCCCGCGCCCTCCATCGCCGCGAAGCCGAATCCGACGGCCGCGCCCAGCACCAGCCCCGCCCGCAGTCCGCGGACGCCCGGCTGCCGGCGCAGCACGAAGGCCAGCGCCGCCGCTTTGGCCGCCTCCTCGGCCAGGGCGACGCCGGTGAACATCCCGAGGGAGGGGTGCAGCAGGTACGACTCCATCACCGCGGTGCCGAGCACGCCGAGCGCGCCGCCGGCCAGGAAGGATCCGAGGATCGCGCTGACGCCGAGGTCACGGCCGTGCCGCTCGTACGCCCAGAGCACGAAGGTGACGGGTACGAGGAAGCTGCCGAGCAGGACGAGCGTCGGCAGCAGCGCGGTGCTGCGGGTGGCGTACGTGACCACCATGCCCGGCACCCAAACGGCGAGGCCGCCGCCCAGGCAGCGTTTCCACAGGCCCGCGCGGATGCGGGGGTAGGGCGGCGGGGGCTGCTGGGGGCCGGGGATGCGGGCCCTGGGGGTGCCGGGCGGCGGGGGGTGGGTCACGTCGGTCCCCTCGGACTGCTGCTGGGCGGTTCATCCGCACTTTAGGCAGATGTCCCGCGAGGTGCAGTCCGGGTTCCTCCGTCGGGTCATGTACGGCCGCACCGGTCACCCACCAGGGGTTCCAGGTAGCGGATCAGGACGTTCTTGATCTCCTGCACGTAGGCCGCGCGCTCGGCGCCCTGGTGGGCGAGGACCAGTTCCAGGCCCGCTTTGTAGATGCCGAGGCAGACGTGCGCCGTGCGGGTGAGGTCGGCCGCGGGGGCCTCGGGGAGGAGGGAGCCGAGCAGGTCCTCGATGCGTCCGACCAGGGTGGTGTGCAACTGGTCGTGCGCCTCGGTGATCCCGCCGGGCATGTCGGGGCCGTGCATCAGCGCGAAGAACACCGGGTGCGCGGTGTTGAACGCCATGAACCGGTCGATGGCGGCGCCGATGACCTCGTCCAGGGGGGTGACGGGGTCGACGGGGGCCAGCGCCTCGCCGTAGGTCTCCCGCATCTCGTGGATGAGCCGTCCGCCCAGCTCGACCGCGATCGCCTCCTTGTTCGGGAAGAACTGGTAGAGCGTGCCCGGTGAGACCCCGGCCTCGCGGGCGATGGCGTTGGTGCTGGCGGCCGTGTAGCCGGTGGTGCAGAACACCTGGGCGGCGGCTTCGAGCAGCTGTGCGATACGGCGCTCGCCGCGGGCCTGCCGGCGGCGCGGTTGCTCCTTCTCCGAGGTGTCGGACACGCGTGATCCCCAGCTCTCCACAAGGTGATTGACAAACGCGAGTGGTCGCTCGCATTCTTGAGAAACGCGAGCGATCTCTCGTGTTTGCCAGTTTATTGGCAATGACTCCTCCGTGCCCCCTGCCTGCGCGGGCACGGTCCGTGGTGAAGGGGACACCGCACGATGTCCGATGTCAACAGCCCGCCCCGGCCCGGTGGCTGGACCCGATTCGTCACCGCCCGCCCACGGCTGTCGCTGCTGGTGGCCCTGCTGCTCACCGCGCTCGCCGTGCTGGCCGGCAGCGGGGTCGCGGACCGCCTCGGCAGCGGCGGCTGGGAGGCCCCGGCCGCCGAGTCGACCCGGGCGACCAAGGCCCTGGAGCGGCAGTTCCCCGACTCCCAGCCGAACGTGCTGCTGCTGGTCGACACCGGCCGCTCCTCGGTCGACGACCCGGCGGTGGCCGCCGAGGCCCGGCGCCTGGCCGAGCGGCTGGCCGCGGAGAAGGGGGTGACCGGAGTCGGCTCCTACTGGCAGAGCGGGGCACCGGCCCTGCGCGCCGAGGACGGCCACGAGGCGCTGATCGCCGCCCGCATCACCGGCGACGAGAACGCGATGGGCAAGACCCTGGACCGCATAGCGCCCCGGTACCGAGGCACGCACGGACCGGTCCGGGTCAGGATCGGCGGCATGGTCGCCGTGCGCCATGAGATGCAGACCATCATCAAGGAGGACCTCACCCGCGCCGAGCTGATCGCCCTGCCCATCACCCTGGTGCTGCTGGTGATGGTCTTCGGCAGCGCGATCGCCGCCCTGCTGCCCCTCGGGATCGGCATCGTCGCCATCCTCGGTACGAACGCGGTCCTGCGCGGCCTGACGGCCTTCACCGACGTCTCCGTCTTCGCGCTGAACCTCACCACCGCCCTCGGCCTGGGCCTCGCCATCGACTACGCCCTGTTCATCGTCCGCCGCTACCGCGAGGAGCTCGCCACCGGAGCGACACCGGTGACCGCGGTCGGTACGACGCTGCGCACCGCCGGCCGCACCGTGCTCTTCTCCGCCCTCACCGTCGCGGTGTCCCTGGCCGCCATGATGGTCTTCCCGCAGTACTTCCTGCGGTCCTTCGCCTACGCCGGCATCGCCGTCGTCCTGCTCGCCGCGGCCGCCGCCCTGATCCTGCTCCCGGCCGCGCTGGTCCTGCTCGGCCACCGGGTCAACTCCCTGGACGTGCGCCGCCTGTTCCGCCGGGACCGCGCCACGAAACCCGCCGAGGGGGCCACCTGGGCCCGCGCCGCCGGCCTGGTGATGCGCCGTGCCCCGCTCTTCGCCATCGGCACCAGCGCCCTGCTGGTGATCCTCGGACTGCCCTTCCTGGGCGTGAAGTTCGGCACCGCCGACGACCGCCAGCTGCCCTCGACCGCCGAGTCCCACGTGGTCCAGCAGCACATCCGCGAGGGCTTCCCCGGCAGCCCCGGCGGCGGCCTGGAGATCCTCGCCGAGGGCGCGGCCACCAAGGCCCAGTACACCGACTACCGGCGGCAGGTGGCCGCCCTGCCCGGGGTGGCCCGCGTCGACGGACCCCTGGTCAAGGGCGACGCGGCCTACTACACCGTGCAGCCGAGGGGCGAGGCCGTGGACGACACCGCCCAGCGCCTGGTCGGCGACCTGCGCGCGCTGCACGCCCCCTTCGACACCCGGGTGACCGGCACGGCCGCCGTCCTCGTCGACTCCAAGCACGCGATTGCCGGGCGCCTGCCCTGGGCGGCCGCGTTCATCGCCGTCGTCACCCTGCTCCTGGTCTTCCTGCTCACCGGCAGCGTGCTGATCCCGCTCCAGGCCGTGGTGCTCAACGCGCTCAGCCTGACGGCGATGTTCGGCGCGGTGGTCTGGGTCTTCCAGGACGGCCATCTGTCCGGCCCGCTCGGGTTCACCAGCTCCGGCTCCATAGAGACCACCCTGCCGGTGCTGATGTTCTGCGTGGCCTTCGGACTCTCCATGGACTACGGCGTCTTCCTGCTCTCCCGCATCAAGGAGGAGTACGACCGCACGGGCGACCACGAGGCGGCGGTGCGGCACGGACTCCAGCGCACCGGCGGGCTGATCACCGCGGCGGCGGTCATCCTGGCGGTGGTGATGGTCGCCATCGGCACCTCCCGGGTCACCAACACCAAGATGCTGGGCCTCGGTATCGCGCTCGCCGTGCTGATGGACGCGATGGTGGTCCGCAGCCTGCTGGTCCCGGCCATCATGCGGCTGACGGGCCGGGCGACCTGGTGGGCCCCAGCGCCACTGCGCCGCCTTCACCGGCGGTTCGGACTCAGCGAGGGTGAGTCCGCGGCGCCCGCCGAGGCGGCGGAGACCGGCGCGAGCAGCCGGAACGAACCGGAAATGGCCAGATAACCCGGCGGCCCCCGACCCTCTACCCTTCGCGGAGGTTCCCGAAAGGAGCGCGTATGCGAGCCGTCGTCTTCGAGCGGTACGGCGCCCCCGCCGAGGTGCGGGAGGTACCCGACCCCGAGCCCGCCGACCACGGCGTGGTCGTCCGCGTCGAGGCCACCGGCCTCTGCCGCAGCGACTGGCACGGCTGGATGGGCCACGACCCGGACATCACGCTGCCGCACGTGCCCGGACACGAACTCGCCGGCGTCGTCGAGGCGGTGGGGCCCGGGGTCACCGGGTGGCGGCCCGGCGACCGGGTCACCGTGCCGTTCGTCTGCGCCTGCGGCAACTGCCCGTCCTGCGCGGCGGGCGACCAGCAGGTGTGCGAGCGGCAGACCCAGCCCGGCTTCCACCACTGGGGCTCCTTCGCCGAGTACGTGGCGCTGGACCACGCCGACGTCAACCTGGTCGCCGTCCCGGACGACATGGCGTACTCCAGGGCCGCCGGCCTCGGCTGCCGCTTCGCCACCGCCTTCCGCGCGGTGGTGCAGCAGGGCCGGGTCGCGGCCGGGGAGTGGGTCGCGGTGCACGGCTGCGGCGGGGTGGGACTGTCGGCGGTGATGATCGCGGCGGCCTCGGGGGCGCGGGTGGTCGCCGTCGACATATCGGCCCAGGCACTCGAGCTGGCGCGGAAGTTCGGCGCGGCCGAGTGCGTGCACGCCACCGGCGTGACCGACACGGCCGCCGCCGTCCGGGAGCTGACCGCCGGCGGCGCCCACCTCGCCCTCGACGCCCTCGGCTCGCCCGCCACCTGCGCCGCCTCGGTCAACTCGCTGCGCCGGCGCGGCCGGCACGTCCAGGTCGGCCTGCTGCCCTCGGCCGACGGCACCACGCCCGTCCCGCTGGCCCGCGCCATCGCCCTGGAGCTGGAACTGCTCGGCAGCCACGGCATGGCCGCCCACGGCTATCCCGGCATGCTCCGGCTGGTCCGCTCCGGCGTGCTGCGCCCTGACCTGCTGGTGACGTCCACCATCCCCCTCGACGCGGCCCCGGCGGCGCTCGCGGCGATGGGCACGGCGGCGGGAACGGGGGTCACGGTCGTCGAGCCGTGGAGCCGGGCATGAGGTCCGCCCGGGTCCGGGGTGCGACGCCGGGCTTCCGCCCGGGGTGCCCGAGGCGGGCGGCCCGCCCGTGGTCGAGTACGGCCCTCACCACCGCACGCCGTACCGGGAGCGGAGGCGGTCCGGGGTGAGCGTGGTGGACGGCTCGAAGGGATAACGGACCGCCTGGGATCGGTGGCGGGGCGCCAGGGATTGCGCCGGTGGGGGAGAGAGGGTCAGTCCCAGCGGCGGCCGCGGTTGCCGGGCCGGGAGGCGACCCAGGCGCGGATGGTGTCGGCGTACCAGAAGGGCTTGCCGCTCTCCACGTGGTCGGGCGGGGGGAGCAGCCCGTGCTTGCGGTAGGACCGTACGGTGTCCGGCTGCACCCGGATGTGCGCCGCGATGTCCTTGTAGGACCAGAGCCTTCGGTCGGTCATGAGTTGCACCTCCCTGCGCGCACCGCGGCGGCGACCAAGGACGGCCGTCGGGGGAGCCGGGCGCTGCGCTGGCGATCACCAAGCCTGCGTCCGGTGAACGACACGGAGCGATCAGGGGACAGTGCCTGTCGACCGGGTGTGACGGAGAACCCGCGTACCCGGGACATGTGTGACACGAAGGGGGCGTTTGTGACACGACCGCAGCAAAGGGGCGCGTGGGGACGCCGGTGGGGCGCGGAGCTCCCCGGACGGAGTGTGCGAGGAGTTCGTGGAGGCCGGAGAAGCCGGCCCGCAGTCCGGTGTGCCGAAGGCGGGCCGGGCCTGCTGCGTCAAGCCCGGCCCGCCGTCCCCCGTGCCTCCGACGTGCCCGCGACGGCCGTTTCCCCCGTGCCGCCTCAGGTTCCCGCCTCCCGCGTGAGTCGGAGGGCCGGGTGGTCAGCCTGCCGGGACCGGCCCGCGCGGGTCTTGGAGAAAAGCGCACCGCGGTCGGCGGGGACGAGCAGGCTCGTCGCCTCGCCGGTCAGCCGGTCGGTCACGTCGGCCGCCGTCGGCAGCCGCCGCGCCGCCAGGAACTCCCCGGGCGTACAGCCGGTCATCGCCTTGAACTCGCCGCTGAAATGCGCCTGGTCGTAGAACCCGCACACCGCCGCCGTCTCCGCCTGCCCGTGCCCCGCGGCGAGCAGTCGTCGCGCCCGCTGCAGCCGCAGCACGCGGGCCGCGGCCTTGGGGGAGAGGCCGATCTGCTCCCGGAACCGGTTCTCCAGGTGCCGGACGCTCCAGCCGACGTCCTCGGCCAGCCGGCGCACCGGGATCGCACCCCGGCTGCGAGCGAGCAGCGACCAGGCCCGCACCACCCGTGCCGAACCGGGGGCGCCGGCCCGCCACCGGCGCAGCAGCACCTCGTCGAGCAGCGCGAACCGCTCCGTCCAGCCGGGTGACGCGGCCAGGGCGGCGGCCAGTTCCGTGAACTCCGCTCCCAACTCCTCAGGTGCGACGGACCTGTTGGCCAGCTCGTACTGCTCGGTGCCGAACAGGGTGAAGGCGGCCCAGGGCGCGAGCAGCACCTCGACGCCGGAGATCCGGCCGCCGTGCTCACCGAGGGCCGGGACGGTGGTCAGGCCGTTCACCACGGACACGAGGCTCACCGGGGCGCGCCCGGGCCGGGAGATGCGCACCGGCTGCTCGAAGCCGAGCAGCAGCGTGGCCGCGGCGATCGGCGTCTCCAGCCGGCGCCGCGGCCGGCCGAGGGCGACCCGGATCCCGCGGTAACTGATCACGCCGGGCCGCAGTGCCGGATGCGGCCGCGCGAGAACGGTCTCCCAGGGCACCTCGTCCGACATCCGCCCTCCCGCACCGAGCCGAAGGGCACCCATCGTACGAGCGCCGGCCCGGTGACCCCAGGGGGGACCGCGTGCGCTCCCCACGGACACGCGGCACATCGGTAGGCGCTCCGGAGGATCTCCGCACCCGCCTGGTCCGAATGTCCGGACAAAACATTGACAGGGCTCGGCGTGCGGGACTACAAAGCCGGGGAGAGCCATGACGAAGGGAAGCCGATGGCCTACGACCTGATCACCATGGGGCGGATCGGAGTGGACCTCTACCCGCTGCAGACCGGTGTCCCGCTCGCCCAGGTGTCGTCCTTCGGCAAGTTCCTCGGCGGGTCGGCGACGAACGTGGCGGTCGCCGCGGCCCGGCTCGGCCGGAACACCGCCGTGATCACCCGCACGGGTGACGACCCGTTCGGCGCCTATCTGCACGAGGCGCTGCGCGGCTTCGGCGTCGACGACCGCTGGGTCACCCCGGTCCCCGGGCTCCCCACCCCGGTCACCTTCTGCGAGGTCTTCCCGCCGGACGACTTCCCGCTGTACTTCTACCGCCGGCCCAAGGCGCCCGACCTGGAGATCGACGCATCCGACCTGGACCTGGACGCCGTCCGCGAGGCCGGGATCTTCTGGGTCACCGGCACCGGCCTGAGCGAGGAGCCGAGCCGCTCGGCGACCCTGGCGGCCCTCGCCCACCGGGCGAAGGCGGGCCCGACGGTCTTCGACCTCGACTGGCGGCCCATGTTCTGGAGCCACCCCGACGAGGCCCGCCCCTTCTACGCCGAGGCCCTGCGCCACACCACGGTCGCCGTCGGCAACCTGGACGAGGTGGAGGTCGCCACCGGCGTCCGCGAACCCCATGCGGCGGCCCGTGCGCTGCTGGCCGCCGGGGTCGAGATCGCCGTGGTCAAGCAGGGCCCCAAGGGCGTCCTCGCGGTCAGCCGGGAGGGTGAATCGGCCGAGGTCCCGCCGCTGCCGGTCACCGTCCTCAACGGGCTCGGCGCCGGGGACGCCTTCGGCGGCTCCCTCTGCCACGGCCTGCTCGCCGGCCGGGACCTGGAGACGATCATGAGACACGCCAACGCGGCCGGTGCCATCGTCGCCTCCCGCCTGGAGTGCTCCTCCGCGATGCCCACCGAGGACGAGGTGGCCGCCGCGCTCGAGGCCGGAGCGGTGCTGTGAGGGCCGGCCGGGTCGCGGGCACGCACACCGAGGGCGGGGACGCCGGACGGCGCTCCCGGGTCGACGTGGCCGAACTGGTCCGCATCCGCACCCATCACCCCGAGGCCATCGCTGAGGCCGCCACCCGCCGGGCCCGCCGCCCGCTGCTGAACGAGGGCGGCCGGCTGATGATCGTCGCCGCCGACCACCCGGCCCGCGGCGCGCTCGCGGTCGGCGACCGCAGGCTCGCCATGGCCAACCGCGCCGACCTGCTCGAACGACTCTGTCTCGCGCTGTCCCGGCCAGGCGTCGACGGCGTCCTCGCCACCGCCGACATCCTGGACGACCTGCTCCTCCTCGGCGTCCTCGACCACAAGGTCGTCATGGGCTCCATGAACCGCGGCGGCCTGCAGGGCGCGCGCTTCGAGCTGGACGACCGCTTCACCGGCCACCGCCCCGAGGACATCCAGCGCCTCGGCTTCGACGCGGGCAAACTGCTGCTGCGCGTCGACTACGACGACCCGGGCTCCCTGACCACCCTGGAGTCCACGGCCCGCGCCATCGACGACATGGCCGCGCGCCGGCTGCCGGTCTTCGTGGAGCCGTTCATCAGCCGCCGCGACCCCGAGGGGCGGCTGCGCAACGACCTGTCCGCCGAGGCGGTCACCAGGTCCATCGCCATCGCCTCCGGCCTCGGCGGCTCCTCCGCCTACACCTGGCTGAAGGTGCCCGTCACCGAGAACCCCGACGACATGGCCCGGGTCATGGAGACCTCCACCCTGCCCGCCGTGCTGCTCGGCGGCGACATCGGGGACTCGCCCGAGGACCAGGTCGCCGCGTTCGAGAAGTGGCGCGGCGCGCTGCAACTGCCCACCGTGCGCGGCCTGGTGGTCGGCCGCTCGCTGCTGTACCCGGCGGACGGCGATGTGGCCGCCGCCGTGGACACCGCCGTAGGACTGCTGTGAGGGCCGCATGACCAGCACCGACCTGCATCTGCCCCGGGGCGCCACCGCGAACGCCCGGTACGCCGTCGACATCGGCCCCGAGCGGGCCGGCTGGACGCACAGCAGCCTGCGTGTCGTGGAGTTGACACCGGACGGTACGCATACGTTCACCACCGGGGACGGTGAATGGATCGTGCTTCCGCTGGAAGGCGGATGTACCGTACAAATTGAGACCGCATCAACTGGGACGAGCGAGTTCCAACTCCTGGGCCGGAAGAGCGTTTTCGCGTCGGCCTCCGACTTCGTGTACGCCCCCCGGGACACCCGGGTCCAGATCGCCTCCGGCGCGGGAGGCCGCTTCGCCCTGGCAGGAGCGAAGTGCGAGCGACGACTCCCCGCCCGCTACGGCCCCGCGCCGGAGGTCCCCGTCGAGGAGCGCGGCAGCGGCACCTGCGCCCGCCGGGTGCGCAACTTCGCCTCGGCGGACTCGTTCGAGTGCGACCGGCTGATCGCCGTCGAGGTGATCACGCCGGGCGGCAACTGGTCGTCGTACCCGCCGCACAAGCACGACGAGCACCGGCCGGGCGAGGAGTCCGAGCTGGAGGAGATCTACTACTTCGAGATCGACGGCTCGAACGGGCTCGGCTACCAGCGCGTGTTCCCCTCACGCGCGGGCGGCTCCGACGTGCTCGCCGAGGTCCGTTCCGGCGACGCCGTGCTCGTCCCCGACGGCTGGCACGGACCGTCCATCGCCCAGCCCGGGCACGACATGTACTACCTGAACGTCATGGCGGGCCCGGGCGCGACCCGGGAATGGCGGATCTGCTTCCACCCCGACCACGTAGACAGCACAGGGGGCTACCGATGACGATCCGGCTGACCGTCGCCCAGGCACTCGTCCGCTTCCTCGCCGCCCAGTACACCGAACGCGACGGTGAGCGGCGGCGGCTGATCGGTGCCACCTGGGGCATCTTCGGCCACGGCAATGTCGCGGGGCTCGGCCAGGCGCTGATCGAGCACGCCGACGTCATGCCCTACCACCAGGGCCGCAACGAGCAGTCGATGGTGCACGCGGCCGTCGGCTACGCCCGCCAGTCGAACCGCCTGTCCACGCACGCGGTGACGACGTCCATCGGCCCCGGCGCGACCAACCTGGTCACCGGCGCGGCCCTGGCCACCGTCAACCACCTCCCGGTCCTGCTGCTGCCCGGCGACGTCTTCGCGACCCGCCCCGCCGACCCGGTGCTGCAGCAGCTGGAGGTGCCCTACGCGGGCGACGTCTCGGTCAACGACACCCTGCGCCCCGTGTCGAGGTACTTCGACCGCGTCACCCGCCCCGAGCAGCTGATCCCGAGCGCCCTGCAGGCGGTGCGGGTCCTCACCGACCCCGTGGAGACCGGCGCGGTCACCCTCGCCCTGCCGCAGGACGTGCAGGCCGAGGCCTACGACTGGCCGGAGGAGTTCTTCTCGGCGCGCGTGTGGACCGTACGGCGGCCGGGCGCGGACCCGGCCGAGCTGGCGGAGGCGGTCCGGGCGATCCGCCAGGCGCGCAGGCCGCTGGTCGTGGCGGGCGGCGGGGTCCACCACAGCCGCGCCGAGGAGGGCCTCGCGGAGTTCGCGGCGGCCACCCGGATACCGGTCGCCTCCACGCAGGCCGGCAAGGGCTCCCTGCGCCACGACCACCCGCAGGACGTGGGCGGGGTGGGTCACACCGGCACCGCGACCGCCGACGAGCTGGCCCGCACCGCGGACCTGGTGATCGGCGTCGGCACCCGGTACACGGACTTCACCACCGCCTCGGGGACCCTCTTCGAGAACCCGGACGTCCGCTTCCTCAACCTCAACATCGCCCCCTTCGACGGCCACAAGCTGGCCGGGCTCCCGCTGGTCGCCGACGCCCGCAGCGGGCTCGCCGAGCTGACGGAGGCGCTGGTGATGCACGGGCACCAGGTGCCGGAGTCGTACGTCACCGAGTACACGGAGGACAAGGAGCGCTGGGAGCAGCGCGTGGACGCCTGCTTCGAGGCCGACGAGATCGACGTACGGCCGACCCAGCCGCAGGTCATCGGCGCCCTGGACGCCCTGGTGGACGAGTCGGACATCATCATCAACGCGGCCGGCTCGCTCCCCGGTGACCTGCACAAGCTGTGGCGGACGCGGTCGCGCGACCAGTACCACCTGGAGTACGGGTACTCGTGCATGGGCTACGAGATCCCGGCCGCCATCGGGGTGAAGCTGGCCGCGCCGGAGCGGAACGTGTGGGCGCTGGTCGGCGACGGCACGTATCTGATGATGCCGACGGAGATCGTGACGGCCGTGCAGGAGGGCATCGCGATCAAGATGCTGCTGGTGCAGAACCACGGGTACGCGTCCATCGGCGGGCTGTCGGAGTCGGTGGGCGGGGAGCGGTTCGGCACCGCCTACCGCTTCCCCACGGAGGAGGGGAGGTACACGGGTGCCCCGCTGCCCCTCGACCTCGCCGCAAACGCGGCCAGCCTGGGCATGCGGGTGCTGCGCGCGAAGACCGTGCGGGACCTGCGCGCGGCGCTCGCCGAGGCCCGGGCGGCCGACACTCCCACATGTGTCTACGTGGAGACCGAAACGTCCGACACTGTGTCGGGCGCGCCCCCGGCGCAGGCCTGGTGGGATGTTCCTGTGGCCGAGACCGCGACCCGACCGTCGGCGGTCAAGGCACGTGAGCTGTACGAACGGCACGTCTCGACCCGACGCCGCCACCTGTAGTTAAGGAGTCTCTGGGCATGACGAAGATCGTCAACCACTGGATCGGCGGGAAGACCGCCGAAGGCGCGTCGGGCACGTACGGGCCGGTCACCGACCCGGCGACCGGCGCGGTGACCACGAAGGTCGCGTTCGCGTCGGTCGAGGAGGTGGACGCGGCGGTCGCGGCGGCCAAGGACGCCTATGCGACCTGGGGCCAGTCCTCGCTGGCCCAGCGGACCAACATCCTCTTCAAATTCCGCGCGCTGCTCGACGCCCACCGCGACGAGATCGCCGAGCTGATCACCGCCGAGCACGGCAAGGTGCACTCCGACGCGCTCGGTGAGGTCGCGCGCGGTCTGGAGATCGTGGAGCTGGCCTGCGGCATCAACGTGCAGCTCAAGGGCGAGCTGTCCACGCAGGTCGCGAGCCGCGTGGACGTCTCCTCCATCCGCCAGCCGCTCGGTGTCGTCGCCGGCATCACGCCGTTCAACTTCCCCGCGATGGTCCCGATGTGGATGTTCCCGATCGCGATCGCGACCGGCAACACCTTCGTGCTGAAGCCGAGCGAGAAGGACCCGTCGGCGTCCGTCAGGATCGCCGAGCTACTGTCCGAGGCGGGTCTGCCGGACGGCGTGTTCAACGTCGTGCACGGCGACAAGGTGGCCGTCGACCGCCTCCTGGAGCACCCGGACGTCAAGGCCGTCTCCTTCGTCGGCTCGACCCCGATCGCCCGCTACATCCACACCACCGCCTCCGCCAACGGCAAGCGCGTGCAGGCCCTCGGCGGCGCCAAGAACCACATGCTGGTCCTGCCGGACGCCGACCTGGACGCGGCGGCCGACGCGGCGGTGAGCGCGGCCTACGGCTCCGCGGGCGAGCGTTGCATGGCCATCTCGGCCGTCGTGGCGGTCGGCGCGATCGGCGACACGCTGGTGGAGAAGATCCGCGAGCGCGCCGAGAAGATCAAGATCGGCCCGGGCAACGACCCGACGTCCGAGATGGGCCCGCTGATCACCGCCGCCCACCGCGACAAGGTGGCCTCGTACGTCTCCGGCGCCGCCGCCGAGGGCGCCGAGGTCGTGCTCGACGGCACCGGGTACACCGTCGAGGGCTTCGAGGACGGTCACTGGATCGGCATCTCGCTGCTGGACAGGGTGCCGACCACCGCGAAGGCGTACCAGGACGAGATCTTCGGCCCGGTGCTGTGCGTGCTGCGCGCCGAGACGTACGAGGAGGGCCTGGCCCTCATCAACGCCTCGCCGTTCGGCAACGGCACCGCGATCTTCACCCGGGACGGCGGCGCGGCCCGCCGCTTCCAGCTGGAGGTCGAGGCGGGCATGGTCGGCGTGAACGTGCCGATCCCGGTCCCGGTGGGCTACCACTCCTTCGGTGGCTGGAAGGACTCCCTCTTCGGCGACCACCACATCTACGGCAACGACGGCACGCACTTCTACACCCGCGGCAAGGTCGTCACCACCCGCTGGCCCGACCCGGCCGACGCCCCGGCGGGCGTGGACCTGGGCTTCCCGCGCAACCACTGAGTGTCACCCGGAGGCCACCTCCGGCCCCCGTCAGGCCGTCCGGATTCCGGACGGCCTGACATTTTTTTGACACCTTCGCTGCGGTTCCCGTTTCGGCGGGATGAAACGGGTGGCGAAGGGGTTACGCGCAGATGACCTTTGAAAGCAAGGTCACATTAGCTTGGGGCTTGATGGATGCGCCTATAGCGCGTCACAGCCTGGGAAAGTGATGCGGCGTGATCCCGTTCGCGAGTGCGGATTCCGAAGGTAAACGGCCATTGACGTGGTGGTTTTCGTCGGGGTTCCCTATGGGCGCCGGGAGCGGACGAGACGAACGTACGACGATCCGCCGGAGGCGATAGCGCTCCCGAGCCCACCCTCACCCGCACCAGTCGATCGGAACCGCCGCATGACCGACACGCTCCGCCCAGCCGACGCTGCCGTCATGGACGCCTCAGGCGTCTCTGACAGTCCCCGGACGCTGAAGCGTTCCATCGGCGTGGTCGGCGGCACCCTGCTGACGCTGTCGTGCGTCACGCCCGCCTCGACTCTCTTCGTCATCGTGCCCGACCTGTTCTCCAGCCTCGGCACCGCGACGGCGCTGTGCCTCGCCATCGGCGCGCTGCTCTGCATCCCCGTGGCCTTCTGCTACTCCGAGCTGGGCACCCTCATCCCCAGCGCGGGCGGCGAGTACGCGATCGTCTCCACCCTCGCCGGACGGCTCGCCGGCTGGCTGGCCTTCGTCATGTCGCTCCTCGTCGTGATGATCGTCCCCCCGGTCATCGCGATGGGCACCGCCGACTACCTCGCCCCCCTCGTCCACCTCGACCCGTCCATGACGGGCGCCGGCGTGATGATCGCGGCCACCCTGGCCGGCCTGCTGGACCTGCGCGCCAACGCCTGGATCACCGGCATCTTCCTGGTCCTGGAGGTCGTCGCCGCCGGTGTCGTCGCCCTGCTCGGCTTCACCCACTCCCACCGCGGCGTGAGCAGCCTCGGCTCGCTGCAGATCGCCGGCGAGCACGCCCACGTCAACCCCGTCACGGCCATGATGGTGCTCTCCGGGCTCGCCATCGCCCTCTTCGCCACCCAGGGCTTCTCCACCGCCGTCTACCTCTCCGAGGAGCTGGAGAACCCGCGCCGCAACGTCGCCCGCACGGTCCTCGCGACGCTCGCCATCTCCAGCGTGGTCATCCTGGTCCCGGTCGTGGCCATCACCCTGGGCGCCGGCGACCTGAAGGCCCTCACCGGCGGCGACATCTCCAGCATGGTCATCGCCTGGAGCAACTCGGCCGTCGGCACCTTCGTCAGCCTGTGCGTCGCCCTCGCCATCATCAACGCGGGCATCGTCATGGTCATCCAGAACTCCCGCGTGCTCTTCGCCTCCGCCCGCGACAAGGCCTGGCCCTCCCCGGTCAACAACGCCCTCGCCAAGCTCGGCCGGTTCGGCTCCCCCTGGGTCGCCACCCTCGTCGTCGGCGTCCCCGGCGCGTTCCTCTGCTTCGTCAACCTGGACACGCTGTACGGCGTCACCGGCGTCGCCGTCACCGGCCTGTACCTGCTGGTCGCGATCGCCGCGCTGGTCGCCCGGCGCGGGGCGCACGGCACCCGGAAGGCATGGCGGATGCCGCTGTGGCCGGCGATGCCGGTCCTGCTCATCGCGGTCCTCGTCTACATCCTCGTGGAGCAGGACGTCACGTACCTGCTGTGGACCGGCGGCATCACCGCCGTCGCCACCCTCTACTGGGCCTTCTACCTCCGCCCGCGCAGCGCGACGCGCTGGCTGGTGTCCCTCCCCGAGGACGTCGAGGACGACGAGGACGCCGGGCTCGCGCAGGCCGTGGCGTAAAGGCAGTCGTGGCGGGGGAGGAGCCGCGGCTCCCCGCCGGACCGAAGGCACACGGGCCGTACCGCGCCCGAAGTACGCCGGGCCGCCTCGTACTCCCCGAGGAGGGCCCGGCGTTCAGCCCACCGGCTGCCCCGGTTGTCGGTGGCGGCCCGTACCGTTGAGTCATGGATCTTCGGGTGTCCTCGCTGCGGGGACTGCTCAAGGGGCCGCGCCGGCTGTTCGCCGCCGCGGCCGCTGTCGTGGTGCTCGCCGGAGCCGGGACCTGGACGGCGGCCACCGCCTCCGGCGACCCGGCGGCGGTGCGCGTGAGCGACCGGGTCATGGCGGTCGACGGGGTGCGCCTGGACACCTCCTACTTCACCCCGGCCGGCGCCGGCCGCCACCCCGCCGTCCTGCTGGCGCACGGCTTCGGCGGCAGCAAGGACGACATGCGGCAGCAGGCCGAGGACCTCGCCCGGGACGGGTACGCGGTCCTGACCTGGTCCGCGCGCGGCTTCGGCGGGTCCACCGGGAAGATCGGGCTCAACGACCCCAAGGGCGAGGTCGCCGACGTCTCCCGCCTCATCGACTGGCTGGCGAAGCGCCCCGAGGTACGGCTCGACAAACCGGGCGACCCGCGCGTCGGCGTGGCCGGCGGCTCCTACGGCGGCGCGATCTCGCTGCTCGCCGCCGGGTACGACCACCGGGTCGACGCCATCGCGCCGGCCATCACGTACTGGAACCTGGCGGACGCCCTGTTCCCGAACGGCGTGTTCAAGAAGCTGTGGGCCGGGATCTTCGTCAACACCGGCGGCGGCTGTGACCGCCTCAGCCCCGAGCTGTGCCGGATGTACGACCGTGTCGCCGAGTCCGGCACCCCGGACCCGGCCGCCCGCAAGATGCTGGAGGAGCGCTCCCCGTCCGCCGTAGGCGACCGCATCAAGGTGCCCACGCTGCTGGTGCAGGGCCAGACGGACTCCCTGTTCACGCTCGCCCAGTCCGACGCGGCCGCGAAGGCGATCCGGGCAGGCGGCGCCCCCGTCGACGTCGACTGGATCGCGGGCGGCCATGACGGCGGCGACATGGAGACCGGCCGGGTCCAGGCACGCGTGCGTGCGTGGTTCGACCGGTACCTGAAGGGCGACACCTCGGCCGACACCGGCCCCGCCTTCCGGATCACCCGCACCGGAGGCGTCGACTCCACCGACGGCACCGCCCAGCTGCGCGGCGCGAGCGCGAGGACCTATCCGGGCCTGCGCGACCACCGGCGCACCCTCGCCCTGACCGGCGGCACCCAGCACGTCGCCAACCCGGCCGGGGCCGCCCCGCCCGGCGTCTCCGCCCTGCCCGGCCTCGGCGGCTCCGGCGGCCTCTCCCAGCTCTCCGCGCTCGGCGTGGGCGTCTCCCTCGACTTCCCCGGCCAGTACGCCAGGTTCGACTCCGCGCCCCTGACCCGCGACCTGCAGATCACCGGCACCCCGACCGCCACCGTCCACATCACCTCGACCGGCGGCGACGCCGTCCTGTTCGGCAAGGTCTACGACGTCGGCCCCGACGGCACCCGACAGGTGCTGCCCTCCCAGCTCGTCACCCCCTTCCGGGTGACCGGCGCCAGGTCCGGCAAGGACGTCACGGTCACCCTCCCGGCGATCGACCACGAGGTGCAGAAGGGCCACCGGCTCCGCCTGGTCCTCGCCTCCACCGACCTCGGCTACGCCTCACCGGCAGCCCCGGCCACCTACACCGTCTCCGTCGAGGGCGGCCTGAGCGTGCCGACGGCCCCCGCGGTCACCACCGCCGCGGCACCGCTGCCCGCCTGGGTGTGGTGGCTGCCCCTGGCCGGCGCGGTCACCGCGCTCGCCCTGCTGCTCACCGGCCGCCGCCGTACGGCGGCCCCCGCACCCGACCCGGAGTCGGCCGAGGTACCGCTGCAGATCACGGACCTGAGCAAGCGGTACGCGAAGTCGGCGGACCGGTACGCGGTCCGCGGGCTGTCCTTCCGGGTGGAGAAGGGCCAGGTGCTCGGCCTGCTCGGACCCAACGGCGCGGGCAAGACCACCACCCTGCGCATGCTCATGGGCCTGATCACCCCGGACGACGGCGAGATCCGCGTCTTCGGCCACGCGGTCCGGCCCGGCGCGCCGGTGCTGTCCCGGGTCGGCGCCTTCGTGGAGGGCGCGGGCTTCCTGCCGCACCTGTCCGGCCGGGAGAACCTGGAACTGTACTGGCGGGCCACCGGCCGCCCGGCCGAGGACGCCCACCTGGACGAGGCCCTGCGGATCGCCGGGCTCGGCGACGCCCTCGCCCGCGCGGTGCGCACCTACTCGCAGGGCATGCGCCAGCGCCTGGCCATCGCCCAGGCCATGCTGGGCCTGCCGGACCTGCTCATCCTGGACGAGCCCACCAACGGCCTCGACCCGCCCCAGATCCGCGAGATGCGCGAGGTGATGATCCGCTACGCGTCCGGCGGACGCACGGTGATCGTCTCCAGCCATCTCCTCGCCGAGGTCGAGCAGTCCTGCACCCACCTGGTGGTGATGGACCGCGGCCGGCTCGTCCAGGCCGGTCCCGTCCGCGACATCGTCGGCTCCGGCGACACCCTGCTGATCGGCACCGCCACACCGGTGGACGCGCCGGTCGCGGAGAAGGTGGCCGCGCTGTCCGGCGTCGCCTCCGCGGTGTGCACCGACGACGGGCTGCTGGTCCGGCTCGAACCGGGCGGCACAGCCGAGCGGCTGGTCGTGGAGCTGGTCCGGCTGGAAGTGCCGGTCGCGTCGGTCGGCCCGCACCGCCGCCTGGAAGACGCCTTCCTCACCCTGATCGGAGGTTCCGCATGAGCACGCTCACCGAGGTCGCCTCCGGCTATCAGGCGGGCCGCACCCTGCCCCTGCGCGTGGAGCTGATCCGGCAGCTCAAGCGGCGCCGCACCCTGGTCATGGGCGCGATCCTCGCCGTGCTGCCGTTCGTGCTGCTGATCGCCTTCGCCGTCGGCGGCGGCCCTGGCGGCAGGAACGACCGGATCACCCTGATGGACACGGCCACCGCGTCCGGCGCCAACTTCGCCGCGGTGAACCTGTTCGTGTCGGCGGGCTTCCTGCTGGTCGTCCCGGTCGCCCTGTTCTGCGGGGACACGGTCGCCTCGGAGGCGAGCTGGTCCTCCCTGCGCTATCTGCTCGCCGCGCCCGTGCCCCGGGCCCGGCTGCTGCTGTCCAAGCTGACCGTGGCGCTCGGGATGAGTCTCGCCGCGATGGTGCTGCTGCCGGTCGTGGCCCTCGCGGCCGGCACGGCCGCCTACGGCTGGGGACCGCTGCAGATCCCCACCGGCGGCGCGCTGGACACCGGTACGGCACTGCAGCGGCTCGTGGTCACCGTGGCGTACATCTTCGTGTCCCAACTCGTCACCGGCGGGCTGGCGTTCTGGCTGTCGACGAAGACGGACGCCCCGCTCGGCGCGGTCGGCGGCGCGGTCGGCCTGACCATCGTCGGCAACGTCCTGGACGCCGTCACCGCACTCGGCCACTGGCGCGACTTCCTGCCCGCGCACTGGCAGTTCGCCTGGGCCGACGCCGTGCAGCCGCACCCCGAGTGGTCCGGCATGATCCAGGGCACGGCGATCTCCCTCACCTACGCCCTGGTCCTGTTCGCCCTGGCGTTCAGAGGCTTCGCCCGCAAGGACGTGGTCTCCTGACGACCGGCGACGGGGACGACGAGGACCGGATATTCGTCCGCAGCAAGTAGGGCGCCAACCGCTACGTCCACAACCCGGACAACCCGGTCGACACCGCGTTCTGCCTCGGCGTCCAGGCCATGAAACGCAAGCAGGCCATGGGCTACGACTCCGTCACCATCACGGTGACCGACGGGGAGTGCGCGTCCCATTGACCTACCCTTACTTCCGAGTAAGTTGACGCTCCGGTAAGGACCGTGCAGGGCACCACCGCGACCGGGAGTCGTCATGGGCGTACGCAGGGATCTGAAACGGGCACGGCAGCGCACCGACCTGGCGGCCCGCGGCTCGGTGGAGGTCGTCAAGGACGCGCGGGGTGTCGTGCGCGAGGTGCGCAGCGCACCCCTCGCACCCCCGCTCACCGCCGGCTCCCTGGCCGACCTGCCGTTCGCCCACGCGGCCGAGACCCCGGACGCGGTCCTGCTGCGCCGTCGTACCGGCGGAGCCTGGCGGCCGGCGACGGCGGCCGCCTTCGCCGCCGATGTCGCCGCCGTCGCCAAGGGGTTGATCGCCGCCGGTCTCGAACTCGGCGGCAGGATCGCGGTGATGTCCCGCACCCGCTACGAGTGGACCGTCCTGGACTTCGCGATCTGGGCGGCCGGCGGCCAGTCCGTGCCCGTCTACCCGACCTCCTCCGCCGAACAGGTGGAGTGGATCGTCCGCGACTCCGGCGCCCGGTTCGTCGTCACCGAGACCGCCGAGAACGCGGCCACGGTCACCGCCGGCACTGCGCGCCACCCCCGGCCGCCCCGCCTGTGGCAGCTCGCGGGGACACCGGACACCGCCGCGCCGGGGGGAGCGCTCGCCGACCTCGGCATCCTCGGCCGTGACATCTCCGACGACGAACTCACCAAGCGCCGTGGCGCGTTGACTCCCGACACCATCGCCACCCTCTGCTACACCTCCGGCACCACGGGCCGGCCGAAGGGCTGCGTCCTCACCCACGCCAACCTGCACGCCGAGGCCGCGAACACCGTCGAACTGCTGCACCCCGTCTTCCAGGCCGTCACCGGCCGGACCGCCTCCACCCTGCTCTTCCTGCCGCTCGCCCACATCCTCGGCCGCACCCTGCAAATCGCCTGCCTGCTGGCCCGCATCGAAACCGGCCACTTCCCGAGCGTCAGACCCGACGAACTCCGGCCCGCGCTCCGCGAGTTCCGGCCGACCTTCCTGGTCGGGGTGCCGTACCTCTTCGAGAAGATCCACGACACCGGGCGCGCCACCGCCGAGAAGACCGGCCGGGCCGCCTCCTTCGACCGGGCCGAGCGGATCGCCGTCCGCTTCGGCGAGGCGTACCTGAGGAAGTTCCTCGGCACCGGGAAGGGTCCGGGTCCGGGGCTGTACGCCGCCTGGGCCCTGTACGACCTGCTGGTCTACCGGCGCATCCGCAAGGAGCTGGGCGGCCGGATCCGGTACGCCATCAGCGGCGGCTCCCCGCTGGACCGCGACCTCAACCTCTTCTTCCACGCGGCCGGGATCGTCGTCTACGAGGGCTACGGTCTGACCGAGACCAGCGCCGCCGCCACGATCGTCCCCCCGCTCGGCCCCCGCCCCGGCACGGTCGGCCCGCCCGTCCCGGGGGTCGCCGTACGCATCGCCGACGACGGGGAGGTGCTGATCAGTGGTGGGGTGGTGTTCGGGGCGTACTGGAACGACCGGCGGGCCACGGACGCCGTGCTGAGCGACGGCTGGTTCGCGACCGGTGACCTCGGCGCCCTGGACGAGGACGGCTATCTCACCATCACCGGCCGCAAGAAGGACATCCTCGTCACCTCCGGCGGCAAGAACGTCTCCCCGGCCGTCCTGGAGGACCGGCTGCGCAGCCGCTCACCGGTCGGACAGTGCGTGGTCGTCGGCGACAACCGGCCCTTCGTCGCCGCGCTGATCACCCTCGACCCGGAGGCGGTCGCCCACTGGCTGTCCGTTCGGAAGCTGCCGCCGGACACCCCGCCGTCCTCGCTGGTCCGCGACGACCGGCTGCGCGCCGAGGTGCAGAAGGCCGTCGACTACGCCAACGAGGCCGTCTCGCGTGCCGAGTCCGTGCGCGCCTTCGCCCTGGTGGAGGGGGAGTTCACCGAGGAGAACGGGCTGCTGACCCCCTCGCTGAAGGTGAAGCGGCACGCGGTCACGGCCGTCTACGCGGAGGAGATCGAGGCCCTGTACCGCCCATGACGCGAAGCGGCGGGCCACCGGGGAACCGGTGACCCGCCGCAGCGGAACGACGACTGCTCAGCTGTTGCTCTGACCGTTCGCGGACAGCGCGGAGATGTCGTCCAGGATGTGCGAGAGGGCCTCGTCGCCCTTGGCCTGGGTCGAGTTCTCCGTGCACTGCTGGTTCTGCGGCGAGGACAGGACCGGGATGTCCTGGACGCCGACGTTGACCAGGGCGAGGATCGACTGGGCGTTGACCTTCGCCGGCAGACCGACACACGGCTTGTTCAGCGAGCCCTGGACCAGCGAGAGCTGCGGGCTCATGTCACCGAGGGTCGCCGAGTTGCCGAAGGACGACCTGGCGTCGTTGCCGCTGAGCGACGTGGTGCCGTGGTCGTCACCCGTGGCCAGGGCCTGGGGGGCCGCCATGCCGGCCAGACCGGCGACGGAGGCGGCAACAGCCGCGGTTGCCCACAGCTTCTTCATGTTGATTCCCTTTCGAAAGGCGGACTCCGGGGAGGAGTTGCATGATCGTCAACGGCGGGAAACCCGCCGGAGTTGCGGTGTTTGCCCCGATCGGACCAGCGCAGTCCGATGAGTTCATGAACGCCCCCCGCGGCTCGGGGTGAGCGCGGGGCGACGTCGGAGGCGGCACCGGGAGACGGCGGACGGGCCGCCGAAGGGCTCGGCGGCCCGTCGTGGGCGCGTCGGGAACCCCGATGGCCTCAGTTGTTGCCGTTGCCGTTCGCGGACAGCGCGGAGATGTCGTCCAGGATGTGCGAGAGGGCCTCGTCGCCCTTGGCCTGGGTCGAGTTCTCCGTGCACTGCTGGTTCTGCGGCGAGGACAGGACCGGGATGTCCTGGACGCCGACGTTGACCAGGGCGAGGATCGACTGGGCGTTGACCTTCGCCGGCAGGCCGATGCAGGGCTTGTTGAACGAGCCCTGGATCAGCGCCATCTGCGGGCTCATGTTGCCGAACGTGGCGGAGTTGCCGAACGCCTGCGTGGCGTCGTTGCCGCTGAGCGACGTGGTGCCGTGGTCGTTGCCGGTGGCCAGGGCCGGAGCCGCGGCGGCAGCGCCGGCGCCGACGACGGAGGCGGCGACCGCGGCGGTGGCCAGAACCTTCTTGATCATTGCGCATTCCCTTCTGGAGAAACCCCGTCCACCGGAGCTCCCGGTTCAACCGCCCGGTGTGTCGAGGAGTTGCTCCCGTTCACTCCAATGGCCCATACGTCGGTGATCCGAAGGCTCATACGGGGATGTGGAACGCGGTTCGGCCACCGCATACGGCAATTCCACCGGATCCGCTCCGCCGAACGATCCGATCGGGTGATCCCCCGCAACCAATCGGCCGGACCGCGGTTGATGCGGAGGCAGGAACGTGCGTCTTGGCGAGGAGCCAAGGAAAGGAAAGCGAAATGCTGAAGAAGGCAATGGCCGTGGCGGCGGTCGCCGCGTCCTTCGTCGGTGTGTCGGCGGCGGCAGCCCCCCAGGCGCTTGCCACCGGCAACGACACGGGCACCACGTCGCTCAGCGGCGACGGCGCCGCGGAGGCGTTCGGCAACAACGTGACCCGGGGCAACCTCAGCCCGCAGGCCACCCTGGTGCAGAGCTCGCTCAACAAGCTCTGCGTCGGCCTGCCCGCGAAGGTCAACGCGCAGTCCCTCGTGGCCGTCATCGCCAACGTCGGTGTCCAGGACATCCCGGTCCTGTCGTCGCCGCAGAACCAGCAGTGCGCCGAGAACTCCACCCAGGCCAAGGACGACGAGCCGCTGTCGCACCTCGTGGACGACGTCTCCGTCCTGGACGCCAACGGCACCGGCAACAGCTGATCCGGGCTCGCGAACAGATCCGTCCGGGCGACGCGCGGGTCCTCCGCTGCCGCCGCCCGGGCGGCTTTCGCCGTCTTCGCCGCTGTTCGATCGGGCTTCGTTTCCGCCGACCTGTCAATTCTGTGAAGGCGTTCGAGTGAATTAACGGGCGGCGCGCGTTCCGTAGTTTCTCCGGCTGTCTATCCCTCGTTTTACAACCTGCCGGTCATGGTGCGAGCCGTTCAAGTTGTGCTCGCTCGGCTTCGGCCGTCAAAGGGGCATGACCGCAGAGAAGGGAAATCTCATGAAGAAGAGCGCTGCTGTTGTCGCCGGCGCGATCCTCGCCCTGGGTGCTTTCACCCCGGCTTTCGCCGACTCCGGGGCGCAGGGCACCTCCACCAACTCCCCCGGTGTCCTCTCCGGCAACACGATCCAGCTGCCGATCCACGTCCCGGTCAACGCCTGTGGTGACACGGTGGACGTCATCGGCCTGCTGAACCCCGCGCTCGGCGACGGCTGCGCGAACCACTGACGTTCGCCGCGCAACGCGCCAGCCACACCGGCTGCGTTCTGGGCCGGCCCCGGACCGGTGGTGTCGATCCTCCGTTCCGGGGCCGGCCTTCCCACATCTTCGAGCAGGAAGACAACGAGATTGCGACAGACCCTCAGCAAGGGCATGGTCGTGGCCGCCGCTGCGACCGGCATGCTGTCCTTGTACGGCGGCAGTACCGCGCTCGCCGACTCCCAAGCGCATGGCGCCGCTCAGGGCTCGGCAGGCGTGCTGTCCGGCAACAGCATCCAGGCCCCGGTGAACGTCCCGGTCAACGTCTGCGGCGACTCCGTGGACGTGGCGGCGGCGCTCAACCCGGCGTTCGGCAACTCGTGTGGCAACACGCACGGTTCGCAGAGCACCGGGGGCGGCTCGAGCCAGGTCGGCCGGAACAGTCCCGGCGAGGACTCCGGCCACGGTGATTCCGACGACCGCGGAGACTACGGCACCCCACCCTCGTACGGTGGTGGTGAGACCTCGACTCCGTCGGCTCACGGTGGTGGTGAGACCTCGACTCCGTCGGCTCACGGTGGTGGTGAGACCTCGACTCCGTCGGCTCACGGTGGTGGTGAGACCTCGACTCCGTCGGC